>NZ_JAUMKF010000008.1:0-163697 GCF_030519405.1 Bacillus sp. C28GYM-DRY-1
TACATTCATTATTATAACAATATTCGTATTCAAACGAAACTAAACAACCAATCACCGATAAACTATCGACAATTGGCTGTTTAAAAGGTGTTTTGATCCCTGTCTCAAAAACGGGGGTCAGTCCCTCTGGAGACGGCTTTTTTCCTATTGATTCAGCTTCCACTTGAACGGATCCTCAAACAGCGACCAGTCGGAATCAAATTCATACTCTGTCAGCAGGCATTGATCAAGCTCTTTCGTGATCGCTTCATCATCCAAATCTGTTCCGATAACCACCAGCTGCGTCAGACGGTCGCCGAATTCCGGATCCCACTCCTCCAAGATTTCCGGCTCCTGCTGTCTGACTTGCTCCTGCTCAAGCTTCGGCAGCGCCGCCACCCAATACGAAACAGGCTCAATTGTAACCGACGGACCTGCTTGCGACATCAGCAAAGCGAGATTGTTATGCGAGGCGCACCAGACAATTCCTTTGGCACGAACCACATTTTTTGGCATTTGATCCATCCAATGATAAAACCGTGTAGAATGAAACGGCAGGCGTCTTTTATACACAAATGAAGAGATGCCGTATTCTTCTGTTTCCGGGGTGTGTTCCGTATGGCCTGCTGTCAGTTCTTGAATCCAGCCGGCTGACCCGCTCGCTTCCTCGAAGTTAAATAACCCTGTATGCAAAATTTCTTGAGGTTTTACATTTCCTTTGACGGAACGAATGAATTTGGCTCTTGGCTGCAGTGTGCGAAGCACTTTTTCAAGCTGTTCAAGCTCTTGCTCACTGACCAAGTCACATTTATTCAAGATCAGAACATCACAAAACTCGATTTGATCGATCAAGAGGTCGGCAATGTCTCTTTCATCCTCTTCCCCCAACGCTTCTTTGCGATCCAGAAGACTATCGCCTGACTGATAATCATGCCAAAAACGGTTGGCATCAACCACTGTCACCATCGTATCCAGCTGACAGAATTTTGTTAGGTCGATCCCCATCTCTTCATCGATATAAGAAAAAGTCTGAGCCACCGGGATTGGTTCACTAATTCCTGTCGATTCGATGACGATATAATCAAACCGTCCGTCTTTTGCCAGCTTCTCGACTTCAATTAATAAGTCTTCACGAAGCGTGCAGCAAATACAGCCGTTTGACATTTCCACAAGCTTTTCATCTGTTCTGGAAAGGCCTCCTTCCTGTTTAACCAAGCCTGCATCAATGTTCACCTCACTCATATCGTTGACGATGACCGCTATTTTTAAGCCTTCACGATTTTGCAGAATGCTGTTCAGCAATGTTGTTTTTCCCGCGCCAAGATAACCGCTCAGTACGGTAACCGGTATTTTTTTCATATTAATGTCCCCCTCATAAAATAGAATCATTACGATTTATTTTGTATGCTTCGCCGTATATGCAATGGTGTAAGCAGCTTTTCGTGCTCCGGAAATATTTCTCGCTGTCTGCCCGATTTCTCACTCAGCAAAGGCTCCCATCACATATAAGCCTTTCCCTCATTGTAAATCCTTGCCAACAAACGAAAAACCGCAGCGTGTAGCGTGTATTGATTCAATCAGAAAACTCCTCTCATCTATAAATCGTAACTATTACTATTTATTTTGAACGCTTCACCGATTAAAATCAAGAGAAAATAAAAAAGACACGCACAAAGACGTGTCCGTCAAAACCTAAGCATCAGCCGGGCTGCTTTCCGCGCTCCAGCTTTTTCTCCAGTAATAGCCTGCGGCAAGCACGAGTGCAAACGCCAGCAGCGCGATAAAGGAAAACGTGACAAAACCGATGGCATATGTGCCTGTCATCTGCTTTAACGATCCTAAGATGTTCGGCAGGAAAAACCCTCCGATGCCGCCGGCCGCGCCGACAATCCCCGTCACCATGCCGATTTCTTTGCGGAAGCGCTGCGGAACGAGCTGAAATACGGCTCCATTACCCATTCCGAGCCCCATCATTCCGACAAACAAAAGAACGATGACCATTGAGAAAGACGGCAGGCTGCTGACCCCGGCCATACATAGGGCCACGATGACAAACAATACAGAAAGCACTTTTGTGCCGCCGACACGATCGGAAATCCAGCCCCCGACAGGCCGGAAAAAGCTTCCCGCCGCCACACATAATGTAACGAAATCGCCCGCGTGAATTTTTGACAGCTGGTATTGATCGACAAAGAAAATAGATAAAAAGCTTGATAGCCCGACAAATCCACCGAAAGTGACACTGTACAGCAGGCAGAAGAACCATGTTTCCTTTTTCCCGAACACATGCAGATAGTTTTTAAGCGGCTGAGGCGCAGGCTGTGCAGGAGAATCCTTTGCCATGGACACAAAAAGAATATAGACGATTAATAAAGGAATAAGCGCAATTCCCATGACAATGTGCCAGCCGAACTGCTCTGCAAGACGCGGGCCAAACAGGGTTGCAAATAATGTGCCGCTGTTCCCCGCGCCGGCAATCCCCATCGCAAGCCCCTGCAAATGAGGCGGATACCACCGGCTTGCCATAGGCAGCGCAACGGCAAAGCTTGCCCCCGCCACGCCAAGCAGAATCCCGATGGCATACAGCTCAGAAAGTGAGCGGCCGCCAAATGTCCCCCACAGCAGGGGAATCATTGTCACTAGCATCCCGATCATTGCCGTTTTTTTCGGTCCGATTCTGTCCGTTAAAATACCTAAAATGATACGAAACACAGATCCTGATAAAATCGGCACAGCCACGACAAGCCCTTTCTCAAAAGGAGATAAGCCAAAATCCTGAGAAATATAAACACCCAGCGCCCCAAGCATAACCCATATCATAAAACTCACATCAAAGTATAAAAAGGAACAGAGCAAAGTGAGTGGATGACCGCTAGTTTTCAGTTCCGACAGCTTCATAAGATTCCCCTTTCTTGACCCTCTATTATTTTGAATTTTCTCAATCAAGAATATATGACCATTTTTTTCTGGAAAAGACATGTGTAAGTTTTTGTGACACGTTTAATGCGTTAACAGAGCATTGTGACATAATTTTTAATAGGAGAACACTTACACGCTGTGTCAAAGGAGGTCTGGTACATGAAGAAACAAAGATTAGTGTTAGCAGGGAATGGAATGGCCGGAATTCGCTGTATTGAAGAAGTTTTAAAGCTGAATCGCCAAATGTTCGAAATTGTCATTTTCGGAAGCGAACCGCATCCCAACTATAATCGCATTCTCCTATCCTCTGTATTGCAGGGTGAGGCGTTACTCGAGGACATTACACTGAACAGCGAGGATTGGTACGACAAGCACGGGATTACTCTTTACACAGGCGAAAAGGTTGTTCAAATTGATACAACTCAGCAGCGGGTCATCACGGATCGGAAACGCAACCTGTCTTATGACAAATTAATAGTGGCAACAGGCTCCTCCCCTCATATTCTCCCCATTCCCGGGGCGGACAAAGAAGGCGTCTACGGATTTCGAACAATAGAAGACTGCCAAGCGTTGATGAACATGGCCAAACACTATCAAAAGGCAGCGGTAATCGGAGGCGGCTTATTAGGGCTGGAAGCCGCAGTCGGTTTACAGCATCTCGGCATGGATGTCAGCGTCATTCATCACTCAGCAGGCATTATGCAAAAACAGCTCGATCAAACGGCGTCGCGGCTGCTGCAGTCGGAGCTGGAGCGGAAAGGCTTAACCTTTCTCTTGGAAAAAGACACCGTATCCATTTCTGGCACCTCGCGGGCAGACGGCATCCGTTTTAAAGACGGCTCTTCATTGAAAGCAGACTTGATTGTGATGGCGGCTGGCGTAAGGCCGAATATTCAATTGGCTGTGTCAGCCCGAATCGCAGTAAACCGCGGGATCATCGTGAATGACTATATGCAGACGAGCGAACCGAATGTGTATGCCGTCGGGGAATGCGCCGAGCATAACGGAACGGTGTATGGTTTGGCAGCCCCGCTTTATGAACAGGGAAAAGCTCTCGCCAAACATATTTGCGGTGTTCCATGTGAGGGGTATCAAGGGTCAGCACCATCTTCAGCTTTAAAAATAGCTGGAATGGATGTGTGGTCAGCTGGAAAGGTTCACGAGGATGAACGCACGACGAGTATTAAAATCTACGATGAACAAACAGGCATTTATAAAAAAGCACTTTTTGAGGATGACAAACTGGCCGGCGTTATTTTATTCGGAGATACACGCGACAAGCAGCGATGTCTCGACAGCCTGCGCAAACAAAGAGACATTTCCATTGTCAAAAAGCAGATCTTTGAACCGGAGAAAACCGGCACTTTATTTGATTCCATGCCTTCCAGCGAAACGATTTGCCAATGCAACTCAGTGACGAAAGGCGCGATTGAAGAAGCGGTGCACACGAAAGGCCTCACAACTGTTGAGGAACTCAAGCACTGCACCAAAGCATCTGGGTCCTGCGGAGGGTGCAAGCCGCTCGTTGAAGACCTTTTGACGCATTTGACCAGCAGCGAATATACAGAGCCCGCTGGCACTCCTTCGTTTTGCGGCTGTACTGATTTTACAGAAGACGATATCATTGCCGAACTTCAGCGCAGGCCTTTCACTCATCCGGGAGAAGCGATGAGCCGGCTTGGCTGGAAAACGAAGGATGGATGCGGCAAATGTGTTCCGGCGATTCAATACTACCTGGAAATGCTTCATCCCGGTTTTGTTCAGCCTGAGTCAGCCGCCGAAGATACATGCATCCTCATTCCGCAAATGTACGGCGGGCGAACAAACGCGGAGCAGCTAAGAAACATCGCCAATATCATCGAGGCATACAGCATCTCTGACGTATCCATCACTCACGGCCAAAGACTGAAGCTTTCAGGGATCAAACCTGCGGATCTCCCAAACATCAAAAAAGACCTGAAAATGCCCGTACACTCAAACGAACACCACCGCGCGCTGCAAAGTGTCAAAGCATGTACATGCGGACAAAACCGATCGATTCAACAGCTGGCAGCCCATATCGAGAGACATCTTGAGATGCTTTCCATGCCCGCTTATATTTCTATCAGCTTATCATGCGAAACAGACTGCACCGATGCCGCCATACAAGATTTTGGCGCGATTCAGACCCAAGCTGGCTGGGACATTTACATCGGCGGCGTCCGGGGAACTCATGCCCGTTCCGGAGCTCTGTTTTGCGTTACAGACAACGCTGACAGCACGGCCGGCATGATCAAAGGACTGATACAGTATTACCGTGAGACAGCTCATTACTTAGAAGCCGTTCACCAGTGGATGGACCGTCTCGGGATCGTGCATATCAGAGAAGTGCTATTTGAGGATGACCTTAGGACACAGCTGCTGCATAGCCTCCAAACAGACCTGGCACTGATTCAAAAACCGCCTGTACAGGCTGGCGCACATAAGAAAGGATGAGGCATTTTGACTGAACGACTGCTTAGATATTTCCGAGATAAACAGCAAGACATCCAATCAGAAAAAACGTATGACACCCAATGCCCGTTTTGCAGCATGCAGTGCAAAATGCAGCTCGTGGAACAAACCATCATCACTCGGAAAAAGTACACAGCGATCGGGATTGATAATCCTACGACACAGGCCCGGTTATGCATGAAGGGCATGAACGCCCACCAGCATGCCCTGAACTCCTCCCGCATCACCCGGCCGCTGCTGAAGAAGGACGGTGAATTCATGCCTGTTTCCTGGGAAGAAGCACTGAATCATATCAAAGACCAAGTGACTATGATTCAACACGAACACGGCCATGATGCCATGGCTGTATACGGAAGCGCTTCGATTACGAATGAAGAAGCGTATTTGTTAGGGAAGTTCGCACGGGTTGGCTTACAGACAAAATACATCGACTACAACGGGAGGCTTTGTATGTCCGCCGCAGCAACCGCAGCTAACCAAACATTCGGTGCGGACAGAGGCTTAACGAATCCCTTATCAGACATTCCCCACACTCGTGTGATCATTCTGGCCGGGACCAATATTGCGGAATGCCAGCCAACAATTATGCCGTATTTTGAAAAAGCGAAAGAAAACGGCGCTTACATCATTGCCATTGATCCGCGCGAAACAGCAACAACGAAAATCGCTGATCTTCATCTGAAAATCAAACCCGGCACAGACGCCGCCCTTGCGAACGCCCTCGTCAAAATCATAATCGACGAACAGCTCGTAAACGAAGATTTCATCCGATCACGAACAAATGGATTTGCAGAGCTGAAACAGCATATTGACGCGCTGAGCCTGAATGATATCTCTGAAAAGACGAGTGTCCCCCTTGCGCACATACGAAAAGCCGCAGTGAAGTTTGCCAAGGAAACCTCCGGCATGCTGTTTACAGCCCGCGGGATCGAACAGCAAACCGATGGAACAGCGGCTGTAAAGGGTTTCTTAAACATGGTGCTCATCACAGGAAAAATCGGCAAACCTTACTCGGGCTATGGGGCGATCACCGGACAAGGCAACGGGCAAGGCGCCAGAGAGCATGGCCAAAAAGCCGATCAGCTCCCGGGCTACCGTTCGATTGAAAATGAAGAACATCGGTCGCATATTGCGAAAGTGTGGGGAATCCATCAGAATGATCTGCCGCGAAAAGGTGTCTCAGCCTATGAAATGATAGAAAAAATTAATGACGGTGACATCAAAGGGCTGTTCCTCATGTGCTCAAACCCTGCGGTCTCCAGCCCAAATGCAAATCTCGTGAAAAAAGCTCTGAGAAAACTGACATTCTTTGTCGCGATCGATTTGTTTATTTCTGAGACTGCGAAATACGCAGATGTGATTTTGCCCGCCTCCTCTTATTTAGAAGATGAGGGCACCATGACAAATGTCGAAGGCCTCGTGACTTTGAGAGAAGCAAGCCGGCCGTGTCCCGGTGAAGCAAAGCATGATTGGCAGATCATTTGTGAGATCGCATCCGCTCTCGGGAAGGGCCGTTATTTTTCTTACACGTCAGCAGAGGATATTTTTAATGAATTGAGAGAAGCAAGCCGAGGCGGGATTGCTGATTATTCAGGCATCACATACGACAGGCTCAGACGTGAAGGCGGCATTCATTGGCCATGTCCGGAACCTGATCATCCCGGAACAGGGCGTTTGTTTGCGGACTCATTTGCACACCCGGATCAAAAAGCAGCACTAAGTGTGATTCCAATCGAACCGGCTGTTCCAAAAGAGAATCCGACAGCGGATTATCCGCTGTATTTAACGACAGGCAGGGTCATGGCCCATTACTTAACAGGCGTCCAAACGAGAAAAAGCGCCGCCCTTGCCGCGAGACACTTTGAATCATTTATGGAAATTCATCCACAAACAGCAGAGACCTACAATATCAAGGACCGTGTACTGGTAAAAATAGAATCCCCTCGGGGAAGCATCATCGTCCGCAGCAAATTATCAGAACAAATCAGAAAAGACACCATTTTTGTTCCCATCCACTGGGCAGATGCTCAAAATGTGAATGATTTAATCGGCGAAGCTTTAGATCCAGACTGTAAAATGCCCGGTTTTAAGGTATGCGCCGTCCGAATCAGACCTATTTAAATTTTTCATAAATTTTTTAGAACTTTTCGTATATTTTGTTACATTTTATAACATGTATCTTAAATATTCCTTTTTGCTGTGCTACGCTGAAAAAAACATTGATAAGGAGCGGATCATCTGATGGGAAAAAAACAGCTAGTTCTTGTTGGAAATGGAATGGCCGGGGTAAGGGCCATTGAAGAAATATTGAGTGTTGCAAAAGACGAGTTTCAGATCACAATTTTCGGTGCCGAACCGCATCCCAACTACAACCGAATCCTTTTGTCAAAAGTGCTTCAAGGCGATACAGATATTAAAGATATTACGTTAAACGATTGGGACTGGTACGAAGAAAACAATATTCAATTGTATACAAATGAAACAGTCATCAAAGTGGACACGGAAAACAAAACAGTCATCACAGATACAGACAGAATTCAGCCTTACGATGAGTTGATCCTGGCAACAGGCTCTGTCCCTTTTATCCTTCCGATCCCGGGCGCAGACAAAAAAGGGGTAACAGCTTTCCGGGACATAAAAGATACAGACACGATGCTCGCCGCGTCAAAACAATATAAAAAAGCGGCCGTCATCGGCGGTGGCCTCCTTGGTTTGGAAGCCGCACGCGGACTATTGAATCTAGGTATGGACGTGTCTGTCATCCACCTCGCGCCATTCCTCATGGAACGCCAGCTTGATGCAACAGCAGGACGCCTGCTGCAAAACGAGTTAGAAAAACAAGGCATGACCTTTTTACTTGAAAAGCAAACCGAAGAAATTGTCGGGGATGGACGTGTTGAAGGTCTCCGCTTCAAAGACGGCACAAGCATTGAAGCTGACTTAGTCGTGATGGCTGTCGGCATCCGCCCGAATACACAGCTTGGCGCAGAAAGCGGCGTTCCGGTTAACCGCGGAATCATTGTCAACGATTATATGCAAACTGAAATCCCGCACATTTATGCGGTCGGCGAATGCGCTGAGCACCGGGGAATCGCATATGGGCTCGTGGCGCCGCTCTATGAACAGGCAAAAGTGCTGGCGAAGCATATTTGCGGCATTGAAACAAAACCGTATGAAGGCTCCGTTCTCTCCACTCAGTTAAAGGTTTCAGGCGTCGAGGTCTTCTCTGCCGGTGACTTTAACGAATCAGATGAGAAAAAAGCGATTAAGGTTTTCGATGAACAGGACGGCATCTATAAAAAAATTGTCCTGAAAGGCAATCAAATTGTCGGTGCTGTTTTATTTGGCGACAGCAGCGAGGGCAATCGCTTACTTTCTATGATTCAAAAAGAAGCCGATATTACTGAAACCTCTAAAATATCAATCTTACAGCCTCTCAACCAAGAAGCAGGCACGAGCATTACCGCAGCGATGAGCGACGATGAAATCATCTGCGGCTGTAACGGCGTGTCAAAAGGTGCAATTATTCAATCCATACAGGAAAAAGGCTGCTCGTCAACGGATGAGATCAAAGCATGCACCGGTGCATCCCGCTCATGCGGAGGCTGTAAGCCGCTCGTAGAAGAAATCCTCCAGCATACGCTCGGATCAGACTTTGATGCGTCAGCGCAAAAAGAAGCGATTTGCGGCTGCACCACATTGTCGAGAGATGAAGTCGTAGAAGAAATCAAAGCCAAAGGGCTGTCACATACAAGAGAAATCATGAACGTGCTCGGCTGGACAACGCCAGAAGGCTGTTCCAAATGCCGGCCGGCCCTGAACTACTACTTAGGCATGATCCATCCAACCAAATATGAGGATGACCGGACATCCCGCTTTGTTAACGAACGAATGCACGCCAATATTCAAAAAGACGGAACATATTCAGTCGTTCCCCGGATGTACGGCGGCGTGACCAACTCCACAGATTTGCGCAAGATCGCCGATGTCGTCGACAAATATGAGATCCCGCTCGTGAAAATGACAGGCGGCCAGCGAATTGATCTTATCGGCGTGAAAAAAGAAGACCTTCCGAAGGTATGGGAAGATCTTGATATGCCGTCAGGCTACGCGTACGGAAAGACACTGCGCACAGTCAAAACATGCGTAGGCGAGCAATTCTGCCGCTTCGGGACGCAAGACTCCATGGCACTGGGCATTGCGCTTGAAAAAAAATTCGAAGGACTCAATACACCTCATAAAGTGAAAATGGCCGTGTCTGCCTGCCCGCGAAACTGTGCGGAATCCGGCATTAAGGACCTTGGCGTTGTCGGGATTGACGGAGGCTGGGAGCTTTATGTCGGCGGAAACGGCGGAACTCATTTACGTGCCGGTGATTTGCTGATGAAGGTGAAAACAGATGAAGAAGTCTTAGAATACGCAGGCGCTTACCTGCAATATTACCGGGAAACCGCGAACTATCTGGAGCGTACTTCCGCATGGCTTGAGCGCGTCGGTTTATCCCATGTCCAATCCGTGCTAAACGATCCGGAAAAGCGGCAGGAGCTGAACGACCGAATGAATGAAACACTCTCTGTCCACAAGGATCCTTGGAAGAACTTCCTGGAAAACAAACAAACCTCTAAAGAGTTATTTGAAAATGTCGTGACCACATCATAATGACAAAAAACAATCATTGAGGAGGAATGGACATGGTAAACAAAGACGGAACAAAAGTATGTATCGGGAAAATTGAAGAATTGCCTGAACAATTAGGCAAAACAGTGTATATTGAAGATAAGGAGCTTGCGGTTTTCAAGCTTTCAAACGGAAGCATCCGCGCCATCGAAAACCGCTGCCCGCATAAGGGCGGAGTCCTGGCTGAAGGGATCGTCAGCGGAGAATATGTTTTCTGCCCAATGCACGACTGGAAAATCTCCTTAGAAGACGGAATTGTCCAAGAACCAGATCACGGATGCGTCAAAACATACGAAACGCTGATCGAGGGAGACCATGTTTATCTCGTATATTGATCAACAGACCGGATCACTTTTAAGTGATCCTTCATTTTTTACAGTGACGGAAGGATGACATGATCATGAAGAACGGAATCGTATATTTCGTGGGAGCGGGTCCCGGCGATCCAGGGCTCCTCACCATCAAAGGAAAACAGGCGTTGGAGGAAGCAGATGTTATTTTATATGACCGGCTCGCCAACCCGAAGCTGCTCGAATTCGCATCACAGGACTGCCAGTTTATTTATTGCGGAAAACTGCCAGACCGCCACTTTATGAAACAAAGAGAAATCAACGCCCTGCTGGTTGAAAAAGCTTCAATGGGGTTAACCGTTGTCCGTTTAAAAGGCGGAGATCCGAGTGTATTCGGCAGAGTCGGCGAGGAAGCAGATGCTCTTCATGAGCACGGCATCCGTTATGAAATGGTGCCGGGGATTACTTCTGGAATTGCAGCGCCGCTATATGCGGGCATCCCCGTTACACATCGGGATTTCGCATCGTCTTTTGCCATGATTACTGCGCATGATACATCTTTAAAAGGCACACCGAATCTCGACTGGGAAGGACTTGCCCGGAGCGTTCAAACCCTTGTCTTTTACATGGGCGTCAAGAATTTATCATATATTTGCCAGCAGCTCATCGCATACGGAAAATCGCCTTCTGTCCCTGTCATTGTGATCCAATGGGGTACGTGGGGCCGGCAGCGGAGCGTGAAAGGATCGCTTGAGAACATTCAGCAAAAAGTACAGGAACACCAAATCACAAACCCTGCGATTATCGTCATTGGAGATATCGTTCATTTTCAAACACACAGCTGGTTTGAAAGCCAACCACTCATCGGCCAGCACATAATGGTTGCCACTCATGGCGAGGATGAAGACCCGCTTGCAGACAAGCTGCGTGCTTCCGGTGCCGATGTCATCGAATGGCCGAAATGGCGGACTGAGAACATGCCTGTCAATGAAAAGATTCTTCAAAAGATCGGCACCTTTGAAGACATTTTCTTCACATCTCGCCGTGCGGTTTGTGAATTTTTCAAAGCACTGGCTTCTAAGAAAATCGACATCCGCCAGCTGACAGCCCGCCTAAGTGCGGCATCTGAACATGCAGAGACGGAGCTTAAAAACCGGGGGTTCCTCATCTCAGCCATTCAGCCTGATTCAGAAAAACGTCTTGTAGTCGGGAGTCGGCATGCAGTGGAAAACATGAAAAAGCATGAGTCCTGTTCGTTTTATATCACTCATGAAAACGTCATAGATGATCGATTCACTCACATGATTCAGCGAACCATCAATGAATCTCCGCTGCACATGATCATATGCCCAAGCAAACCGTCCGTTCAGCAATTGATCAGCGCAGTCGAACAGATTGGCATTTCGCTGGAACCATCAGCAAGCCGGCCTCCTATCGTCTGCATAGGCGATAATTCAGCTGCCGGCGCCTATGGATTCACAGCGGTCCAAGGACAGGATGAATTGTTTGAATTGATTCAGAATCAACAGGCGGAAAAAAAGCTTCTTCATAGCTGATTGCTCACAGCCCTTTCCTTAAAGGGCTGTTCAGCGTGTCGACAAACCCTCGCATTCGTTGTCAGTCCTGCGCGTTGGTGCTCACGAATTGCTGCATTCGCTGTGCTCCAATGCTCGTCCTTCCTAGACTTCAAGGGTTTTCAATCACGCTGAAAAGATGACAAAGTCATAAAACGAAAACCTTGTCAACAATCTGAGCAGCCCTTTCCTTAAGGGCTGTTTTATTTATGCACCAATTTTTTTGTGATGAGTTGAATACATCGCCATGTTCTCGGCCTTAGGGTCCAAATAAGCCTTCGCGCTGTTGACCGCTGTCGGGCCTTCCGTAAAGCCGCCGGCAATCAATCTCAGTTTACTTTCATAAAAAGCCGCGTCACCCGCAACAAACACACCCGGAAGATTCGTCCGCATATGTCTGTCAGCTTTCACCCTGCCTTCTTCAATCTCAAGCCCCCACTCCTTCATCGGTCCGAGATCAATTTTGAACCCATGGTTAATGATCAGCTCGTCAACCTCTATGTCTTTTCTATGGCCAGTCGCAGTATGACAAACAGTCACACTTTGGATGCGCTCTTCATCGCCGCTCAGCTGTTCCAGGCGATAAGGAGTGAGTACACGCACCGATGATTGCTTCATCTTCGTCACGCTGCTTTCCATTCCGCCGAATTCATCGCGCCGGTGAATGACAGTCACAGACGCCGCAATCGGTTCCAGCTCATTGGCCCAATCGACTGCAGTATCACCGCCGCCTGATATTACGACCCGCTTTCCTTTAAATGCATCAAGCTTCTCCACTCCATAATGAAGATTTTTGCCCGCATACCGGGTCGCATCCTCACTGTCAAACTCATTGACCTCAAGGGTTCCCATGCCGACAGCTAAAATCACCGTACATGTCCTTCAGAACTTGTTAGCACAATGGTGTCGTCTTCCAAGCGTTCAAATCCGGTTACACGCTGATTCAGCACGATATCAGGATCAAACGTCGCTGCCTGCTCCATCAGCTGCTTGACAAGCTGCTTCCCTGCAATTCCCGGTATTCCGCCGATATCACGAATGATTTTTTCAGGAAAGAATAAAGACACCTTCCCTCCAAGCCGCGGCAAAAATTCGATTACTTTCGTTTTCAGCTCCCGCATTCCGCAGTAAAAAGCTGTAAACAGCCCGATCGGCCCCCCGCCTATAATCGTAACGTCATATACCTCTTGATACTCAGCCATCCGTCCTGCCTCCGTTCACCTCTATATCTAAACCGTTCCGTTTTAATTGAGAATGAATATCAATAAAAAGTATATCATATTTCCCGAGCCTTTGTTTATTCATTTCTTCCCTTGTCGTCAATTGTTGAAAACTCTATAATAGGCAGAAAACAAATGGGAGAAACAGATGAAAAGACGAGTCGAAACAATCACTCTCGAAGGACACACAATGGAATATTCTGTAATAGGCAGTGGAGCCCCCATTCTTGTCATGCATGGCGGGCATTCAAATTGTTACGAGGAATTCGGATACACGGCGCTGATTGAGCATGGGTATTCCATCATCACGCCTTCAAGGCCAGGCTATGGACGGACGTCAAAAGAGATTGGAATAAGTCTGGCCGACGCCTGCCGTCTCTATGTGAATATATTAGATCATTTACAAATCGACAGTGTCCATGTGGTGGCCATCTCAGCAGGAGGGCCGAGCGGCATAAGCTTTGCCTCACATTATCCGGAAAGGGTAAACACTCTGACCCTGCAATCCGCGGTCACCAAAGAATGGCTCACCCCCAAAGATACTGAATATAAAATGGGGAAAATCCTCTTCCGCCCGCCGTTGGAAAAATGGATGTGGAAGCTGATTTCTTATCTAAATAACGCCTTCCCGCGTTTGATGTTTCAAGCCATGAGCCCACAATTCAGCACACTATCGTTTCAGCGAATCAAGTCTATGATGGATGAAAAAGACATAGAAGCATTTCGGAAAATGAACAGCCGGCAGCGCTCAGGTGAAGGATTTCTGCTTGACTTGTCACAAACAGCCGCTATCTCTTCAAAAGAGCTGCAGGCCATCTCATGCCCCGTACTGATTATGCAAAGTGTTTATGATGGGTTTATCGACAAGTCACATGCACATTATGCAAAAGAACATATTCCTGACGCTGTTCTCTGTCTGCTTCACTCATGGGGACACCTGATTTGGCTCGGGAAAGAAGCTGCCGAAACAGATAGAATCATACTTGAATTTTTGGAATCCTAAACAAAGTGAAACAATCCTTCCCCCTCCTCCGTCAAACAAGCAGTGCCTTTTTTCTGGTATGATAAGAGGCAGCTTACCATGAGCGGAGGTTTTATTGTGACAGCACAATCATCTTTTCTTCAGCTGAATTCTATTTTTATCAGCATTTTAATAGAAGCCATTCCGTTTATTCTGATTGGCGTCATACTTTCCGGAATCATTCAAATGTTTGTTTCTGAAGAAATGATTGCGAGGATCATGCCGAAGAACCGCTTTCTCGCCGTTTTATTCGGTGCGCTAGCCGGGGTTTTATTTCCTGCCTGCGAATGCGGCATTATCCCGATTACAAGGCGGCTTCTGCTAAAGGGGGTTCCTCTGCATGCGGGCGTTGCGTTCATGCTGACCGCGCCGATCATCAATCCTATCGTCTTATTTTCTACTTTTATTGCGTTCGGGAATAGATGGAGCGTTGTCTTTTATCGGGGCGGACTGGCGCTCGCCGTTTCGGTGATCATTGGGATCATCTTATCCTATCAATGTAAAGATAACCAGCTTTTAAAGCCTGATGAACCCGGGCAACACCATCATCATCACCACACCCTGTTACAAAAGCTGGGTGGGACGTTGCGTCATGCCATTGATGAATTTTTCTCCGTGGGGAAATATTTAATTATCGGCGCCTTTATCGCAGCCGCTATGCAGACGTATGTCAAAACATCCACACTGCTTGCGATCGGGCAGAATGATGTATCTTCTTCCCTTGTGATGATGGGGCTTGCGTTTGTCTTATCGCTTTGTTCAGAAGTTGATGCGTTCATCGCATCTTCCTTCAGCAGCACATTTTCTTTAGGCTCGCTCATCGCCTTTCTCGTCTTCGGTGCGATGGTGGATATTAAGAATCTATTGATGATGCTTGCGGCCTTCAAAAAACGATTTGTTTTCCTGCTGATTACGTACATTGTCGTGCTCGTCTTGGCGGGATCACTATTGGTAAAGGGGTGATCGAGTGTTTCGTCTATTGGTGCTGATGGGATTTACGTTTTTCTTTTATCATCTGCACGCCTCAGGAAATCTTACAAAATATATCAATATGAAATATGCCTATCTTTCCTTTATTGCGATCTTCCTGTTGGCCATTCTGACAGCCGTTCAAGCATATGTGTTTATCAAATCGCCGGATAAAGGCGGGCATCACAATGATCATGATTGCGGGTGCGGCCATGATCACGAGCATGACCATGAACAAAACAAGCCATTTTATCAGCGTTATTTGATTTATCTTGTTTTTCTTTTTCCTTTAGTGTCGGGAATCTTCTTCCCGATTGCGACGCTTGACTCATCCATTGTCAAAACAAAGGGGTTCTCGTTTAAAGCGATGGAAAGTGGAGATCATTACTCCCAAACACAGTATTTGCGGCCTGACGCCAGTCTTTATTATGCGCAAGACAGCTACGACAAACAGATGAAACAGCTGTTTAATAAGTATTCCAGCAAGAAAGAGATTTCTCTGACCGATGATGACTTCCTAAAAGGAATGGAAACCATTTATAACTATCCGGGTGAATTTCTCGGTCGGACGATTGAATTTCATGGATTTGCGTACAAAGGAAACGCGATTAACAAAAACCAGCTGTTCGTATTGAGGTTTGGCATCATTCACTGTATCGCTGATTCCGGCGTATACGGGATGCTTGTGGAGTTTCCGGAGGACATGAACATCAAGGATGATGAATGGATTCAAATTAAGGGCACGCTGACCTCAGAATATTACCAGCCATTCAAGTCGACTCTCCCTGTCGTGAAAGTAACCGACTGGAATACCATAAAAAAACCTGATGATCCGTACGTTTACAGAGGATTTTAAGTGAAGACGAAACCAGTACAAGTACTGGTTTCTTTTATTTCTTTTTCATCAGCATCAAATCAAGATACAGCTGGCACCGCGTCCTGAAATCATTCAAATCAATCGACGTCATTTCGGTAATCTGTTTGATGCGGTAATTCAGTGTATTTTGGTGAATAAACAGCTGTTCAGCTGCAGGTTTTGTTTTGCAGTTATTGAGGAGGTAGATTTCCAAGGTTTTAAGCAGCTCGGTGCTGCTTTCTTGGTCTTTCGCTTTTAATAAAGCCAAATCCTTATTCTCGTATTCTAAAAATTCGTTTTTCTGTTCGATGCTTTCTAAATAGCGGTAAATGCCGAGTTTGGCATATTCATATGGAATGTTTTCCTGATTGCCGGTGATTTCTGCGGCTTTGATGACTTCAAGTGCTTCTGTATAACTCTTGCCGAGTTTTAAAAGGTGATCATATTCGTTTCCGATACCGATATAAATAGGGGTAGGTATTTTCTGAAAGTGAAAATGTGTTAACAGCTTGTTAATAAATTCTGAAGCTGCCGAGGAGACGGAGCTTTTTGGGGAAAAACTCGCAACGACGATGACAATATTTGATTCGATCGTTAAGACATGACTGACTTTATCCCGTAAATTCAGGTACGACCTGATATTTTCCTTTAAATCCTCAACCGCTTCCCCATCTCCATTCGCTGCATGCAGGATCACAACTGAAAACATGGAAGGCAGCACGGTGTTGATTCTTTCGGCTTCCCGTCTGAGTTCCTTCTCAGTGGTAAATTGCTGATAGATCGCCCGTTTAATGAGATCTTCTGCTTTTTCTTCCTTTTCCTGTTTCAGCTTATTCGTTTTATAAATGATTTTCCCGACATGGAAAGAGGTCTCATACAAAAAGTCGAGTTCTTCTTCCGTCAGATTTTGGTCCAGCTCTTGAACCCAGATGTAGCCCATGACTTCCCCTTTGTGCTTTGCACTCACGACCACCCTCTGGTTTAACCCAATGCTTTCAATTTTATTGACGCGAAAAGGCTCAGGTTCGGTTTTCAGTTTTTCAATGATTCCATCCTTCAGGAACCTCTCGAAAATCTGCACCGGACATTTTTTTGAAAAAATAGTCTGCTGGTTGGCAGAATCAAAATGGTTAATATAGTAAGAATTATAGGCTAACAAAAAGAAATCCGCGCTTTCCAGTATGACTGGTTTTTGCAGTTCATAACTGATAAAATCAATCAGCTTATCAACATCTGAAAATGAAAAAACTCTCTCTAAAAGCTCTTCCATACCTTTTTCTCCTATACTTTTTTTACTTTAATCATATCCATACGGGGGCTTTTTGTATAGAAAAAAATACGTTTGTTTCCAAAAGAAAAAAACATCTGCTTAAAAGGAGAAAAGAGGAAAAAGGGACAATCCCTTCCTCCTCCTTTCCCTGTTTATTGTGACATTGTATCTTGGTAGTCTTTAAACTGGTCTGCGACAGCTTGTGACGGAGCCTGCGTCAATACACTGACGATAAAGACAGATAATAGACTCGCAGCAAAACCAGGTATGATTTCATACAGAACGTCCGAAAGACCGGCATTCGCCCAAATGATTACAGTTGCTGCTCCCACAATCATGCCGGCGAGTGCCCCCCATTTGGTCATTCGTTTCCAAAACAGACTGAGCAGTACAACCGGCCCGAATGATGCACCGAAGCCCGCCCAAGCATAGCTTACCAATCCAAGGATTGTATTATTTTTCTCCCAAGCAAGGAATAATGCGATGACAGAAATCACAAGCACAGCCATACGGCCCAAAAACACCAGCTCTTTATCAGATGCTGAGCGTCTGAACATCGACTTATACAAATCTTCTACCAGAGAGCTTGATGTCACAAGCAGCTGGGAAGAAATTGTACTCATAATTGCGGCCAAAATAGCTGAAATCAGAAAACCTGTGATAATCGGATGGAACAAAATATTCCCTAATTGAATAAAAATCGTCTCAGGGTCCTTCAGTGTCATGCCATTCTTATGGTAATAAGCGATTCCGCCCAAACCGGTCAGCACAGCGCCAACTGCCGACAAAATCATCCAGCCCATCCCGATTCTGCGCGCTCTTTTGATCTCTTTGACAGACGTTATCGCCATAAAACGCACAATGATATGCGGCTGGCCAAAGTATCCCAAACCCCAGGCAAACAAAGAAATAATGCCAAGGACGCTTGTTCCTTTGAGCATATTAAACATATCTGGGTCAACAGAGCGGATTTCAGTAACGGTTTCACTTGCTCCCCCCGTGTGGAAAAACGTAACGATCGGAACAAGGATGAGTGCGGCAAACATAATGATTCCCTGAACAAAATCTGTCCAGCTGACTGCCAAAAAGCCGCCAAACAGGGTATATACCACAACCACACCAGTCACAACCCACAAGCCTGTATGATATTCCATCCCCAAAATACTGTTGAATAAAACCCCGCCGGATACCATTCCAGACGAAACATAAAATGTGAAAAAGACTAAGATCACAATCCCTGAAAACAGTCTCAGCAGCTTCGAATGGTCTCCGAAGCGATTCTCTAGGAACCCGGGAATTGTGATGGAATTCCCCGCTTGTTCAGTGTAGGTTCTCAGGCGTGGCGCAACATAGAGCCAGTTCGCCCATGCTCCAAGGCAAAGTCCGAATACAATCCAAATACCGCTCAGACCTGTTGAAAACATGGCACCCGGGAGCCCCATCAGCAGCCAGCCGCTCATATCGGCAGCACCGGCACTGAGAGCGGTTACCGCTGGACCCAAAGAGCGTCCTCCAAGCATGTAATCCGTCAGGTTTGACGTGCGCTTGTAAGCAAAGTAGCCGATCAGCAGCATCCCCGCCATATAAATACAAATCGAGATAATCAGCTGTGTGTTTTCTATGGCACTTCCTCCTCTTTTTTATGGTATATGGATGAAATGGACATCCCCGCAGGGAGGATGCCCATTTAGTCCCGCTTTAGAACATTTCACTGATTGTTTTAGCCTGCATGTGCAGTGCCAAGTAATCCGGTCCGCCTGCTTTTGAATCCGTTCCGGACATTTTGAAGCCGCCAAACGGATGGTACCCGACGATAGCGCCTGTACAGTTGCGGTTGAAGTACAGATTTCCGACATGGAACTCCTGTTTCGCACGCTCGATGTGCTTACGGTTATTAGTGATAACTGCGCCTGTCAAACCGTATTCAGTATTGTTTGCGACTTCTAAAGCTTCATCAAAGTTTGACACTTTAGAAAATGCAACGACAGGTCCAAAAATTTCTTCCTGCATGAGTCGTGCTTTCGGATCAAGGTCAGCGAAGATCGTCGGTTTGATGAAGTATCCTTTCGAATCGTCACCAGTGCCGCCGCTTACTAAACGCCCTTCCTGTTTTCCGATCTCAATATAGCTCATAATTTTATCGTAAGAACCTTGGTCAATGACAGGTCCCATATAAACATTCGCACTGTCAGGTTTTGCTGTTACTTTAGATTCCGTAATTTCAATGACACGCTTCAATACCTGATCATACACTTTTTCATGGACTACTGCACGTGAACCTGCAGAACATTTTTGTCCCGCAAAGCCGAACGCTGATGTAAAGATGGATTGAGCTGCCAATTCAATGTCCGCATCCTCATCGACAACAACCGTATCCTTACCGCCCATTTCAGCAATAACACGCTTTAAGTGCTGCTGTCCAGGCTGAACCTTCGCCGCACGTTCAAAAATTCTCGTACCCACTTCTCTTGACCCCGTAAATGTGATAAGGCTTGTTTTCGGATGGTCCACAAGGTAGTCACCGACTTCCGCTCCGCTGCCAGGAACAAAGTTGACTACGCCTTTTGGCAATCCGGACTCTTCTAGGACCTCAACGAATTTTGCAGCAATGACAGGTGTAGCACTCGCAGGTTTTAGAACTACTGTGTTTCCAGTAACGATCGGCGCCACTGTTGTTCCTGCCATGATCGCAAACAAGAAGTTCCAAGGCGGAATAACAACTGTTACACCAGTTGGTGTGTACACATATTGGTTTTTCTCGCCTTCACGGCTGTTGACCGGTTTGCCTTTTGCCAGTTCGATCATTTGGCGCGCATAATACTCCATGAAGTCAATTGCTTCAGCTGTATCAGCGTCCGCTTCGTTCCAAGGCTTTCCTGCCTCTTTTACAAGCAAAGCGGAAAATTCATGTTTTCTTCTGCGGACTTTAGCAGCAGCGCGGAACAGGACAGCCGCTCTTTCTTCAGGAGACGTGTATCTCCACTCTTCGAACGCTTTCGCAGCCGCTTCAATTGCTTGCTCAGCGTGCTCTTGAGTAGCTTTTGACACTCGGCCGACGATTTCTTCTTTATCTGCCGGGTTGATCGAAACGATTTTCGCTTCTGTTTCCACTCTCTCGCCGTTAATGACTAGCGGATAGTCTTTACCTAAATATTCGCTTACTGTCGCAAGCGCTTTTTTAAACGCTTCCACGTTGTTTGGATCCTGGAAATTTGTGAACGGTTCGTGTTTGTAAGGTGTTGTCATGTTAATCTCTCCTTTTTTTACTTCTTTGTCATTCCTTTGAAAGCGAATGCAATGTTTGACGGACGTTCTGCAAGGCGTCTCATAAAGTAGCCGTACCAATCTTCGCCGTATGGCAGGTAGACTCTCATGTTATAACCTTCTTTTACGAGGCTGAGCTGGGTTTGCGACCGCATGCCGTACAGCATCTGAAATTCAAACTGGTCATTGGCGATGCCATTTTCTTTGGCAAGCTGCTTTGTATAATCGATCATTTTGTCGTCATGTGTGGCAATCGCTGTATAGTGACCGTTTAAGAGCTGCTTTCGGATGATTTTTTTGTAATTTTCATCGACATCGCTTTTCTCCGGGTAAGCTACTTTTTCTGACTCTTTATAAGCTCCTTTTACAAGGCGAAGGAACGGGTTTAAAGAATCCAAATCGTCAATATCTTTTTCCGTCCGATACAGATAGGCTTGCAGCACTGTGCTAACATATTCGTATTTCTTTCTGAAATCTTTGAAAATATCAAGCGTTTTCTGGCATCTGACTTCATCTTCCATGTCGATGGTGACCATAATTTTATGCTTCTCGGCCGTCTGGAGGATTTTCGTCATATTTTCATACACCAGATCCATATCTATATCCAGACCTAGAGACGTCATTTTTAAAGAAACGTGTGAGTTCAGCTGCTGATCCGCAATCGTCGCAATGGTTTGAATACATTCTTCCGTACGCTCCCGAGCGACCGCAGCGCTGTTTACAAACTCGCCTAAATGATCGACAGTAACTGACAAACCTTGGCTGTTAAGCTGTCGAATGGTCGGGATTGAACTGTTAAAATCATTCCCTCCGATAATTTTACCCGCTGCTACTCTGCTTCCCCAGTTCTTTGCCATTTTATTGAGAAAGCCGCTTTTGGATAAAAATAAGAAAAAATCTCTTGTGATCACTTCCAACCTCAACACCCCGCAATCTAAGAAGTATTTGTATGAGTTTATTGTAAATGGAGAAAACCAACGTTCACAATATTCTCGAAATACAAAGATTCTGATTATTTTTGTGGTTTTGCCACAATCAGATAGTTAGAAAGTCGGGGAATCCTGTCGAATAATAGAGAAAGGAAGCGACAAAAATCATCAGCTTCCTCCATCCTTCCACACTTCTTCAACCGTATTCAAAAGCAAACGATTCAATTTAGGTGTCATATCCTTGTGTTCTACTTTCAGCGTTTTTGCCGCTTCCATGATTCTTTCAATTTCCTTTTCAATGAATTGGTGAATGACTTGAATTCTTGCTTCGAGATCAAGCTCTTCACCTCTTTTTTTCCTTTCAAGCAAGGTTTCCATTTCTGCCTTCAGCTCTGCGTCGGTAACAAGTTCATTCATCAGAACAGTAAAATCCATTGGCGGAATGGTTCCGTGCTTTTCAATCCATTTGCAAGCCAGAATAGGCCGAAGCACGTAGAAATACTTTTTGATTTTGACCTCTTGCCCTTGAAGGTAATTTTTGACGTTCCTTCTCGCCATATTGATATAGTGGTACACGACGCTTGCTTCAGGCTTAAATGCCTCCGTGCGCAGTTTTCTTAACTGCTCTGCAGTCGTAAATGCTTCGTAGTACACAATGTCTGAGGACAGCCATTCAAGGAGCGGCGGGTTTGACTTTTTGAAGAGGCGCAGCGTCTTTCTCAGCTCCCAGCCGCTGATATCCAGCAAATCGTGAATCGGTTCCTCAATGACATCACGCTCCTGCTCAATTGAAAAATACCATTCCTTTTTCGGCACATAAATAAAGCGGACATCGTAATCACTGTCCTGCGACGGGAATCCCCATGCGCGGCTTCCAGACTCAACGGCATATACGATTTTGACTCCGTATGAAAGCTCGATTCGTTTTAATTCATCAATGATCCTTTGTTTCATTTCTATTCGTCTCCAGTCTGTTCTCATTCCTGCAGTTTGCAGAAAAAAACCGCCAGCTGTTGTGCGGCGGCTATTCACGTTTATCAGCCTTTAAGATGCTGCTTAAAGAAAGCAAGTTTTTCTGTTTGAAAGGCAGGGATATACTCATGCCCGAAGTAGCGGTACACTTTGAGCTCTTTCTCTGTCTCCAAGTGGTTGTATGCGGCAAACACGGTGGACGGCGGCGTGACCTTGTCAATCAGACCAATCGACATCAGAACAGGGACCTTCACTCGGTCAGCGAGATTCATAATATCGAAATATGAAAGTGTCTTCATCGCCTTCTTTTCCGTTTCCGGGCTGCCATTTCTTCTAAAGAAGGAATTGATTTCAAGGTACGGCTGTTCAAGTGCGACATCAATGGCCCGTTCAAAGTTGCTTAAATAAGGATAATCGGCAACCGCGGCTTTCGGAATGTCTGACAGAGCCGCTGCAGCAATGGTTAAGCCGCCTCCTTGGCTTCCGCCTGTCACACCGATTCTTGTTTCGTCAACATCGTCAAAGCTGCTGATGACTTCAAGCGCGCGGACAGCGTCCAAATAAACGCCCCGGTAATAGTATGTATCTTTATCAAGGATTCCTTTCGTCATCCAGCCCAAAGCATGACCATGCGGAGAAATAGTCGTATCCTCGCTGCTCTGCTGGCCGCGGACAAGCATGCCGAATGCGGCGTAACCGTGGAGCGCCCAGTTTACCATTTCATGAATCTCACCGTCATAGCTAGCGTTGTAGCCATGATATTTGACGATCGCCGGATGCGGGCCTTCCTTGTCAGGCACTGCGTACCATCCGGCAATACGGGCGTTTCCGAAGCTTTTATATGTGAGGCGGTACACCTTGACTCCATCAGCAGGATACTCAACCGGCTGTAAATCAAGTGCTGCTTGGACTTTCGCAAGTTCGTCCAAAGACGATTTCCAAAACTCAGAAAAATCGTTCGGTGCTGTTTTTTCAGGCTTATACGTTTGCAATTGGTCGAGCGGCAGATCGAATAGTTGCATTTCCGATTATTCTCCTTTGTTTAATAAGATTTAGTTTTTTTATACTATCACGTTTTTAACCTATTTTCTAAATTTTTTAACATCTAATTCTTGATTCAATCCCTCGATGTCAATTCGTTCTTGTGATGAATAGGCTTCTATCCTTGAACACCATACTCACTCTTCTTGATCAAACGTTTGTTTAACCGATTCCCGGCTAAATTCCATAAAGGCCTGTGCGGTCAGACTGACATAGCGGTTTTTTAAAAATACAAAAACAAGAGTGCGTGAAGGCGCGGATTGAAGCGATAAATAGATGACAACCGGATCTTTGTCCCTTTTGACCATATTTGGGCCAGTGTTACCCCAAACCGTTTGCGACAAGGGATTGCGCGATTTTGATGTGCTCGTTTTAAACGCGGCGTGTGGCTTAAAGCCGCTTTCCGCTACAAAAAACACCCCCAAGCCTTATTTCGGATACAACGATCCGTTTTCAAACATGAAGGTGTTTTTTATTTGTTTCATCTTATGGGGTCATTCCCTCCCGCACGGCTTTTACATTGGCTGATAAAGATCCCAGCCGATTTTTAGCGTCTCCACAATGTAATCTGCAATCTCTTCAGGAGCAAGGTTGTCTGTTTCCACTTTTGAATTGTGCTTGTCATAAATGACTTTTCTTTCGTTAAACAGTTGCTCCATTTCATCCATTGACCGGTTATGCAGTACCGGGCGGCTTTCGATCAGCAAATTCGCGCGCTGCTTCCAGTTCTCCCAAGACAGATCGAGGTGAAGCACCAGACAATGTTCGAGACAGCATTTTCTGATTTCCTCTTGTTTAAAAGAGCCTCCGCCAAGTGAGACAATTTTAAATCTTGTATGATGGCATAAATTCAGGATATATTCTTTTTCTGTTTTCCGGAAAAAGTCTTCACCTTTTTTTTCAAACATCTCAGGGATCGACATGTTGAAATCCTTTTCGATTTCTTGGTCAATATCGATAAAATCTCTATATAATTTCTTAGCGACCAATTGGCCGATTGTCGTTTTTCCTACACCCATGAATCCAATCAGGACGATATTTCTTTCTCTTACTGGGATGGCTCGTTTAGCGTTCATCTTCGGCGAAATCCTCCTAAGGAATGAAATTTTATCTTCATTATATGCTTATTTAGCGAATATTTATATAGATTCAGGCTTGCCCGTCCTTTTTCGTTCATGCTTTACCAGGGATAGCCTGCTCTTGGTTGTTCAAGCGTTTAAGCTTGAATGACATTCATTGTACAACATATCTTCATTTTAATACTTCGACGCAAAAAAGCATTAAAATATTTTAATCACACTGCCTTGATTGTTTTTCCCGCTGGCTCTTCGATCGAAGGGTCTTTTTTGGAGGAATGGAGAAATGGCGTTGATTATATGGATAAACGGGGCTTTCGGTTTTGGAAAAACACAAACAGTTTTCGAACTGCACAGGAGGCAGAAACCATCTTACGTGTATGATCCTGAAAAAATGGGTTTTGCACTGCGCTCCATGAACCGCTGGAGATCGCGGAGGACGATTTTCATGCTACCTCTTATGGCGGGCGTTCAATTATAGCTTGCTGGCCCCCCTGACCGATACATACCGCGGCATCATCATTGTGCCTATGACGATTGCGGCAGGCTTAGGCATGACGGCAGGCGAGTTCACCACTTTACACGAATTGCTTCAAAAAAAACCTTGTTAAAACGGCTTCGCACAAGAGAAAAAACTCATGGGCCGCCAAACAAATCGACCGCTGCATGGAAGGATTGGCATCACCTATTTTTGGATCATCTCCAAACAGACAACATGTCAATTCAGGATGCGGCAGAAAGATTTTCGCAAGAGCCAGTCTTACATTAGCCACTGATACAAGAGACAGCTCCGACAGATTGATCGTAAAGCTGAATCATATCCTCATCAAATAAAGGTCTTTCACATGATAAAATCCTAAAACGTTTGCCGATATGCTGAAAAGCCCGCTCCGAGAGCGGGCTTTCTATCCTATTTCCACCAGTCATCAAACATAGACGCCGGAACCTGACGTTTATGCTCAGTTATGCTGAAGCGCTTTTCCAGCGCTTCTGACACTTTCGCTGATACTTTTTTTCCTTCGAGATAATCGTCAATTTCCTCGTAGGAAATGCCTAGCTCTGTTTCATCCGCCTGTTGCGGTTTTTCGTCGAGCAGATCGGCAGTTGGTTCTTTTAAGTATAAGCGTTCCGGTGCACCCAGCTCTTTCAGCAGGCTTTTTCCTTGACGCTTCGTCAATCCGGTCAGCGGCAGGAGATCCGCTCCGCCGTCACCGTACTTCGTAAAGAAACCAGTCACAGCTTCAGCGGCATGGTCCGTGCCGATGACAAGAAGGCCTTCTTGGCCGCCGATCGCGTATTGAGCGATCATTCTTGTTCTCGCTTTTACGTTTCCTTTATTAAAGTCAGTCAGCTGATCGCCGGTTTCCTGCTGATACTGATCAGAAAACGCGCTTACTGTGGACTTAATGTCAAACTTCCATGATTTATCAGGCTTAATGAACTTCAAAGCAAGCTGGGCATCGTCTTCATCCTGCTGTGTGCCATGCGGAAGACGGACCGCGATAAATTGAGCGTCTCCGCCCTCCTCGCGAATGCGTTCAACCGCAAGCTGGGCCAGGCGCCCTGCAAGAGTTGAATCCTGTCCTCCGCTGATTCCTAACACAAAGCCTTTAGCGCCGGTCTTTTTCAAATATTGTGTTAAAAAATTGATTCGGTCCTCAATTTCTTGCTTTGGATCAATTGAGGGCTTCACATGTAATTCACGCATAATTTTTTCCTGCATGCTCATCCCAATCATTCCTCCTGTACAATTCGCTGTTTCTTATTTGATCATTTCCCCAAATTGATGAAAATGAATCATGACAATTATGTATCCTTATTAAATATAGCACAGGTCTTGATTCACAGTGAACAAGAGAGATCAGCTGACTTCCACCCGTATTGACGTTACACTATCGCCATTGCACTTCCCTTTTTCTATCGGGCAGGAAGAAAACGCAACAATCAAATCCATTTCCGCCCGAAGCCTTACATAATCTCCGGCATTCGAAAGCGGCGTTTCCACAGACAGGTTCCCTTTCTTATCAAGGACAGTATTCATAAAAATCGCAAACGGGTAGTGCATGTGAGGCTTCGGGACGCCAAACTGCTCAAGCGCACGGTTCATATTGTCATAGCACGTATCCTGAAACTCATCCTTTTGCTTGCCGTATAACAGCCTGTTCATATCAGGACGGCAGGCTGGAAGCAGCAGATCATGCTTGCCGACCGTATCTTCAATGAGCGTCAGCATCGGTTTGTATAGATTTGAGTAGATATGATCGTTGACTTTCACATGAATGGAATGATTGGCATCAATCGTTGCACCCTGATCAAGATGCTCATAGAAATCCTTGGCATGGTACGCGACAAAATCAGCCACCTGCTGCCCTTCTACATCCACCACCTTCAAAATCTGCCCTTTTTTCAACTTCAGACCAAGCCCTTTTTTCGGTTCAACGATATATTGCTGTGTCATTGCTTTGCTCCTTTTTTCATTAGTATGAGCGCTCGCCGCCTTCTCCATGTAAAAAGAGGCAAAAATCTGATGTATATAAGCTTCGGGCGGGTCGCAATCTAACCTTAGATAAAAGGGGTTGAAATGATGATGAGTCAAACAAAAAAAGACCAGCAAAAAGGGAATTTGGCCTGGTGGCAGCTGTCATTAATCGGTATAGGCTGCACGATTGGAACAGGATTTTTTCTCGGTTCCAGCATTGCAATAGTGAAAAGCGGTTTCTCCGTTCTGCTATCATTTCTGATCGGGGCAATCGGCACGTATTTTGTATTCGAGCAGCTTGCCAAGCTGTCGGCAAAGCATCCGGAAAAAGGCTCGTTTTGTGTGTATGCAAGAAAAGCATTCGGAAGATGGGCCGGCTTCAGCAATGGCTGGGTGTACTGGTCATCAGAAATGCTGATTACCGGAAGCCAGCTGACAGCCATTTCGTTATTTACGAAGCACTGGTTCCCTCAGGTGCCGCTATGGGTATTTGCATCAATCTACGCGGTGCTTGGGCTACTGATTATTTTCACCGGGCTGTCTGTTTTTGAGAAGACTGAAAACGTACTGGCAGTTATCAAAACAGCTGCTATATTTATGTTTATTGTGATAGCCATCCTGGCATTATGCGGTATACTGTCTGGCGGAAACCACGATGTACAGGTTCCTAATAAGACGAGTGAGTTTTTCCCATATGGCGCCATGGGGCTGTGGACGGGTTTAATCTACGCGTTTTACGCCTTTGGCGGAATTGAGGTCATGGGGCTGATGGCGGTTCACTTAAAAAAACCAGAAGAAGCGTCTAAATCAGGGAAACTCATGCTGGCGACACTGGCGGTTATTTATGTCATTTCGATCGGGCTGGCTTTGCTGCTGGTTCCATTAGACGCGTTTTCTGAGCAGAACAGCCCGTTCATTACGTCGTTAAAAGGATATAACCTTAAGATCATCCTTGATATATTTAATGGGATTTTTATCATCGCCGGATTCTCGACCCTCGTTGCTTCGCTTTTTGCCGTTACGACATTGCTTTGTACGATGGCTGATGACGGTGACGCGCCAAAATGCTTTACCTTAAAGGAAGGCAAAAAAATATGCTGGCCGGCGCTGGGGCTGACGTTTGCGGGGCTTGTCCTGTCCATCATTCTGTCTTTAGTGCTCCCCAAAAACATTTATGAGCACATGACGACAGCAGCGGGGCTTATGCTTTTATACACTTGGCTGTTTATCCTGTTCTCCAGCAAAAAGCTGACTGATCCCGAAGGAATGGGGAAAACGCAAATTTATTTAGCGATGATTCTAATTGCTGCGGCTGTATCCGGCACACTGTTTGAAAAATCAAGCCGGCCCGGTTTTTTTGTAAGCATAGGCTTTCTCGTGATCATTGCCATCGTTACGATGATCTATCAAAAAAAGCAGGGACATAAAGACCGCCCTGCCAGCTCGTGATTTATTTCATTTTGTTCAACATGTTCTTTAAATAAGAAAACGGGCACTTCGATACCTGTTTTTCGTCATCACGGAGAAAATACTGCTTCCATTCGCGATTATCTTTTCCACCGTACCACCCTAAATGCGGATGGATTGGAACTTGATCGTAGGCCTTTAACCGTGCGCGGATCAGCCTGCTCATGTTGCGGCCAAATGTGGTTGATCCATTTAAGCCTTCAAACACCCATCTTGGCTGAAACGTGATCATAAAATAAGGAAAGCTCCGGCTTCTTCTCTGCTCATGCCCCGGAGTAGCGCACAGAATAAAGTACGGCTCGCCGTCAAAACAAAACTCCCATTTATAATGCTCGGGATCGGCCGGAATGTCTTCCGGCCACTCTTTTTTGTCCTGATGACTCAGTCTATTTAAAAAGCTCCAAAACAGCTCTTCATACGCTTCAATCGAATAGTGCTCAGCCAAATCTTCCGGTGTATCAAACAACACAACGAGGGATGCGTACTTTCCCGTGTCCCGCGATATCCTGCCGTACTCCGCAAGCAATGGTGCCAGCTCCTCCGCTGTACGGTTTTCCCGCGGATCTCCGGCAAAAGCAATGCGAAGCTGATCAGTCAGAAACGCCTGGCGTCCGGGAATGCACGGAAACGTATCCGCGTCATCAGCCACAGTTTCTGCCAAGAGCTCAAAAGCGATACTTTGCCATTCAGGGAGTTCAGCTTGATTACGTTCCAGAAAACTTTTGGTGTAAATCCCATCCACCATTGATCCACCTCCAGTATCGTCTGGATACTATATTAAAACTGAAGGCGGTAGGTGACTGTCCTTCATGAATCAGCCCAATAACTGTTTGATGCCTTGATAACCGAAGTAAAAGCCAAATATAAGGAGGGATACACCCGCGATTCCGGTCAATCCTCTTAAGAGCTTTTCATGAAGCAGATTTCTGAACATGCTGGCTGTGATCGCCATGCAAAAATCCCAGATTAAAATGCCCAGCATGATGCCGGAGCTATAGATCAAAAGCTGATTCATATTGTAGGCCTCTGCTGTTTTCGCAAGTATGCTCCCGTAAATTCCGAGCCAAAACAGGATGCTTAATGGATTTGACAGTGAAATGAGAAAACCCGAAGCAAACGTTTTCCTATATGACGTTTTTCCTCGCGAGCTTCGCACATCCATCGGTTCTCTGACATTTTTCAGCGTTTCAATTCCGGTATAGGTCAGAACAAAAAAGCCGAAGAGCCACAAAAACGTTTTTACAAATGGAGCGGTCAAAAACTGTGAAAGTCCGAAATAGATAAAAAGCATGTACAGTCCGTCCGCTGTCATGGCGCCTAAACCAAAAATCCAAGCATGCCAAAAACCATTTTTAATTCCTTTGTCTATTTGCGCCGCATTCACAGGTCCCACTGGCGCAGACAAGGACAGTCCCAGCACAATATAGCTCAAAAAAATGTTCACCGGCCCGTACTCCCTTCTCTTACGTAACTTGTACAATTTATTCGGGAACGGGTCAAGCTATGCACAAAATTCGCTTACTGCTTCAGACGTTTCAGTTCTTCCTCCACAATATCGGCGGCTTTGCCTACGAAACTGAAAATGAGTTCCAGTTCTTCAGCAGCGCTGCACTAATCGCAAGCGGAACACCAAAACCGGCCGCACCTTCTAAAAACGCGTTTTAATAATAGCTGTAGAGAATCGGAGTGAGCGCCACAAGTGCGTTCACATACTCGTTTCCAAACGGATCATACAACGGCTCCCACATTGACAATCAGCCCTTTACTCTAAAGTTGCGTTTAGTTGACCTTTTGTTCTGCAAAATGAGGTTTTAAAATGTTTGTAAGGACACCTGCGCTGTGAAGGAACTGTTCCTTTTCTTTCTCATTTAAGTTCAGCTCAGTGATGCCTGCAATACCTCCGCGGTTTACGACAGCCGGAACGCCGATGTACACGTCATTTGCGCCGTATTGTCCGTCCAAGTATGTGCTGACAGTTAAAATGCTGTTTTCATTATGAAGAATGGCTTTTGTAATGCGGGCTAGGCTCATTGCAACACCATAATAAGTCGCCCCTTTTTTCTCAATAATATGGTAAGCGGCGTTTTTCACGTCATCTACGATCTGGTCTAGCTCCTCTTGTTTATATACATCGTTTTTCTCAACAAGTTCACTGACAGGCACACCTCCGACATTTGCGTGGCTCCAGACAGGAAGCTCTGTATCACCGTGCTCTCCGATAATATGCGCGTGCACGTTTTGAGGCGCTGCGCCAAAGTATTCGCTCAGCATGTAACGGAATCTCGCAGAATCTAGTGTTGTGCCGCTTCCGATCACCCGCTCTTTTGGCAGGCCGCTGAATTTCCATGTAGCGTAAGTCAAAATATCAACCGGATTTGTCGCAATTAAGAAAATGCCGTCAAATCCGCTCGCCATGACTTCACTGACGATGCCTTTGAAAATTTTCACGTTCTTTTCTACTAATTCAAGGCGTGTCTCACCAGGTTTTTGGTTTGCTCCGGCGCAGATGCAGACAATATCAGCATCTTTGCAGTCTTCATATGTTCCGTAAGATGTTTTGACCGGTTGCGGCGCAAACGCCTTTCCGTGGTTTAAGTCCATCACATCGCCCATTGCTTTTTCTTTATTTACATCAATGACCACAAGCTCATCTGTGATCCCTTGGTTTATTAACGCAAATGCATAACTGCTTCCAACAAAACCCGCTCCGATTAAAGCTACTTTATTTACATGTGTATTCATCATTAATCATCCTTCCAGGGTATGTTTTTCTTTGATGTTTGTTTGTGAATTATTTCACATTTATATTGTGCAATATTTCACAAACTATTGCAAGAGAAAAGTTTTGTCTGATTGATGAACAAAAAAGAAACCATCTCTATGATGATTTCTTCTTAAACTCCTTTTTTACCGTACTTCTGTAAGACAGCTTCACGATTCCAAATCGAAGCAAAAACAGAACGCCGCCGCAGACGATAAATAGAAGGATCATTTTCAGCCAAGCGAAGAATGTATGGGGAATCCCCCTGTCATACATCGTAAGCACCACTACCGCAAAGGCGACAGCTATTGATTCTATGAACTGCTGCTTCACCCGTTTATGCAGTTCTTCGTCGGTGTCTATTTTCGGCATCAGCATTCCAGAAGCAGATGCCCTGATGCAGTAATATAAGATGATAATGAACAAAAACACAAGGCTCGAGACCCATTCATTAAACGGAAATGCAAACATAATGCCGCGGATAACCACATCCAGCAGCGCAAACGCCCCGGCTAACTTGCCGATCTCCGACCAGATCTTTTGTTCTTTTTCTTTTACTCTCTTATTTTTCCCATTCACGCCTGAAAGTCTATTAAGCAGATTATTCATGACCTTCCTCCCGCACTTTTACGAATGGCTTATGGCTTATGGCTTACATGTTACAATAACAGCCTGCGCTTCTGCAACGATTAAATGAAAAGCCCGCCCGTACAAGCCGCCGGGCAGTAATCGTTAAAACGGCCCCCAATTAATCATGACACCTATGACAATAAATACAAGTCCGATCAAGAACCAAATCAGAGCAAGCGGCACCATAAACCTGAGCCACTTGACGTACGGAATGCCGCTGGCGGCAAGCACCGCCATGAGAACGCCGGATGTCGGGTTCACACAGTTGACGACTCCTTCTCCAAGCATAACCGCTTCCACCGCGACCTGCCTCGTAATTCCCATCAAATCAGCAAGCGGCGCCAGGATTGGAATAAATACAACGGCTTCCCCAGACCCAGAAGAGATGAGAAAATGAAGCAGCGCACTGGCGATATACATGCCGATCGCACCGGCAATCGGGCTGAATCCATCCAAAAGCGAAGCCAATGCGTTGACGACTGTATCGAGGAGCTTGCCATTTTCAAGGATGACAGAAATGCTTCTTGCCATCCCGACAATCAGCGCCCCATATACAAGGCCTTGGCAGCCCACTATGAAGGTTTTGGCAATATCGTTTGCCGCAAGTCCGCCTATCAACCCGCCAAGGACAGAAATAAAAATAAACGTCGCAGCCATTTGTGAATCAGACCAGCCCAGCTTCAAAGCGCCGTATAAAAATCCGAGAAGCGACAGTCCCGCCACAGCCAAAATGAGCTTATGACGAACAGTAAACGCCAATGACTGATCTTCTTTCCCCGCCTCACCCATTCCTGCCGCGGGGAACCAATTTGTCCCTAACACACTGGCATCCTTTGATTTTTTTAATTTTCTTGTGTACAGATAGATATAAATAATAGAAGACAGCAAAAAGCATATGTAGATTACAACACGCAGGCCAATTCCCGAGAAAAGCGGCAGCTCCGCGATTGATTGCGATAAACCGAGCGGGGACGGCGATAAAATAGTTGAGTTAAATCCAGCGTAGCAGCCGATGTAAATAACAGCGGCACCCGCGACTGCGTCCCACTTTAAGGATCGTGCGACAATGAGGCCGATGGGGATAAAACCGATAACTGAATTCACGACAATTCCGGTTGTTCCGAGAATGGAGAACAACGCACCGACAATACAAATAAATAATAATTGCTTGGTGCGGAATTTGCTGATGACATTGTAAATCAGGCCGTTGATGGCACCCGTTTTTTCTAAAATGGCAATGGTGCCGCCAGTGAATAAAATCAGAAAGATGATTGGTGCTGATCCAACCATTCCATCCTGCAGAGAAGTAAAAAAGCTGATCAGGCTGACCGGGGATTGTTCAATCGAATGATAGCTTCCCGGAACAGCAGTGGTGACATCTCCCTTTGTCACGCGGTCAAATTCTCCCGCCGGCACAACATACGAAGCAACGGCACAAATGAAAGCAATGATAAATAAGAGGACATAGGCGTCAGGCATTATACCTGTCGTACGTTTTCTCTTAGGCTGTGTTTCGGCTGCTGGCATACTCATGTTCGATCCATCCCCTCTGTTTGAAAATAATCATTATTCTGAAAAGTTGCAATATGTGCTATATTATATACAGCCTATCTTCCTGTTTCAATATAAATAAAGGAAAGAAGGGAAATTCATTTTGAGGAGGGCACTTTTCCCATGCAAAAGCTTTCCGAAGACATGAAACAAACTGTTATGGACATCTTCGAGCACCTGCACGCGAACCCTGAAGTCAGCTGGAAGGAATATGAGACAACTGCATTTCTTAAACAAAAGATTGAGGAATTAGGGTGCCGGACTCACACGTTTTCAGACTGCACCGGGGTTATTGGCGAAATCGGTTCAGGGTCACCTGTTGTAGCTGTGCGTGCTGACATTGATGCGCTATGGCAGGAGGTTAACGGCATATTTCGCGCCAACCATTCCTGCGGACACGATTCACATATGACAATGGCGCTGGGCACGTTAATGCTGCTGAAAAAACAGCCCGAGCTTCCGAAGGGCACGATCCGTTTTATCTTTCAGCCGGCTGAGGAAAAAGGCGGCGGCGCCTTGAAAATGATAGAAGAAGGCGTGCTTGATAATGTCGATTATTTGTACGGCGTTCACGTCCGTCCGATTCAGGAGACACAGAACGGGCGCTGTGCCCCATCTATTCTGCACGGATCAAGCCAGCATATTGAGGGAACAATCATAGGAGAGGAAGCCCATGGCGCCCGCCCGCATCTCGGGAAAAACAGCATTGAAATTGCGGCATTTCTCGTACATAAGCTCGGACTCATTCATATTGACCCAAACATCCCGCATACGGTTAAAATGACCAAACTTCAAGCCGGCGGTGAAAGCTCCAATATCATTCCAGGAAAAGCGTCGTTCAGCCTTGATTTGCGCGCACAGACCAATGAAGCCATGGAGACGTTAATCGCCGAAACAGAAAGAGCATGTGAAGCGGCCGCTGCGGCATTCGGCGCAAAGATCGAGCTGCAAAAAGAACATAGCCTCCCCGCAGCAACACAAAACAAAGAAGCTGAAGCGATCATGGCAGAAGCCATTACGGACATCATCGGGGCTGAACAGCTCGATGAACCGCTTGACACAACCGGCGGTGAGGATTTTCATTTTTACGCCGTAAAAATGCCGAACCTCAAAACAACGATGCTCGGACTCGGCTGCGGACTACAGCCAGGACTCCATCATCCGCACATGACCTTTGACAGGAACGCGATGTTCAACGGCATTCACATTTTGGCTAACGCCGTATTAAAAACATTTCAGAAGGCGGAATCACTAGCTGCTGCTAATGCTTCTTAACACAAAAAAGCAGCCTGGCTAAGGCTGCTTTCTTTCATTACTTCTTCAAGTCTTCAATTGAGTTAACGTTTTTCATATATTGAGGCACAACAAGACCCATCTTTACGCCAGTCATACTGGTGCCAATATCATCATATTTGCCTTTATATTTAGCGGCGTATGCTTTATGGGTATTCGGCAGCCATGCGGAAAGGGATGCATCCGCGCTTCCCGTCGCAATCGCGGTCCACATTGGACCGGCCTCTACCTGAGTAAACGTTACGTCATAGCCCAAGTCTTCTAAGACTTTGCCAACTACGTTTGTACTTGCAATCTCACTGTCCCACGCCACATAGGCAAGGTTGATTTTGTCTCCCTTTACCTTTTGAACGCCTTTTGTCCACTCCGCAATCTGATCCTTATGCTTCTTCACATACTCAGCGGCGGCTTTGGCAGGTTTTTCGCCTTGTTCCACCTTGATCATGACTTCTCCCATGTCGTCTTGCGTCCATTTAAACTGGCTCAGAAGCTTTACGGCATTCGGCTGTTCTTTGCTGAAGCCTTTGCGCGTGATCGTATGGATTTCCTCTGCGTTTCCATAAGATTGGTTTGGATCATCAAGATATTTCAGCTTATATCTGGAGAACATCCAGTGCGGTGTCCATCCAGTAATGATAATCGGTTTCTGACGGTCGTATGATTTTTTAAGCGTTGCGGTCATCGCAGCGCTTGAAGCCGAAATCAATGTCCAGTCATTCAAGTCATAATCCTTCATCGCTTTGTCGGTCAAGGCCATTATCCCTGAACCGGGATCAATCCCGGTGATGGTCTTATTTACCTGTTCAGCCGCGGTTGCATTTTCATCGCTTTCTGACCCGCAAGCCGCAAGTGAGAGCGCCAGCATGGCGGAAACGCCGATACCGAAGATTTTTTTAAGCATCAGGCATTCCCCCTGCTTTTTTTCTTCAGTTTAATATTTTGAGTAATACGGTCCAGTGTAATGGCTACGATAACAATAGCGATACCGGCCTCTACACCGACCCCGGTCTTTAGCTGTGTTACGGCACTGTATACTTCAGAACCAAGTCCCGGTGCACCGACCATTGCGGCGATAACAACCATTGATAACGCAAGCATGATGCTCTGGTTAATCCCGGCCAAAATGGTTTTTGTCGCAAGCGGAAGCTGAACTTTAAACAAACGCTGAGCTGTCGTAGAACCGAACGCTTCAGTCGCTTCAATCAAATCCGCCGGCACTTGCTTTATACCGAGAACAGTCATGCGGATTGTCGGCGGCATCGCGAAGATAACAGATGCAACAACCCCCGGCACAACACCGATGTTAAAGAAGAAAATCGCCGGCAATAGATATACGAAAGCAGGCATTGTCTGCATTAAATCAAGAATAGGCGTTACAATACGGCGAACCGTTTCTTTCTGGGACGCCCAAATTCCGATCGGAACCCCGACCACAATCGAAATAATCACAGATGTCAAAACAAGCGCCAATGTTTGCAGCATTGGGTCCCAATATCCTAAATAATCGATCAATAGGAATCCAATCAATGTAAATAACGCAATTCCCCTTGTACTGATCCACCACGCAAGTGCGGCGAAAATAATCGTTAATAAAATAGATGGCATAAATCCGAGTCCGCTGACAATTCCATTTACAAAAGCGGCCAATCCGTTTGCGATTCCATCAAAGAATCCGCCAAACGTCATCGTAATCCAGTCAACAAAACGGTCAATCATATCTGCTAAAGGTATTCTAGGCAGTCTATCCATCTTACTTCACCTCCTGTACAGAAGGATTTTGTGTTTGTTCATTGCCTTCAACATTAATGTAATCGTTATTGCCGGCGAGTGCGCCAATTAACGCGCCTTTTACGACAATCCCTTTCATTCGCTGCTTCTCATCTACAACCGCAATTGGAATATTCGCGTCAGAAACAACGTCAAAAATCTCTGTCAGATACGTATTCTCTGGTACAGTCGTGAATTCTGTATTCAAGATATCTTGAAGTGACAAATCAGACTCAGCTGCTTTTTTCGCATCTGACGCGTGAATGACACCTAACAATTTCTTTTGTTTATCGACTGCGTAAATAGATGAAATCCCTAGGTTTTTCATCAATGTTAATGCCACGCGAGGCCCTTTATCAATCCGCACTGTTTCAGCGCGTTTCATAATGTGGCCTGCTGTGAGGACTTTAGATAAATCAACATCCTCAACGAATTTCTCAACATATTCGTTAGATGGACTCATCAGGATTTCCTCCGGTGTGCCGATCTGAACGATGTTACCATCCTTCATCAAGGCGATTCTGTCACCGATGCGCAATGCTTCGTCAAGGTCATGCGTGATGAAGATAATCGTTTTTCCGACATTTTCATGAAGATCAAGAAGCTCATCCTGCATATCTTTACGAATCAAAGGATCAAGCGCACTGAACGCTTCGTCCATGAGAAGGATGTCCGGGTTATTCGTCAACGCGCGGGCAAGACCGACACGCTGCTGCATCCCGCCGGAAAGCTGGTCAGGATATTGCTGTTCAAATCCTTCAAGGCCGACAAGGTTAAGGGACTCAAGCGCTTTTTGCCGGCGCTCTTGTTTATCCACACCTTGAAGCTCCAGCCCGTATTCTGTGTTTTCAAGTATCGTTCTGTGCGGGAACAGAGCAAACTTTTGGAAGACCATGCTGATTTTCTTCCGGCGAACTTCCCGGAGCTGGTCTTTAGACATATTTGTTATCATGTCACCATCAATGTAAATATTTCCGGCAGTCGGTTCAATAAGCCGGTTTAACAGCCGTACTAGAGTTGATTTACCGCTCCCTGATAGACCCATGATGACAAATATCTCACCATCATATACATCAAAATCTGCTTGATTTACCCCAACGGTTGATCCGGTTGCTTTCAGGATCTCTTTTTTTGTCTTTCCGTTGGCAAGCATTTGAACTGCTTTTTTTGTTTGTTTTCCAAAAATCTTAGATACTTTCTCAACTTTTATCTTAATTGGCTTCTCATCTACACTCATATTTTCCCTCCATATTAAACAATCCTTATTACCGTAACACTTATGTAACATGCCACACAAACAGCATATACTCTTTTATTCTGTACCATTTCTTTATAAACATCCATGTAGCCACATGGCCTTATTTATGCTTCTAAATGCTCTGTAATCCTCCTTTATGATTGTATTTTACAGGTAATAATTATCCCTTCTTTAATTGAAAACGCTTTTACTCTACTGAAATCCTTCTTTTTTTATGACTTCCTGCTCCTTTTCTGGAATACAATTGTTATATCGACTCTTATTGTGCGTTTCATGACTACAAAACTATTAGATGATCAAAAAATATTTACAGCGTCATCTGATGAACTGAGGCTTGCTATTATTCGTACGCTTTACTGCAGTGGAAAAGAACTCAGCTGAAGTAGGTGAAAAGTGCAATATTGTCAAAACCACAGCATAAAACGTGGTATGAAATCAAACATACCTGCCTAGCTAACTATGTGCCGGGACCATGTTTTGCAGGTGAATTTATATCAACATCGGAGCCGTTAGAGGATTTACTGCAATTTTGTTTATGCTGCCCATGGCGCTCTACCAGACAATCAATAAAACCGGGAAACACCGATCTACCGAGCACAAATGTAAAAGAAGCACCCCATCCTAGAGGTGCCTCTCCTATTCAAGTTCAGTTTGTTTCGTTTCTTTTCCCATAATCAATATACAAACAACCGCGAGTAAAATTGCAATGCAAAAGATCGAGAAAATGACCGAAAACGAAATATGACGGGCTGCGAGCGTTCCGACGAGCAGCGGCCCGAAGATGCCGCCGATTCTACCAAACGCTGCTGTCGTTCCTGAACCTGTTGCGCGAATCGCTGTCGGGTATTGCTCCGGTGTATAGGCATACAGAACACCCCATGCACCAAGATTAAAAAATGATAACAGCATTCCAGCAGTAAGAAGAAGGCCTAAGGAATCAGCCGTTCCGAAGAAATAGGCGCTTCCTGCGGTGCCCATCAGGTAAATGACGAGTATCCACTTCCGGCCGACTTTTTCGATTAGCCAGGCGGCAGAAAAATAGCCCGGAAGCTGAGCAAGCGTCATCAGCAGGACATATTCAAAGCTTTGAATCATACTGAAGCCTTTCAGCAGCATGACACTCGGCAGCCATAGGAACATGCCATAATAAGAAAACACCACGCAGAACCAAACGATCGACAGCATGACTGTCGGCCGTAAATACTGTCTTGCCCAGACGCTTTTTACATTCTCCCATACTGATTTCTTTTTGGCAGAAAGCGACTCATATTTTGGCGAATCAGGCAGATTCCTTCGCAAGTACAGAGCGTAGAAAGCGGTCAGCGCAGTTAACAGCAGGGCAGCCTGCCAGCCGAAGCTCGGTATCACAAAATAAGAAATCAGTGCCGCCACGAGCCATCCTACAGCCCAAAAGCTTTCTAAAAGCACAATCACTCTGCCCCGCTTCTCAGGCACAACCGCTTCCGAAACGAGGGTTGAAGCAACCGGAAGCTCTCCGCCCAGCCCCATTCCGATGACGAAACGAAGCATAAGAAATGCTGATAAGCTCGTCACAAAAGCGGAAATGCCGCTTCCGATGGAAAAGCATAAAAGGGTAATGATAAACACTTTTTTGCGTCCGATTCGATCAGCCAGCAATCCAAACAAAAACGCACCCGCAGCCATGCCGATGGAATTGACGCTTCCGATCCATTTCATTTCTTCGGGCGACAGATTCCACTCTACGTGGAGCGCAGCAATTATAAACGATAATATTCCGACATCCATTGCATCAAACAGCCACCCTAAACCGGCGACACCCAGCAGCTTACGCTGGGATATAGGCTGTTGTTTTCCCATTGCCAACACCTCTGATATGCAAAATCATCACCGTTTAAGTTTACACCTGTCTTTACACATTGTCATCAGTTAATTCATGTAATTGAAAAACCCCCGCTTGTGAAGCACAAGCGGGGGTTTTTTTATTGCTGTAAGGATGCTTTTTTAATATTATCCTGCAACTGGGCAATTCGTCTTGCGCCCTCTTCCCGAAGGCGTTTGTTTTCTTCTTCGATTTGTTTTGTTTCCTGCATGCCGCTGACTATCGTATTCCAAGAGGATTCGATCGTTTCAATATCTATGCTTGGTCTTCCTGCCATTCTGGCAATTTCAACACTTTGGCTCGAGATATTTTCAGCATTTCGTCTCAGCATCTCGTTTGTCCGGCGGTCAAGCTCGCTCATGGAGTCAGCCACAAGCTTTTGGCGTTTCACGGTAACAGCCTGAATAATGCCGTTTTTGAAAATCGGAATGGTGATGATGAACGCGGAGTTAATTTTCCCGATCAGCTTTGCATTTCCACGCTGGAGGAGACGGATTTGAGGTGCAGTTTGAAGAGCCACCATCCGCGCCATATCCAGATCATATACCCGCTCCTCAAGCGCCTGGATGCCGTTGCGCAACGTATCGAGCTGCATTTGCGCCAGCTGGTTTCCGCTTGCCGCTTTTTCTTCATACGAAGGAAGGATTGATTGCATCTCTTCCAGCTTCATTTGCCCGGCAACGACGTATTTCTCAAGCTCCATGTAGTATTTGATATTGTTTTCATACATTTCATCAAGCGTGTGGTTCGTCTTCGTCATCTCATCCTTGTATTTCGAAATCTCAACGTGGATTTTTTCAATCTCTCCGCCAAGCGTCTGATACTTTTTAAAGATTTTTTCAATCATGCTGCCGCCGCGTTTGAAAATTTTCGCCATTAATCCCTTCGGCTCATCAAAATCATTTTTGTCGAAGCGGTCCATGATTTTCCCAAGCTGAGTCAGCATTGTGCCGGAGTCTGTCACGCTTGTTGTTTTCATCATCCCCAAGATGCGGTCAGAGAACTTGGAAATCTCAACAGCCGGCTCCTTTCCGTACTCAAGCAGCTCCATTTGGTTTTTGACGTCAATTTGCTGAGCGAGGCGCTGCACCTCTGGTTCCTGGCGGAGCTGGAGGCGGATATCGTCTGCCTTTTGCTGGGAAATTTCTTCGTTTTTATCGAGAACAAGCGGGTTTTGATTTTCTGATGTCATGCTTTTCTTCTCTCCTTACTTTTGGGTAATTGTTCTGAACAGCCTTTTCACAAGTGAAGGCTCTTTATAGTCCTGCTGAAACACCATGTCATCCAGCCAGTGGATATCATACTGATCCTCCTCAATAAACTGCTCAATATCTTGATGGCCGGGAGGGTTATAAATGATGATATCGATTCCGATTTCATTCAGGAACAGCAGGGCGGCAGCATCCGAACGCGTGAGTCCGCCGCTCATTTCTGTATGATATAAAACGAGTTTCGGAACGGTTTGCGCATAGTCGAATATTTGAATCAATTTCAGCAGATGAGCAGGCAGGTTTGTTGTTTGTTTAAACAAGTAGATTTGAACATCCTTGACTTGTTCTTCTTGATGCAAAGCCTTAAGCCTCGGGTGCCTGCACATTCTCGAAATCGTTTTGGCAATGGCAGTCTGGACACCCGCCGGAAGGTGCTTGTACTGCCACACATTGCTTGCCGTCAGCTTGTCCGGATCAATGTTTCCTTCGTGGTCAAGTGCGTGGCTGTAATGAAATTGATAGTTCGATTTTATTTCCTCTGTAAACGGAAAGCTCCTGACCATTTCTGTTTCCTGATAGTCCGCTAATGTATGAAGCCTATTCCAATATTCTTTATTGTCTTTTGACACGCCCATAATTTTGGCGAATACATTTGGAATCTCGATGGAATGTTTATCAGCTTTGAAATTCGGGCGAATAAAGGCGCGCTCCTTCGCAATTAAAAACAATTCATCATAGGTCGTTTTGAGCGTAACAGACACCGGTGTATGATCTCTGAATTGCCATGGCTTGTACAGCATGGATTCCTCGTGATTCAGCACATGTTCAATTTCCTTTGTTGAGCGGTAGGCGACTGTTGATTTCCGGTCCGGTTTTTCTTTCGGAAACGGCTGAAGCTCTGAAACATCCGGAAGCTTTTCCGTAAAACTGAACTCCCGCTTCGGATCGACAAGCGCCAGCTGATCGTTTCCCGCCGGATGGAAAAGCAGAACATCGCAGCCGACTAACATGAGGTAATATAAAAAATAAAGCTGGCTCTTCGTCGCGTCTCCATACCAAACTACCTTTGGCATCTCCCGCTCTATATCGGTTTTTTCCAGCCAATGATTCAGGTGATTCAAAGAAAACTTTGAGACATCAAGCAGCACTCTGCGAAAATCAGGATGATTCAGCCCTTGCTCATGATGATCTGCAAAGGTATGTAAAAGCGTCATCAGCGCTTTTCTCAAATGGCGGTGCATCAAGGGATTCGAGTGTTTCGCTATCAGCTTTTCCCCGTCCAGAAAGGCAACAAAGCGGCTGACTGACAGCCCTTTTTCTTTCTGATTGATGGAATGAATATGCTGGAGCTTTTGAAATGTTTCCGGCTCGATTGTTTTATCAAGCGTTTCACTCAGAATGGCAATGCGATTGTTTACGGACAGTTCATACAGCTCGTTATAATAGTCCGTCTCATCAATTGGAGTGCCCAGTATTTGCCCGGCAAGGCGGGAAAACGAAAGGCCTTGGTCTGTTTTAAAGTGCTCACGCTCCGGCAATGGCTGAAACAGCACGCTTTTCCAATCCCCATCAGCTGGAAACGCTTTATGAATGGTGAGTTCTTCTTGTCTCATCATATCCTCCTTTCTGGTTTGTCATTGGGACGATATTTCTGTAACAAAAAAGGAAGGACATTGAACCTCCCTCCTTGTTTTGTTTTATTCTTCTTTTGAAGCGGCTGTTTGTTCGCGCACCTGCTTTTGTTTGTTGATGTAGTGAATGATAAATGTTACCGCAAATGCAGCAATAATGATCATGAAGAATACAGAGTGCGGCATTTCATAATGGAAGGCACTCCCCGCCATTTTCAGCGCGATAATACCGATTAATACGAATGCTGTATTTTCCAGCTCAGGAATTTTATCAATCAGTACAAGGAAGACTTTTGCCACTGTACGCATCATTAGAATACCTAGCATACCGCCGATCAGAAGCACCCATACTTTTTCAGATACCGCAAATGCGGCAAGGATGCTGTCCACAGAGAAGGCAAGGTCCATTAATTCAACTGAAATAACAGTCGCCCAGAAGATACCGAACGTGCGGACCATCCAAGAATTTTTCTTCATGCCGTCCGCTTCCTCTTCTTTTTCACCGATCCAGAAATGCTTAATGACGAGCCAAGCGAGATACAGCGCGCCGAGCACCTTGATCCACCAAAACTTAATGAGAAGCATACCGAGCCCGATGAAAATAAACCTGAAAATATAAGCTCCAAACAAACCATACGTTAACGCTTTTTTCCGCTGTTTTTCCGGCAGGTGTTTAACCATCACCGCAAGAACAAGCGCGTTATCGGCCGATAAAAGGCCTTCCAGAACAACAAGGGAACCGATCAGACCCCATGAAACAGGATCTGAAAGCACTTCCCCCCACATTTTCCAATCGAAAAATGAAGCATACGTAGACATGATATGATGTAAAAAGTCCAAGTTTTTTCCTCCTATTAATTGAAAACGGTGACTTCTCTATCTGTCACCCGCTTACACTTGCAAACCGTAGTTCCGGCACAATGCAGCCAGCCCGCCGGAAAAACCACTGCCAATTGCATTGAATTTCCACTCGCCGCCGTGTCTGTAAAGCTCACAAACGACAACAGCTGTCTCAATAGAGAAATCTTCTCCCAAGTCGAAGCGAAGAAGCTCATCCTGCGTCTCTTCGTCCACAACACGCACAAACGCATTGGTAACTTGTCCAAAGTTTTGGCTGCGCGCCTCAGCGTCGTGAATGGTCACTGTGATGCCGATTTTCTCAATGTGTGCAGGGATCTTTGAAAAATCAACGATAATCTGCTCATCATCTCCATCACCCTCACCTGTGCGGTTGTCACCCGTATGGATGACACCGCCGCTCGGATGCTCCAGGTTATTATAGAAGACGAAATCGAGATCATTCACGCAGTTATCATGCGCATCAACTAAAAAGGCTGAAGCATCCAGGTCAAAATCGTGTCCGCCGGAGTACTTGTTTGTATCCCAGCCTAAGCCGATTACCGCTTTTGCGAGTCCCGGATTTGTCTTTGTTAAGTCAATACGCTGTCCTTTTGATAATTGAATAGCCATACTGCCTCTCTCCTTTCTGCTCTTCGTATTTGTCTTAACCGACTTGTAAACCGTAGTCCGTTGCGATGCGGGCAAGGCCGCCTTGGTAGCCTGAGCCGATAGCGGAGAATTTCCACTCGCCGTTATGTCTGTACAGCTCCCCTGCAATGATTGCCGTTTCAATGGAGAAATCTTCGGCAAGGTCGTAACGGATGAGCTCTTCATTTGTTTCTTCATTTACAATGCGAACGAACGCGTTTGATACTTGTCCAAAGTTTTGGCTGCGTGCTTCCGCTTCGTGAATGGTGATAACAAATGAGATTTTATCAATATTGGCAGGCACAGCGCTGAGATTCACTTTGACATTCTCATCGTCGCCTTCGCCAGCACCAGTCAGGTTATCGCCTGAATGAACGACTGAACCGTTGCCGCCTTCAAGCTGGTTGTAGAAAATAAAATCATTTGGAGACGCGCATTTGCCCGCAGCGTCTAACAGAAACACACTAGAGTCAAGGTCGAAGTCATGTCCGCCGTCATACTTATTCGTGTCCCAGCCTAAACCGACAACGACCTTTGAAAGTCCCGGATTTGTTTTTGTTAAATCTACTTTTTGTCCTTTTGCCAATGAAATTGCCATGTTTCACCCACTCCTTTTTTCTATTATACGTATCGGCTAATAATATCTTCTAATCTCGTATCGTTTGTGCCTTCACCGATCGCCGAGAATTTCCACTCGCCGTCCTGGCGGTAGATTTCAGCCGTAATCAGGCTTGTTCTGCCGGCATAGTTGTCTTTTAAATTGTATTTGAGCATTTCTTCATTTTTAGATTGATTGACCACACGGATAAACGCATTTTGAATCATGCCGAAATCTTGTTTTCTTCTGACACAATCGTAAATATTAACGACAAATACAAGCCTGTCGATATTTGCAGGCACTTTCCCCAAATCTATCATAATTTGTTCGTCATCACCCGCACCGTCGCCTGTCAGGTTATCGCCTGTGTGTTTGACACCGCCGCAGCGGCTTTTCAGGTTGCCGAAATAGATGATATTTTTCTTATCGGTGAATTTGCCGTTTTCCAGCATCAATACTGAAGCGTCACAGTCGATATTGGGTCCGCCCCCGCCGAGCAGCTTTCCGAAAAAACCGCCTCCGCCGGATGAAACCGGGTCCCAGCCGAGACCGACCATCAATTTTGATAAGCCCGCTTTTCCTTTTGTTAAATCAATACGCTGACCTTTTTCTAAAGAAATCGCCACACGATTCACTCCTAATCATCAAGATGTGAAGATAGTCACATTTATTTTTACGTACAAAGGGAAGATGAGTATGCCGTAAATTATTATAGATACGTTTGTTATTATAGCAAAGTTTCATAAAAGTTAAGAATAATTGACGAAAATCCTCGAAAAAAACTTCCATATTTGATGTGTTTTTTGCAAATCATATGAATTGTGATTCTAAAACAAACCATTTGACGTGAGCGAGTCATTTTGCCTATTCTTGTGTCACATTCTAAAAAAAGACAGAAAGGAAGCGGCCTTTTGATTCATTTCAGCATACTTGACCAGGCACCTGTTTCTAAAGGAGAAAGCCCTGTGACAACTCTTCAGCATTCGGTTGAGCTGGCCGGATTAAGCGAACAGTGGGGATATAAGCGTTATTGGTTTGCCGAACATCACAGCACAAAAGGACTGGCAAGCACAGCGCCTGAAATCATGATCGCTCGCATTGCAGCACAAACGAGCACGATTCGTGTCGGGTCAGGCGGCGTGCTGCTGCCCCAGTACAGTCCGTTTAAAGTAGCTGAAACCTTTCGCCAGCTTGAAGCACTGTATCCGAATCGGATTGACCTAGGTGTCGGGCGTTCTCCCGGCGGCACGACAAAAACCCGTCTTGCGCTAACAGACGGGGTCAAAAAAAGCTTAACCGAATTTAACAGACAGCTGCAGGACGTCTCTTATTTTCTCACAGATTCGCTTCCTGCCGGGCATCCGTATGCCGGGATTAAAGCGGCGCCCCTTGTTGACACCGCACCGGAGCTATGGGTGCTCGGTCTCGGAGAAAACAGCGCAAGGCGCGCGGCACACCAGGGAGTTGGTTATGTGTTTGGACATTTCATTAACCCCGAGCGAGGAGAAAATGCGTTTCGTGTCTACCGGGAAAGTTTTCGGCCGTCAGCTCACTTCTCGTCTCCGGCCGCACTGTTTACGATTTTTGTCATTTGCGCAAAAACAGCTGAAGAGGCAGAAGAGCTGGCGTTAAGCCAGGATTTATGGCTTCTTCGCGTCGGAAAAGGCTTGGACAGCCGCGTGCCGAGCATCGAGGAAGCAAAAACGCATTCCTACACAGAGTCAGATAAAAAGCTCATAGAAGAAAACAGAAAGCGAATGGTGATTGGTGACCCAAACACTGTCAAACAACAGCTTTCAGAGCTTATAAACCGCTATGAAACAAATGAAATCATGGTTCTGTGCAATGTGTTTGATTTCGAGGCGAAAAAGGAATCATATGAGCGGCTTGCCGGGCTGTTTCTCTAAAAAAAGCAGTTTTTCCGATGGAAAAACTGCTTTTTGCATTACCCGCGGCTTTTTTTGCGCAGGGCTTCTTTTTTAATAAACATCCAAACGCCCTGAACCACAAATCCAATCAAAAGCAGCACGATCAAAAGCAGGGTAATAGACGGCCCTGGCGGCGTTCCGAGCTGATAGGACGAAGTCAGCCCCATAAATACGCTGAATAATGAAATGAGTATGGCTGTAATAAATACCATCTTAAAGCCTTTTGCAATTCTGATGGCGAATGCTGCCGGCAATACGAGCAGTGCTGATACCAAAAGAACCCCGATGATCGGGATAATAACTGAGATCGCAAGGCCTGTGACGATACTGAAGGACATCGACAGGACGTTTGTATTGATTCCTGATGTTTTTGCTGTTGCTTCATCAAACGTCAGCAGGTAGAGCGGTCTTTTCAGTACAATAAAGTAAAGCAGGATCAACAATGTAATGATGCCAATAATATAGAGTTGCTGCTGATTAACCGTCACGAGCGATCCAAATAAGTACTGATCAATACTCATATTGGCGGCGCCATTCGAAAGGCTAATTAAAAACATCGCGAAGGACAAACCTGCTGCCATTAAAATAGCAATAGAAACTTCTGAATACGTTCGATATGCCCGCCGCATGTATTCAATCCCGATTGCGCCGACTGTCACGACGACGATGCTCGCCGCGGTAATATTGGTGCTGAGGAAAAATCCGATGGCAACACCCGACAATGAAATGTGTGAAAGTGTGTCAGCCATTAAGGCCTGTCTTCTGAGAACGAGATACACCCCTAGTATCGGGGCCATGATGGCAATCATGCCGCCTGCTAGAAAAGCTCGTCGCATGAATTCCAAGTCAAACATTTCCATCCGCCTTTTTCTCCTCTCTCTAATCGAATCACTTTATCTAAAAACTGCTGTACTTCATTTTGTTCATGAGTGACCATCACAACTGTTCGGTTGTGATTTTTGACAAGATGGTGCATAAATTCATAAAATCCTTTTCTGCTGTCGTAGTCAACGGCTGTTGTCGGTTCGTCCAGCATTAAGAGATCTGGGTTGCTGGCAAGCATTCTGGCAATACAGATTTTCTGCTTCTGTCCGCCTGATAAATCGCCGATTTTCCGGTGGCGGAGCTCCCACATTTCCACCATTTTCAGTGCTTTTTCCACTTCGAGATGATCTTCTTCATTTAAACGTTTAAACCATTTCCCTTTTGTGTAGCGGCCTGACTGAACAAGCTCCAGCACCGTGCTCGGAAAGCCGGCATTAAATGAAGAAATTTGCTGCGGAACGTACCCTATCGTCAGGCGTTTTCCCTCTGTATTCTTTTTACTGATCGTCACTGTGCCTTCCCACGGTTTCAGCATGCCGAGCATCACCTTCATGAGCGTCGATTTAGAGGCGCCGTTTGGTCCTGTAATGCCGACGAATTCACCGCTTTCAATATCAAGTGAAACCTTATCCAACACAGGCGTGTGGGAATAACCGAAAACGATATCTTTCAATGAGACGAGATTCATGTCAATCTTCCTTTCTCACAAAGAAATAGTGTGCACCCTCCGGCGCACACTATCTTATGATTTATCCAATAGTGAATCTTTCAGGGCATCGAGGTTTTGTTTCATAATGTCGATATACCCTATACCTTTATCCTGTTCTTCTTTGCTTAAGCCTTCCAGTGTATCAAGCACTTCTGTCTTCGCGCCGATTTCATTGGCAAGCGTTTCTGCGACCTTTGAGGATGCAATTTCTTCAAAGTAAATCACTTTTATGTTATGTTCTTTGGCATATGTTTTTAGCTTTGCCAATTCGGCTGCGCTTGGCTCTTGGTTAGGAGAAATCCCTGCAATCGGAACCTGTGTCAGGCCGTATTCTTTTGCCAAATAGCTAAAAGCTGTATGCTGTGTGATGAATTCTTTCTTCGCCGCTTTTTTTACGGTTGTACGATATAGTTTATCAAGATCCTGCAGTTTTGCAATATATTCTTTACTATTTTTCTCATAGTATTCTTTGTTATCCGGGTCCTGCTTGACAATTTGCGCCGTAATATTTTTTACTTCTTGCTGCGCAAGAACAGGGCTGAGCCATACGTGAGGGTCCATTTCATGGCTGTGACTGTGCTCATGCTCCTCGTGGTCTCCGTGCTCTTCATGCTCACCATGCTCTTCGTGTTCTTCTTCATTGCCTTCCATTAAATCAATGCCTTTACTCGCATTGACGAAAACGGCATGGCCTTGGCCCATGCTTTTTTCAGCGGACGGAACCCAAGTTTCCATGTATTCACTATTATAAACGAACAAATCAGCATCCTGAATGTTGGCAATATCTTTCGGCGTCGGTTCCCAATCATGAGGTTCGACGGAAGATGGAATTAACAAGTCCACATCGCCTTTGTCTTTTACAATTTGTTTTGTAAATTCATACATCGGATAGAACGTTGTGACAATGTGCAGTTTATCACTCTTAGAATCACCCGTCCCTTTTGTTGATGAGTTGCCGCATGCTGCTGCAACCAATAAAAAACATGCTGCAATCACAAACAAACCACTCCATTTTTTAAACATATCGTATATCCCCTCTTTCATATTTACATAAATCAAAATGATAACGATTTTGTAATCCTATATCATAATAAACCGAAGTCATTACGTTTTGCAAGATTAATTTTTATGATTTTATTCTCAACGTCTATCACGTAAATATATGCACTAAAAAAAACCGGCTGAAAATGCCGGGCTGAGTCATTAAATTGAATTGTCCAGAAGATACACCCTGCTCTCATAAGGCTGAAACACCATTTCATCAGCAAGATCACCGTTGTTTTTATAATTGCAGAGAAGCAGAGATGACTGATCCTTGCCGCAGTTCTTAGGCCACCTGAAAACAGCTTGCTCTTTTGAAAAGTTATTCACCGACAAAAGCTGTTGTTTGCCATTTTGTCTCATGTATACAAACAGCTGCGGATCATCCGGAAGCAAAAGCTCATAGCTCCCTTTGATAAGATCGGCGTACTGCTTTCTCAAGCTGATCAGCTTTTTGTAATAGGTTAAGATTGAATCAGGATCTTTCTGTGCTTCCTCCACATTGATGGACAAGAAGTTCGGGTTAACCTTGAGCCAAGGCGTGCCGTCAGTAAATCCGGCATTCTTGCCGCTGCTCCACTGCATCGGCGTCCGGGCGTGATCCCGGCTTTTGGCTAAGATCGATCTCATGACATTTTCTGGATCATAGCCTTTCTCAAACACTCGTTTATGATACATATTGATTGTTTGAATATCTTTGTAGTCCTCAATCCGGGTAAACGGCGCGTTTGTCATCCCGATTTCTTCTCCCTGATAAATATACGGCGTGCCCTTCATGAAATAAAGTACGGTAGCCAGCATTTTTGCTGATGCTTTGCGGTATTCCCCATCGTCTCCGAACCTGGACACAATCCGGGGCTGGTCGTGATTGCACCAAAACAGTGTATTCCAGCCTTGATGTTCAAGCTTCTTTTGCCAATTTGTCAAAACCATTTTTAAATCAGAAAGCTCAAGAGGCTTCAAATCCCAATGTTCTTTTTCAGGCTGCTGATCAAGCTCCATATGCTGAAAGTGAAAAATCATATTCAGCTCATGCTTATCGGTTCCCGTATATTTCAGTCCTTCCTCTGGTGTAACACTGCCAACCTCTCCGACAGACATGACATCATAGTGAGAAAATACTTCATCTGTCATTTCTTTTAAATAGTCATGAATTCGTTCGCCATTTGGCTGGAAAGGCTTCGGCTCAGCCTGCTGATTGATATAGTCCTCATACGACGGAAGATATTCTTTCTTGGAGATGAGATGGAGCTGATCAATGCGCAGGCCGTCCACCCCTTTATCGAGCCAAAACCTCATCATGTCAAACACCGCTTGGCGCACCTCAGGATGTTCCCAATTTAAATCAGCTTGTTTGACGGCATTCATGTGGAGATAATATTCACCCGTGTGCTCCTCGTATTGCCAGACCGAGCATCCATAATCAGACACCCAATCCGTCGGAGGCCCGTTCTTTGTGCCGGGTCGCCAAAAGTAATAGCTGCGGTATTTATTGTTTTTGTCCAGCTCCGCTTCTTTAAACCACGGATGCTCGACGGAGGTGTGATTTAACACAAAATCCATCACCAGCTTTAATCCGCGCTGGTGCACCTGATCAAGCAGCTCGTGAAAATCATCCATCGTTCCGTAGGAATCCATAATCGTCCTATGGTCCGTCACATCATAGCCGTAATCAACATTGGGAGAAGGATAGATTGGGCAAATCCAAATCACATTTGCCCCGAGCTCCTTTATGTAGTCAAGACGGGAGATGATCCCCCGCAAGTCTCCAATTCCATCTCCATTGCTGTCCTGAAAGCTTCTCGGATAAATTTGATACACCACCGCATCTTTCCACCAATCTGTTTTCATCCCGCAATCCCCCTGTTTTATGTTCTATTCAAGCTGAGATGGATAAAGTGTCATTCCGCCGTCGACGAATAGTGTTGTGCCCGTCACATAGCTCGCTTCCTCAGATACGATCCAAGCCGCTGCTGCTGCCACTTCTTCCGGCTTTCCGAAGGTTTTCATCGGAATTTTTTTCAATTGTTCTTGTCTGTTCTCTTCTTTTTTCGTATCAACATTTGATTCTGTGGCAATGGTGCCGGGCGCTATTGCGTTGACGCGGATTCCCTTATCCGCATAGTTGAGTGCCAGCGTTTCTGTCATCATCTTCATTCCGCCTTTGGACGTGGAATACTGAACGTTGGCGGGGCGCGGAATCTGCTGGTGAACGCTCGAGATATTCAGCACATTGCCTTTGATGTTGTTTTTCATCATGTGGTTAAGCGCTGCTTTTGCCCCCATAAACGTTCCGGTGACGTTGACATCAATGACTCTCTGCCAATCTTCTAAACTCATTTCATGCGGCATGGCCTCCGCGCCGTTAAAGCCGGAGTTGTTCACCATCACATCAAGTGTGCCGAAGTGCTCTAAAGCGGCGTCCAAGAGCGCCTGAATCCCTGCTTCTTTCGACACGTCCGCTTCAACTGCGACGGCTTTCCCTCCGCTATGCTTAATGATGTCTACCGTTTGATCGGCTCCAGATGGGTCGCTGTGATAGTTCACAACAACATTCATTTTCTCCTGTCCAAACCGTTCCGCAATGGCTTTACCGATTCCTTTTGAAGAACCTGTCACAATCGCTGTTTTTCCAGTTAAATCTTTATACATAAACGATATCCTCCTCTGATTTTCCATTATGCAGTGGAAAATACCCTATTTCTTCGGGTTAAAAACAGCATAAAAAAAGCAGAGAACCGATTATGTTCTCTGCCATCGCCTATTGAAAACGCTGTTCAGCCAGCTTCTTTTTAATATTCATCAGCCTGCGGTAAAAGAAAGCGGCGGACTCGTAGCGTTCCTGCTGATTAAAGCGTTCCGCTGTATCATGCAGCAGATCCTCAGCATCTGCAAGAAGCTGGCGGGATTCCAGCAGGTCAAAGCATTCTTTAAGCACGTTCCGGTCGCCGCTTCCAAGATACAGCTCATGAATGAGGCGGAATTTCGTCAAATACATGTCATCTTCCCATTCAGCGGCGCTCTTTACCCCACGGCCATACGTCTCTGCCGCTTTGTCGTATTTCCCCTCTTTACAATACATATGGGTCAGTGAAAAAACGGCTTGAACAGCCTGCTGAAAGTTGTGCTCCTCAAAAATGGCGGCGGCTGTTTTGAAATAGCCCTCCGCTTCACAGTAATCGCCCAGACTGTACTTACAGTGTCCGACATTATAATGGGCAGCGGCGATCATATATGCCTCCTCAAGCTGCCTTGCATGATTTAAGGCGCTGCACAAGTGTGTCAGCGCTTTTTCATGATGATAAACATCGGTCAAATTTCCGGCGATGATAAATTCACACTGCACGCGGCGGCGCCCGTACAATTCATATCTCGTATAGATATCAAGCGCCTGGCTGGCATAATTCATTGAAAAGTACGTTTGTTTGATGTGATAATACACTTCTGCAACCTTAAAAAGAAACTCAGCTTTTTCAATCTCATCCTCGACATACTCGAGCTTTTCCTCGGCATGTTTATAATGGTCAATCGCTAATATGAAATTTTTCTGCTTAAATTCGTACATCCCTCTGAAATAATAAAAGTAGTATTCCAATAAGCCTGTGAGTTTTTGCTGATTGCTTTCAATTTCGTTCAGCATATCAGAGAACGGAGGCTTGGTGTCGCTGTCTTTCACCGGCATCAGCTTATCAAGCATGATTCGATGACGGAATTCCATCAAAGAAAAATATAAAAGCAAGTCCTGATTCTCTTCCATGTCTTCCAAATCGCATTCAATCTCCTGCTTTAACGCTTCTGCTTGATCTGCTTCAAATGCGCGAATGAGCTTGTACCATTCGTTTAGCTTTACTGCCACTTCCTCAGATGGAATCTTTGCTCTCATGGTCTGCCTCCTTCCTCCTGCTCCTATTTATGTTATATTTTATCATAGCTGTTCGCCTTTAGAGAGAGTCAATCGTATAAGCGTTAACATTTGCCACATCATGAGAAAGTGAGATCGATAAATGAAATTATTCGCAAAAACATCTGCTATCTTAAGTATTCTGTTTCTTCTTGACCTATGTTTTAGTTATATACGGCACGAATGGCATTCTCAATATGCCCTGCAGGATATGCCTGTCCCTTCGGATCTTCATCCGGTTGTACAGCAGAATGCCGATGCCCTCAAGGCCGCAGCAGCGAATAAAGGCATTACCGTCATCATTACAGAAGGATTCAGGTCATTTAAGGAACAAGACGAATTATATAAACAGGGACGTACAAAAAAAGGGAATATTGTCACCTATGCAAAAGGAGGGGAATCGTATCATAACTATGGTTTAGCTATTGATTTTGCCCTTCAAAAAAAAGATGGCAGCATCATATGGGATATGGAATATGACGGCAATCAAAACGGAAAATCAGATTGGCTGGAGGTTGTCGAGATTGCTAAGAAACTCGGCTTTGAGTGGGGCGGGGACTGGAAACGATTCAAGGACTACCCCCACTTGGAGATGATTCCTGACTAGACACCCTCACAGCCTTTTCTTTTTCCTTATGTGCGCATCAATATAGGAAGGGTAAAAAGGCTTATAGACAAGTTTGTAATGCTGATCGCTGCCTGCTGTAAAATCAGGCTGCCACTCCAGCTTCACGTCAAATACGTCCAAAAACGTTTCTTTCGCTTCTTCGGCAGAAACATCCGGCCTGTGATTAATTGTTTCCAGTTTTTCCGGATCAATATCCGGTGCCATAAAAGCGTCAATCATTCCCTTTTCCGGATTGACAATGATGCGGGCAGCGCCGAACCGCAGCGGCACTCCTTTATACCAGACAGAAAAGTGATTGCGGACCCTCCCTCTTTCATCAATTCGGACAGGATTCGCTCTAAAAAACTCAGCTGCTCTCGGATAGAGGGCATATAAAAATTGAAGTGCTATTCTTTGGCATTCTTCCGTTGAGCATCGGCGGTTGTTCCGCTGGCCCAAAAAAGAAAGCGCTGCTTTTAATTTCCCGGTTTTTTTATCCGTTAATATTTTGATTGTGTTTTTATTTCTCGTTTCAAAATAACTCCCTATGCTTAAATCCTTACGCTCCGGCGCAGTGCCTTTTCGCCACGTGCTTCCTATTTCTTCCCCAAAATCCTTTTCACTGACTTTCTGCATATCAGAGGTGAGGCCCAGCATGGCATATATATTGGTCTCTTCTGTGTTCAGAAGCGGCGGCAGGGGCGCCCCGTTTTCTATTCTTTCATCTGCGATATGCTGGTCAGGCACGATTTCGTCTACATCCGCGGGATAGCTGTATCCCGGCAGAATTGGTTCATACACAAGCCTGGGTGCCTGTTCGCCATCTATGACATCGTACATCAGCTGTAAAGACATTGTATTTAAGTAATGGGCCAAAACCTTCTTTTTTGCTACAAATTTCTTTGGAACCTCGGCTTTATACCCTTCTCCGTAATATAAGAAATGGACAATTTGTCCGCTGCGTGTTATATCAATTAAAAAGCCTGAATTGGGAAGCGGAAGCTCCAGTTCCATTTTGGTATAGATAAACCGGATATGGTGTCCCCGTTCTTCCTTCCCTTGAAAGTGAAATTTCATAAATGTGCCGGGATGGTTGGCGGCAGCAAACTGAAGAGCCATCAGCTTCAACTCGGCATCTGGAAGTTTTTTATCTGTCTCTGAGCAGGCGGTTGTTGAAAACGTGAGCAAAGCGCCGTCATGTCGGAGTTCAACTGTAATGTGCTTTTCCGAATCTTCAGGGTCCTTCCAGATGAAGTATGCCTGCCCCTTCTTCTTTTGATTTTGCTCGTAATCTTCTATCTCAAGCTCATAATGCGGCGGTACATTCCCGATCTCTTGCGCCTTCTTTTTCAGCTGTTTATTAACCAATGAAGTCATCCTTTCAAAGAGTCTACGACAAAGAGAATCCTGTTTATTATATAAAAAGGCCTTTCCTCTTTTAAAGTGAAGAAAGGTCCTTTTCTATTATTGTCATTGTTTTTTGAGATTCTTTCTGTTACTTTCATCACACGGCATTTGCGTGACTTTTGGCTGTTTTACCATGAACTAAAAACGGGCTCTCCTGTATGGGCTTCGATAAATCGCGGATACACCGGCTTATAGACGAGCCGGTAGCTGTGTTCTTTATCATCACCGTATTCTCTCTCCCAGCCTAGCTCAACTTTAAAATGCTGCCAAAAGATAGACTTCGCTTGTTCTGCTGAAATAGCCGGAACTGGATGAATGGCTTCCAGCTCCTTCGGGTCAATATCCGGCGCCATATAAACGGTAATGTGCCCTGTTTGGCGGCTGACGCAGATTCTGGCCTGCCCAAACCGGAGCGGAACCCCGTGACAGTGAGCTTCAAATGTAAAACCAGCGACTGCATTTTCTGCTTCACCGGGTTCGTCATATTTGATCTTAAAATATTGATCAGCTTTTGGAAATAAAGCAAATAGAAAACGAAGCGCCTTTTTTTCGCACTCTGCCTCAGTTACTGTCAACGGCCCTTTTTTCTCCATAAATGACATGACGCCTTCAAGTTTTCCAGTCTCTTTGTTATGAATGGTTTTCAGCGCTTGATGAACCCGTCCTCTAAACCAGCTGTCCACGCTTTTATCCGCCGGCTGATACACGGGATCATCCGGATTCCGCCAAACGGTCCCGATTCTCCCGTTTCCTAAGTCAGCTTCCCGCTCTTTGACAAACCCTTTATCCATTCCGATCATACTGCCGAGTTCAGCCTTTTCTTGAATGCCTTCGAATAAAGGGAGAGGAAAGCTTTCCGGCTCCCTGTCATCGTCATCATCAAGTGCTTGTTCTTCTTTCACCAAATCGGCAGGCACGGTAACAGCCCTGCATTCAGGCTCATACACCAAATGCGGTTGATCGTCCCCGTTTTTGTAAACAGAACGATGGAGAACCTCAAACAAAAGGTCGAACTCCACGTCCTTCTTGATGAAGGCAAATGCCTCTTCATGATCCGCGACCCTCTTTGGCTTAATGATGCTGCCCGCTTTGCCATAATAGCGAAAGGAAATGATCTCACCCGATAAGGAAACTTCAGCCATAAATCCGCTCATGGGAAGAGGAAGCCCGGCTTCTTTTTGAACATATGAAAATCTCACTTTATCGTCGTATGTACGGTCATTTTCTTCACGCATAAAGACTGACAGCGCCCCGGGATAATGAGTCTCTACAAACTGGCGCATGATATCCTCTACTTTATCTTCAGTCAGCCTTTCTCCGATTTCAGGCTCAATATCACGGGATAGAGATTCCAGCTGTCCATCCGGCCCAAGTTCCACGAAAATGCCGATGTGTTCATCCTGAGGATCTATCCAACAAAAATGTGCTCTTTTCTTATCATCACCATAATCTTCAATTTCCAGTTTTAAGTGTGTCGGCACCCGGCCGATTTCCTGTGCTTTTTGTTTCAGTTCCTCTTTCTTCACCAAGATGTCCCCTTTCATCGTTCTTATGTCCTCTTCAACTAATTAAAAAGTAATAGTCTAAAATACACAAATTTCTGAGTTTACCAGTTTTTCCAGAACAATTTTCACCAAAAATAGTATGATAAACCTATTCAATATAACAGCTAATAATCTTAAAATGAATTCCGTTGTCACATTTTATAGGTCCATTCATGACAAAGAAGGGCGGAGTTTCCAGAAAATCCGGTGAATACCGTGAGAAAAGCACTGATTTTTTTGGTTATATTATGCTAATCCATACAAGAAAATCCATTTCTCAAAGACAAAAGACTCCCCTTTCCTAAACCATTTGAGGAGGAAAAATGAATGTTTCAAAAAAAAACGTACGCTGTTTTCCTAATTCTTCTGCTGATGATGTTTACAGCTGCTTGTTCCGGAAGCAAAACAAGCGCGGAGAAGAAAAATTCAGAAACAGAAAAAAGCTCAGATATAGCCAAAGTCAAAATCAAGGATGTCTCTTATACACTGCCATCCAAATATGATAAGTCCACTTCAGATGACCAGCTTGTGTTAAAAGTCAATGTCGCTGTAAAAAACACCGGGAAAGAACCGCTGAATGTGGACAGTATGGATTTCACATTGTATCAAAATGATACTAAGGTGTCTGACACAGATCCCGAGGATTATAACGAAAAGCTGCGCAGCAGCACGATTAATGCTGACAAATCGGTTGAAGGCAGCCTCTTCTACGTTGTAGATAAAGGCGAGAATTACGAGCTTACCTATACGCCGGAATCTTATGGTGATAAAAAACCAAAATCAGTTACTTTCAAAATTGACGGAAAAGACAAAAAAATCCTTACGACAGCAGACCAGCTGCAAGACTCTGCAAAAGCATTATCAGCTTATGTTGATGTCCTTCTTTTCGGTAAAGACAACGCTGATTTCGAAAAAATTACCGGGGACAATAAAAATAAAATTGTAAGTGATTTCAACGAATCAGCCAAAGACGGCTATCTCTCAGCTTCCGGCCTTTCTAGCACATATGCCGACAGCAAAGCCCTTGATAATATCGTGAACGGCATTAAAGAGGGATTAAGCAAAAACGCTTCCATCCAGGCGAAAACAACTTCGATCTCAAAAGACGAAGCCAATGTTGAAGCCACCATTAAACCGATAGATGCATCTTCACTCTCAGACCGCATCGAAGACAGAATGAAAGACTACTACAGCAAAAATTCTGGCGCCAGCTATGAGGATGCTGTGAAATACGCGCTTCAAGTCTATCCTGAAGAATTCAAAAAGCTAGGACCTGCTTCAACTGAAAAAACAGTTGAAGTAAAAATGAAGAAAAATGACATTGACCAATGGCAGCTTGATATGGACGACTACAGAGCAGCAGAATTAGTCGAAGCATTCATTAAAGAATAAAACACCAAAAGGAAATAGTATCTAAAGCTATTTCCTTTTTATGTGAAGATTCCGCTGATGAAGTTCACTTCATCTTCGGTTAGTTCAAGGTTCAAGGTGTTCAAGTTATTTTTCAACTGCTCAAGGCGTTTAGCGCCTGGAATGATAGCGTCTATCGCCGGTCTTGTTAACAGCCACGCCAAGGCAACCTGTGCCGTCTCCGCTTGCTTTTCCTCCGCTACCGCTTTCAGCTTATCTACTTTTTTGAGATTGTGTATAAACACTTCTCCCTGAAATTGCGGCTTATCCTTTCTGAAGTCATCAAAGGCCGTATCTTTCGTGAATTTCCCTGTCAGCAGCCCGGACGCGAGCGGAAAATAGGGAATAAAGGAAATGCCGTGTTTTTCACAGTACGGAAGCAGCTCCTTCTCGGCATCGCGCTGAATGAGAGAATATTCAGCTTGGAAGACCTCCAAATAACCGTCGGCATTAAACTCCTGCAATTGTTGATAATCGAGGTTCGAAGCGCCGATCGCTTTGATTTTCCCCTCATCCTTCAGCTCCTTCAGCGTGCCGGCCACTTCAGCGAGAGGCGTCTTCCCATCAGGGAAATGAACATAATACAAATCAATGTAATCTGTTTTCAGCCGCTTCAGGCTCTTTTCCACCTCGCCCCGAAGAAATTCCCGGCTGTTGTCTAATTCAATGCCGCCGTTCACTTCTTTATGAGCCCCTTTGGTGGCAATAATGAGCTCATGTCGCACGCCGCGTTCTTGTACAACTTCGCCGATTAATTCCTCAGAACGTCCCAGTCCGTATATAAAGGCGGTATCAATAAAGTTCACGCCTCCATTCAATGCCGTGCGCACCAAATCTTTCCCTGTTTCATCATTCAGGTTCGGAAATAGATTATGCCCGCCGACCGCATTCGCACCGAATCCGATCCGCTTCACCTGCAGCTTCGTCTTGCCGAGTGTACGTGTTTGATCCATTGTTCCTTCTCCTTTGATACCAATTTTGATGAAAAATAGTGCAGGGTCACTTTCTGTATTAGATATCCTTTTTCTATTTTCCTTCTTTTTTCAGGATATACAAAAAGGAGAATGTGTATTTCTCCTTTTGCAAGTTTATTTTGGAAGAACCCATTTGTCTTTCAGGAAGCAGGCTCTGGCTAGTAAAAAGAAGATGGCGATGAGCACGGCGATGGTTCCTGACGTAGACAAAATGGCAGCCGGGTCAACCATCCCGAATAAAAGCTGTTTAAATAACGCATGCAGGTTCAGAAACGGGATGAGAAAGTATGATAAGTCAAATTGGTTCGGTGCCTTGCTGAAGATGAAAAACATCGGGAACACAGGCAGAAAGACGACGAGAGACATATAGCTTTGCGCTTCTTTTACCGAGCTGGACATGATGCTGATGAAAAGTTCCATCGCAGATATCAGCAATGCAGAGAGCACAATGATTAAGGCTGAAGCGCCGATTACACTCCACATATGATCTCCCAGCTGGAAGGCCGTTTTTAAATTTTCGGTAAATAACACGGTGGACAAAATCAAAAACACCAAAGCCAATACACCTGAAGCCACGGCAAAAGTGGAAACCGCAAGCCACTTGCCGACCAGCACTTTGTTTCTGCTGACTGGCGTTAATAGCAGCGCCTCGATTGACTTCCGGTCCTTTTCACCGGCCATGATATCAAGAGCGATCGGCATTGCGCCGGAAACAATGGAAGTCAGAATCAGCATGGGCAGAATGGCGGAAAGCATAATAGCGGAAGTCCCTTTCTCCTCATCCGCTTCCTTTTGCTGAATCGTAAACGGCTGGATCACCGATTGATCAATATGCTTATTTGTTAAACGTTGCTGCACAATTTCATTTTTGTACTGATCTAAGGCAGACTGCACAAGCTGCATGGCATTTGAAGACCCTTGATCGATTGAATTGCCGTAAACATCAACCTTAAAAGGTGTCATGCTGTTGACATATGAGTCGAACTCTTTCGGGACGTTCAGATAGGCATCTGCTTTTCCTTCATCAACTGCCTCTTCAGGCTTTGCAAATGTTTTTACGCTGATTTCGTCAAACTCATTAAGCTTGCTTTCCAGTGCGGGCGGAAGCGAATGGCCGACAGCCAGCGTGTACTGCTCCCCTTTGTCGGACAGCATGCTTTCATAAAAGAAGACAAGTCCAAGCATCATAATCATCGGCACTAAAATTGTGAGTAAAATCGTTTTTCTGTCGCGCAAAGCGTCGATCATTTCTTTTTTATAAATATGGCTCAGCATTTAAGAAATCCCCCTGACAAGCTTAGACATAAAGATGTAATTCAAATCCTCACTGCGCTCGCTCTCGTATAGTGATTCAAGTGCCCCCCGGTAAATCACCTCTCCGCTGTGAATCATGATGACACTGTCACAGAGCGCCTGCACTTCCTCCATAATGTGGCTGGAGAAAAGAATCGTTTTTTGTTCTCTTTTCAGCTGCTGTATAAATTCGCGGAAGATGTTGCTTGACGTAATATCAAGCCCAGTTGTCGGCTCATCAAATAAAATGATGTCCGGATCGTGAATCAGCGCTCTGGCAATGGCGACTTTCTGCCTCATGCCTTTCGAAAACCCGCCCACTCTCCGGTTCATATAATCGCGCATGCCGAACCGTTTCGATAAATCTTCTATTCTTGCTTTGATCTCGTGGCGGTTCAGCCCATACAGCCTGCCGAAGTATTGGAGATTTTCTTTAGCGGTCATCCTGTCGTAAAGCCCGGTTTCTCCTCCGAATAAGACACCGATTCTTTTTTTGACTTCAGCCGGCTGCTTGACCGTGTCAAAGCCGTCTACTGTGATTACACCCTGTGATGGTTCAAGCAAGGAAGCAATCATTCTCAGCATCGTGGTTTTGCCGGCACCGTTTTCTCCGAGAATGCCGACGACTTCTCCTTTTTCAATTGTTAAGCTTACATCTCGCACCGCTTTGACTACTTTTTTCTTATCCTGAAACCTGCGGCTGCAATCGGTCAGTGTAATCATGTCACAATCTCCCTTTATCTTTATTTCTAGTAATGACTATATACGAAAAGCTGGATTAGTTGGATAAAGTTGTCGCGAAGAGTTCTTTTTATGTCGCGAAATGGGATAGAATAAAGATGATTCTATGTAACTAGGGGAATGATAATGGTAAAAGTCGGACTTGTAGATGATTATCGAGTAGATTTAGAGAAGCTGGAAGCGATCGTTTCCAGAATGCAGGACGTCGAAATTGTCTTTTCCACCGATTCAGCGAAGGAAGCCTACAGGCGGGTAAAGAACGGAGACATTGATCTGCTGCTTGCCGATATCGAGATGCCCCATATGTCTGGCTACGAGCTTGCTGATTTGATCAAATCCCATTCACTTGATGTGGATGTGATTTTTGTTACCGGCCACGGCGGTTATGCGGTTCACGCCTTTGACCTGAACGTCCATGATTATATTATGAAGCCGTACTATGCCGACCGTCTGGCCGCTTCCTTCGACCGGTACTTGAAAAAGAAAACGGAAACGAGTTTGAATGGGCGTATATTGATAAAGCAAAAGTCTGAAATGCACGTCCTGCAAAAGAAGGATATTATTTTCGCAGAACGGACGGGACGTTCGACGACGATTGTGACAACCGCCGAAGAGGTGCAAACGTATCAAACATTAAATGATATTAAAGGCGACCTGCCCGAAAAGGATTTTCTTCGTTCGCATCGTTCCTTTATTATCAACATTCATTACATAAAGCATTTTTCCGCTTATACCAAGCATTCATTCACAGTTTCCTTTGAGGGAACGTCTAAAAAAGCGATGATCACTAAGCAGCAGCTTGATTATTTTCAAAACTACTATTTTTGAGGAGTTCGGAACGTGATTACCCTTTTTCAATGTCTTTATCTGGTTTTATTTAGTTTCATATGTTATCAGGGAGCTGCTGCTCTTTCACACAGCACAGCAGTCTCTTGGCTCACCGCTGTTTTAGGCGCAGCTGCTGCAGGATTGTACATTTGGAATACGAAGCGGGTGTGGGACTGCTGTTCCTTCCAGCTTTGTGCGTGGATTGCGGTGATTCAAGTGATGTCGGCGGGAGTAGTGCTGATCGGCACAGACATCATGCCGGCATTATGTGTAATCGCGATATTTGCAGGGTGTGAAGGGCTCCGTATCGGACAGTCTGCTTTGCAGGCAAGGCTTTCCGATCAAATTGATAAGCTGACTCAAGCTGAACAGCACGCCAATCAAATGCTGATTGATGTCAGAAGCCGGAATCATGACACAATGAAACATATCACTGCAATCAAATCAGCTCAGCCCAAGGCAGATACACAAGCATATATTCAAAACTGGGCGGATCAATACAGTCAATATGACCGATTTTTGAAGGGAGAGAACGCGTACGTTGCAGGGGTGCTTTATGATTTTTTAGAAAAAGCCCGCGCCTCGAATGTGAGTGTTTCGCTGCATATTCATACACCGCTTTCTTCCCTTCCGTTTTCGCCTGCTGATCAGGTCAGCTTGGTCGGCAACATATTAGAAAATGCGCTCGACAGCGCGGCGGAGGCCCGAGAAAAAGCAGAGATTAAACTGGAGACTTCACTGCGCAGCGGACTTTATGTACTGACTTGTGAAAACAGCACTCCCGGGATGGACCCAAAAGTGCTCGATACAATCTATCAATCGTTTGGCCGCTCAACGAAAAACGGCGCTCATGAAGGCATGGGCACATATATCATTCAAAAACTGGTGAAGAGCGCTTTTGGCAGGCTGGATTTTACCTACCGCCACCCCATCTTCCGGTTAGAAATCAAAATTCCGTTTCAGAAATAAAAAAACCTTGAAAAGCCCGGCTTTTCAAGGTTTTTTTCATTATGAGGATAGCGCTTGTGCAAAACGATCTGCTTCGTCTTGCAGCGTGCTTTCAATTTCTTTGTACCGGCTGGAAATCGTTGATGCGCTGACGCCGTATTTTTTCGCCAGTTTGGCTTGAGAAACGGACGCGCCGTTAAGAGAAATCGCATTTACATAATATTCAACTGCCGCAGCAAAAGCTTCCGGTTTTCTGATGACGGGTGATTTTTTCTCACAGAATGTTTTCCAGATGTCTATGACAGCCGGAATCAATTCAGTCGGATACTCATCTCCGCCCATGCCTTCTTCGATAGCCGCAGCTGTTTCTTTCTCCATGTCGTTTGCCCACTCAATACTGCTTTCTTCCGCTGCCTCTGCTTGCGGCTCTTCATCTTTCTCCGCTAACAGCGCGAACAGAACGTTGTTGAATTCTTGCTTCATGAAGTCTTCCGGCGTTTTGCCATTCTTCACAGCGGCATCCGCATATTTCTTCACTTTGCTGATCAGCGCTTCTGTTCTCTTCACCGGGAAGATCGTGAACTGCATAAAGAACTCTGCTTTTTCTGCTTCATGGATAGGATATCCGAGAATCAGGCTTCCCACTGGCGGGAGGTCTTGATTGTTGGCGTCCATTTCCACTTCGAATTGTTTTGTCGTAATGACATCCTCAAAGTGAATGACACCTTCTTTCAGGTCTTGCAGCAGCAATAAGGCTGGCGTCATGCTCTTCCATGATGCAACAATCTCACGTGTTTTCGGGCGAGTAATCGAATCGCCTTTTTTCTGCAGGTACTCTTCGAAGATTGTCTTTTCACCAGCAAGCGGATGGAAGAAGATTCCCCAGATCCCTAAGTTAAATACGCTGATGTCTTTCGTCTGTCTGTCCATAGCAGAAAGAAATTCATGCTGGTTGATAAAGCCTGAAATGCTTTCTCTATGTACTGTGAAGGCATACTCCACTAAGTCTTCCTGAATTTGTTTTGCTTCTTTTGCTGCTAGTTCTGTCGGGAAGTCGACAACTTTGCTTCCGCAGCATTTTTTATATTTCTTGCCGCTGCCACATGGGCATGGGGCATTTCGTTTCACTTTTCCCACAATAAACCCTCCGAATTCTGTTGTAACTTTTCTATTTTAACAAAAATAACTTCTGAGGGCTTGGTTTCGGGCTAAAAAAGAATTTGGCAATATAATAAGATGGCTGATTATGTCAATTTACCTATGACATTATCACCGCCTTATGTGATTTAAGGCTTATAACCTATTCCCACTTTAGGCCCTTCTTATTTACAATCATTAGGTGTTTATCTAAAATTTCAAGGAGTGTTTATGTTGGAACTAGCTGGTTTTATGCTGCGCGCCTGCGCTCTAGTACTTGATGTCATCATTGCCGCAGCAGTGATTTTGGCAGCCGGATTTACGTTTGGTGACGGGTCCGCCGGCGTCATTATTGTCGCTATATTGATGCTGCTTGTGTATCCTTTGCTAATGCCGCTGACAAATTGGAGAGGTACACTGGGCAAAAAAATCATCGGGCTGCAAATCGTGAGAGACGAAACATACGAAAATATATCTCTCCCACAGGCTATCGTCCGTTACATGATAGCATGGGTGCATGTGTTCTCTCGTTTGATCTATTTGACAGCCGCATTTACAAAGAAAAAACAAGCCGTTCATGATATGGCTGCAAAAACAATCGTGCTGAAAGCAGAATAACCTTGAAGAATAGAATTCTTCAAGGTTATGTTTCTCGTTAATTCGTATTTTGGCCTCCGCCGTTCAATCCTTCTTTAATCAGGCTGTTCACTTGGCTATTTGACAATAAACCGATGTGGCCTACACCATGGATTTGAACATTTTTGGCACCGTCTAATTTTGATAAATAATTCATGACAATCATATCGGCACTGCTGTAAATGGAAGTGTATAAAATCTTTTGATTTGGATCTGTTCCTGGAAGCGCCTTGTTTGTCGTCAAACGATTCGCGCCGCCAAGCGTTACGACGTTTTCAATTTTATCTCCGCCGTCCAGATTTTTTATGTAGTAAAGTGTGTTCGCGCCCCCCATACTGTGAGCGACAATATCCACTTTTTTCGCACCCGTTTCATCCAAAACCTTTTTCACAAATTTTGATAATACCGGGCCATTGTTATAATTTGCGCCTGTCTTGTCCCAAAAGTCCACTGCATACAGCTTGTCCCGCGACCAGCCTTGAGATGCGAGATAGCTCTTAATACTCATAAAATTGAATGATGCTCCTCCAATACCATGTACCATAACAACTGGATTGTGTTCCGCGGCTTTTGCTGACGGCTGCATCGCAAACAACGACGTGACTGACAGCACCAAAACTGTTACAAGTGCAATAAACTTACTTTTTACAAATTTCATAATATCCTCCTTTTTTGTAACAAATTCGTAAATTATATTACATTACCAAATTAATTTAGTAAAGGGTAATTTTTACTTATTTTAAAGAAATTTTAAGGTTAAAGGCGTTTTTTGTCCATCCAAACGATCTTGATTAGTTTTTGATATTTTACGGTGTTGATCAGCAAGTATAATAATTAAGTTTGGCGCAACATTTTCTCTAGGAGACATAGACTTCGCATTACTTTTCCTAGTTTTTGTTTTGGATTGAACTAAGAAAAAACTAGATAGACAGCGAAATGATTAATGAATATTTTGTTCGGGCTGGGAAAGGAAAGGCAAAAAAAAAAGAAATGGAGTCATCTTTCCCCCTATTTCATTTCGTTATATTTAGTCTTTGGGTTTAGTGAATGCCGTGAAATATCCTGTGGCTAATAAAAAGATAAAGGAAGAATATAAGCTAAAATATCTTGGTGAAAGACCAATATTAAAGAAATATATTTGACTTGCAATTCAAGGAAAAAGAAAGCCAAAGATCCAGAGTCCTTCCCTATGAATGCTTTTCTGTTTTTCATCAGTCAATTTTTCTTGACAACCGATGGTCGAATCAAGATAATAGACCAGTCACTATATTTTTGATTGCAATTCAGTAAGGTGGGAATGTTATGAGTTATGGAGATTCCCGTGAGAAAATTCTTTCAGCTGCAACCAGGCTATTTCAGCTGCAGGGATATTACGGCACGGGGCTGAACCAGATTATTAAGGAAAGCGGCGCGCCTAAAGGCTCTTTGTACTACCACTTTCCCGGCGGCAAAGAACAGCTGGCGATCGAAGCGGTGAATGAGATGAAGGAATATATCCGCCAGAAAATCTCGGACTGCATGGAAGCCTACACCGATCCAGCGGAAGGCATTCAAGCCTTTTTGAAGGAGGTCTCCTGCCAATTTTCATGTGCAGAAGACATTGAAGGCTTGCCTGTCGGCTTGCTTGCGGCTGAGACGTCATTGAAAAGCGAACCGTTGCGGGAAGCCTGCCATGAAGCCTACAAAGAGTGGGCCTCTGTGTATGAGGAAAAACTGCGGCTTGCAGGCTGCAGTGAAAGCCATGCTAAGGAAGTCAGCACTGTGATTAACGCCATGATTGAAGGCGGTATTCTTTTATCTTTGACGGCAAAAAACAGCACACCGCTTCTTCATATCTCCAGCTGCATTCCTGACCTGCTGAAGAGATAAAAATAAGACATACTTATACTACGTTCGTAATAGAGAGGGGAAATGACTTTTGGAAACAGCAGCTAAAGCATCTCAGCAATACAAAGTGATGCCGATTATGGTTTCCTTGCTGTTGGCCGGTTTTATCGGCATGTTCAGTGAAACAGCGCTGAATATCGCTTTAACCGATCTTATGAAGGAATTGAACATTACAGCGGCAACCGTTCAATGGTTAACGACGGGCTACCTGCTTGTACTCGGTATCCTCGTTCCTGTATCAGGACTGCTATTGCAGTGGTTCACAACAAGACAGCTTTTCACCGTATCACTTATTTTTTCAATTTTAGGCACCTTGATTGCGGCGCTTGCGCCGAGCTTCTCTTTTTTATTGGCGGCGCGGATCGTTCAAGCACTCGGAACGGGTCTTTTACTGCCGTTGATGTTTAACACAATCTTGGTGATTTTCCCGCCTCATAAACGGGGCGCGGCGATGGGAACGATCGGCCTTGTCATTATGTTCGCGCCCGCTATCGGCCCGACTTTCTCCGGGTTGGTTCTGGAGCATCTCAACTGGCACTGGATTTTCTGGATCTCTCTTCCGTTCCTTGTGCTGGCGCTTGTTTTCGGTATGATATACATGCAAAATGTATCTGAGATTACAAAGCCGAAAATTGATGTATTGTCCATCATCCTCTCGACGATTGGTTTCGGCGGCATTGTGTTCGGATTCAGCAACGCGGGTGAAGGCTCCGGCGGATGGTCCAGCCCGACTGTTATCGTCTCACTGATTGTCGGTGTTGTCGGTCTTATCCTATTTTCAATCCGCCAGCTCACGATGAAGCAGCCGATGATGAACCTGCGTGCATTCAAATACCCGATGTTTATTTTGGGTGTTATTATGGTTTTCATTTGCATGATGGTCATTCTGTCATCTATGCTGCTTCTGCCGATGTATCTGCAAGGCGGCTTAGTCCTGACGGCATTTGCTTCTGGTCTTATTCTCTTGCCGGGCGGCATTTTAAACGGATTTATGTCCCCCGTTACAGGCCGTCTGTTCGACAAATACGGACCGAAATGGCTTGTCATTCCTGGATTTGTGATTGTTACTGTTGTCCTTTGGTTTTTCTCAAACATCACGACCACTTCAACGGCTGCGTTAATTATCATCCTGCACACCTGCTTGATGATCGGGATCTCTATGATTATGATGCCTGCGCAGACAAATGGTTTAAACCAGCTGCCGCGAGAGTTTTATCCAGACGGCACCGCTATCATGAACACACTGCAGCAAATGGCGGGCGCTATCGGAACAGCGGTTGCGGTCAGCATTATGGCTGCAGGCCAGCATGATTATATGAGCACAGCCAAAAATCCTGCCGATCCGGCAGTCATCCCGCAGGCTTTGACAGCGGGCGTGCAGCACGCGTTTGTGTTTGCGATGATTGTTGCTGTTATCGGTTTAATTGGCGCTTTCTTCTTGAAGCGAGTTAAAGTAGATCATTAATATGAAAAGCCTCTGACATTGTGTTCAGGGGCTTTTTTATGTTTACATACGGAGCGCGATTTCATCAATCGCATGACGCAATTCATCCTTCGTGTTGTAAAAGTGAGGAGCAAGACGGATGGCAGTGCCCCGCGGCGCGCAAATCACTTTTTTCTTCTTCAGCAGCGCCGCCGTTTCCGATGCCCGCTCATCCCAGACCGCAACCATGCCCGGCTGCTCTCCTGCTGGTGCCGCCAGCTGCAGGCCTTTTTCAGCAGCATATTGACATGCCTCGGCACAGATCGTTTTCACATGATCCCGGATATGAGAAACGCCAATATGATTTAACAGGGATAAAGCCGCTGCCGCTGCGTAAATGCTGACAAAAGCAGGAGTGCCTGTTTGAAAACGACGTGCGCCTTTCGCATAAGCCGCATCAAACCCGCTCTCCCGGCCAAACCAAGCTGATGTTTTCGGCTTCAGTGCATCCGCCAGCTCCTTTCTCACATAAAGAAACGCCATTCCCGGTATGCCAAGCAAATACTTCCGGGTGCCTGCCGCCAGCATATCAACACCCCACTCTTTTACATCAATGGGAATGTGCCCCGCTGATTGATATGCATCCACAAATACCAAAGAGCCCTTTCTATGAGTAATCTCAGCGATTGCTTTTACATCCTGGACAAAGCCGTCCCGATAATGAACGTGCGGAACACATGTCAGCACTGTTTCATCCATAATATATGTTTCATATTGTTCAAGCGGCAGACCACCGTCTATTGATGGAATGACGGATACGGTATAATCGGATTGTGCCTGCCAAACTTGAGATACTGCCGGAAAATCCATCTCTGTATACACAACATGCTTCTTTCCAAAAACAGATAAGGACGATGCTACGGAAACAAGCGCGTCAGAAACTGACGGCACAATTGCAATTTCATCCGGTTCAGCTCCTATCAGCTTTGCAAACTCGTTTCTCGCACTCTCTGTTTTTTCGATCGCTTCATTCCAGTTCGTCCCCCTATGCAGCAGGCTGTCATGATAGTCTCTGATCGCCCTTGATACAGGCTCTGCCAACGCGCTCTGAGAACAGCTGGCAAGCATCGTATGTGTCTGCACAGTTGGGAACAGCTGGCGATACTGCTGCGGCAAATGCTCCATTGTGATTCACTCCTTTTCATTATTTTGATGAAAAACCCAAAAATGAACAATAGTATAAAAGGAAAAAGGAGATGGGAAGATGAGAAAAAAAGTGTTGATCACAGGCTTTGACCCTTTTGACAAAGAAACCGTCAATCCATCATGGGAAGCGGCAAAACAGCTGAATGGCTTAGAGACGGATGAAGCAATCATTAAAGCAGAGCAAATTCCGACTGTCTTTAGAACCGCTCTGGACACTTTGCGGCAAGCCATTCAGAAGCATCAGCCGGATATCGTGATCTGTGTCGGCCAAGCCGGAGGGCGGATGCAGATTACGCCGGAACGAGTGGCAATCAATCTTTCAGACGCGCGCATCCCCGATAACGAAGGACATCAGCCGATTGATGAAGAGATTTCTCCAAGAGGGCCCGCCGCTTACTGGACGGGACTTCCCGTGAAACGAATGACTGCAAAGATGAAGGAAAACGGAATTCCAGCCGCGGTTTCTTATACAGCGGGCACATTTGTATGCAACTATTTGTTCTACGGATTAATGGATCACATTCGCCGGACAGCCCCGCACATTCGCGGCGGGTTTATTCATATTCCTTTCATCCCAGAGCAAACAATCGACAAAACAGCGCCGAGCCTCAGCCTGGACACGATTGTCCGGGCATTGAGAATCGCCGCTGTTACGGCCGCACAATATGATGAGGATTTGAAGACACCGGGCGGTACACTGCACTAAGCTGCCGCCGTTTCGCTTGTCAGTCTCTTTTTGTAGACAAACGCTGATAGGGTGACACTTACTTCAAACAGGACAAGCAATGGGATCATGACGAGAAAATCAGAAATGAAATCAGGTGGTGTGATTAATACAGACACAACGATCAGCAGAAAATAGGACAGTTTTCTCGCTTTGGCCAGCCGATAGGGATTTAGGACGCCCAGCCTTGTTAAAAACATCACCACTAAAGGCATTTCAAACAGAAAACCAAACGGCAGGCTCAAATTCACCATAAACCTGAAATAGCGGTCAGCCGTAAACATTGTTTCAAAATGGCCGGCAGACAAATGAGTCAAAAAGCTGAGCACGATCGGAAACAAGACAAAATATCCGAAAGAGATGCCAGCCAAAAATAATGCAAATAACCCGGGTATGTACATGAGCGTCACCTTGCGCTCCGTTTTTGTGAGCGCCGGGGCAACGAAACGCCACAGCTGGTACGCGGCAACAGGGATGGAAGCCGCAATGGCACAAATGCCGGCAAGCATCATATACACCCAAAGGATTTCACTCGGGCCAAGCACAGCCAGCTTTCCGTCCAAATCCTTGATCAGCCAGTCATAAATGTCTTGCACGAACAAAAAAGCCGTGATGAGAAATAGAAGAAATGCCGCGAGAGTTATGATAATCCGGCGGCGTAGCTCTTCTAAATGCCCGATTAGATGGGTTTCTTTTTTATCCATTCAAAAAAGCCCTCCCTTTCATAAAAAAAGAGGCAGACCCGGTGTCTGCCTCATCAGCACTCAGCCCGCGTTTTTGTCCTGCTTTACCGCTGTCAGCTCAGCTGATTTTTCTTCTTTTTCATCACCAGACACAAGTGATTTTGTGGCGCTTTTAAATTCCAGCAGTGTCCGTCCGGCGGCACGCCCGATTTCCGGCAGCTTGGAAGGGCCAAAAATAATGAGGGCGATGACAAAGATCAGAATCAAGCCTGGTATACCAATGTTTGAAAACATGTTTTTTCACTCCTTAATTCGTGATTTTTGCCCGTTTCTTCATCATTTGTTTTTCGTGGGCTTTATTGTGTGCTATGAAACGATCCTCTTCAACCTCATTGGACTGCTTCACCCCACCTTGAATCGTTGTGGATGAAACCTTTCTCAACCCTGTTTGGTCTTTTTCATAGACGAGTGAAGCCCGTGTCGAAATGGCGGCGCCAGGTTCTGTCACAAACGGCATCACGCGATAATCAGCTTTCCACTGGTGAGGCGTCACTGTGCAGCGGACATATCCGCGATAGTCATTAAAGAACTTGATATGCGGATTTTCCTTTAAAATTTTGTCTGTGTCCGCCCGTTTATCCGCGCCGTTTCCTCCAGAGGTGATCGAGGTTCCGACAAATTCAGCTCCGAAGATTTTTGAACTTGTCTTCTCAAAGTCAACATGCAAATTCGATGCCCAGCTTGCGTGTACATCACCTGTCAGCACGACAACGTTATTCAGATTTTTACCTTTAATGAAATTGATAACCCGTTCGCGCTGAGCAGGGTAGCCATCCCACGAATCCATGCTGTAGATCGGGCTTGTGCTTGTCCCGAAATTCCGCTTCGCAAAGAAAATCTGCTGCGCCAGCACATTCCAGTGGGCTGTCGAGCTGCTCAAATTGTTGAAGAGCCACTGTTCCTGTTCTGTTCCTAACAGGGTCCGATTCGGATTGCGCGATTCATCAGAAGGCGGCTTATTGCCGTCGTTATTGGCTTGGTCGTCCCTGTACTGGCGTGTATCAAGCACATTGAAGGACGCCAGGTTTCCATACGTAAAGTGCCGGTACAGCTGCATATCCGGTCCATTCGGCAGAGAGGAGATGCGGAGCGGCATATGCTCATAGTACGCCTGATACGCTGCCGCACGGCGGAGTACAAATGCTTCAACTGATTGTCCTTTTTCCGGTATTTTATTGGCATAGTTGTTTTCGACTTCATGGTCATCCCACGTCACAACCCAAGGGAACGCCGCATGGGCAGCTTTTAGATTGGCGTCAGAACGGTATTGGGCATGGCGGTTCCGATAGTCTTGCAGCGTAATGATTTCTGCGCTGTTGTGCGTGCGGACATTGCCTGTTTTTGATACATATTCATTTGGACCATGCTCATATATGTAATCACCGAGATGGAAGACTAAATCAAGCTTTTCCTTCGCCATATGCTTGTAGGCCGTATAATATCCATGCTCATATTGCTGACAGGAAGCGAACGCAAAGGTCATTTGCGGCACATTGGCGCCAGGGGCAGGCAGCGTTTTTGTTTTTCCGACAGGGCTTAGTTCATGTCCGGTTTTGAAACGGTAATAGTACACTTTGTTCGGCTCAAGCCCGTCCGCTTCCACATGAATTGAGTGAGCGAGATTCGGTTTGGCCATTTCAGTGCCCTTTCTCACAATCTTGCGGAAATGCTCATCCTTTGCGACTTCCCATTTGACAGGCACCGCCTGATTCGGCATTCCCCCACCGTTGAGCGGATCTGGTGCCAGGCGCGTCCACAGCACGACACTGTCAGAAAGCGGATCTCCAGACGCAACCCCTAACGTAAACGGATAGCTCGAGAACTTAGGCGCGGCATTTACTTCAAATGCACCAACTGATTGAGCAATGGTCAGTCCAAGAGAAAGTCCTGCAATCTTCCCCGCTCCTTGAATAAATTTGCGGCGGTCAAACGTATTGTTTTGAAAGCTTTCCTCTTTCAGTTTCTGTACCCATTCATCAAAACGATTGTCGTATGCCATTCGTGATCCCCTCTCTTCTCATTGATCGCCTCCATTATAGGGAATCATTGTTAAATGGCTGTGAAGAAGTGTGAACCGATTGTAAGCGCTGAACTACAGAAACAGGTCTTCACTCACAAACCTGCCGCTGAAACATGCCGAAAGCTGGCTAAACGGCGCGTTTTCTGCATATTCTGTCGTTTGCAAGCCGCCCATTCGGACTATTTTTCTTCACATGATCTTAAAAAAACAAAAACACCGAGCCATTTCGCAGAATGACTCAGTGCAATCGGTTATTTGGAAAATAATCTGCTGAAAAAGCTTATTCTTTACGGCTTTTCAGGATGAGGCTCTTCATTTTTCCTTGGCTTCTTTCAGCCAAATGGCCATTCAGTAAGCAGGGCCAAAGAAAAACACCGTTCAATTTGAACGGCGCCCTGTCTCTAAAAGGTGTTATATACATTTTCACACGTTTCCCCCGTCGGCTGATAAAAGCAGTGTGACTTGTATCTGGCCACAAATGGCTGGTTATACCACTGGGGCGGACAGTTTCCCTCCGGCCTGAAGTACCACAAACTAAATTTTGCAGGCCAGCGCCTTTCACCGTTAATTGACCGGCGTGCAAGGGCACGCTCGCTATCTCGCGCCCTTTGGTAAAAATATCCGTGCGTCACTGCCTCAAACGCGTGCGGCTGATAAATCATCTGCCTGATAGTACGGAGGCCTTTAAAATCTGAGCAATTCGCCCGCAGCCGATTAATTCCCACGTTGCCGACAAGCAGCATCCCCTGCTTACCTTCGCCTTCCGCTTCAGCTCTGAGCAGCCTTGCCAGCAAATCGACATCCGCACTCGTTGCTTTCACGACCGCCATCACGTCACCTCCCCTTGATCTCCTTTCATCATATTTCAGTACTTCAAAAGTGATGACGGAGGGACAGGAGAGAATTTAAATTTATTCATTTGGATTTGCGACATAGCCTAAAAACAAAAGGCTTGCTGTTTGTTCATCTGTGATAACAAAGAAAAATGGGCGGTTGGCCGTCAACGTATGGTCTGGCGCGATTGCAGACTCAACAATTTCCACTGACGAGGCAGCCGCGGCCTCGGTTCCTGATTCATCCACTTTGATAAATGTGTGGTGATTTACATTATCGATTGATACACCGCGGCCTTCAGTAAACATTCTGGAAAAGTCGGCATCGGAAAAGACGGGTTTCATCCCCATTTCGTAAAGAGCGCGTTTTACGTTATACTGCCCTTTCAGTGTAAAACGGGGCATACTCAGCTCCACAGTTTTTGGCTGAAATGCGCTGTCCCATGCTTTTATGTTTTGATTTGTGAGAAGAGACATGAAAGAAGCCGGCTTTTTCTTCGGCAGAAATAAAGTGAAAGAAAGTTGTTGATCTTCATATGGAAGCTTGACTGCTTGGAACAGTTCATTTTCTAAGTAAGCAAGGCGTTCAGTCTGCTTCATCATCAGCTGTTTTTTGGCAGAGCCGTCAGGGAGAAAAAAATGTTCATCAGCGGTCACATTCTGGTCAAACGGCAGCCCCCACTTTTCTTGAAAATAGACTGTATTTACCAAAAGGGAAACAGCTTTCGGCGAAGCATGATCCGCGATGTCGTCAATATGCCCTTTCGTTTGGTGAGCCGTCCACTGATTAATCGAGTTTTTAGCGCTCTGAATATTGCCATCAATTTGAAAGACACTGCCCGAGAAGAATTGTTTAATTGTTTGTTTAAAGTCTGGCTTGGCTTCAAGCCTTGACCATACGGCATTAGCCGTCAGCAGATCACCTTCAGACAAAGACTCAAACCTTTTCACGAGCGCGTACGATGACTCATTTATGGTACTGTCATCAAGGTCGGACAAATATAAGCCAGCTTTGATTTCCCTTAATGTATCTCCCTCCGCTCCATTTGCAGCCATCATCAGCACCTGCTGTAAGCTGTATGGTGAGATCAGCAGATTGTCCGTTAATCCGTCTTTATCTAACATGTTTTGAAACAACTCGGTTCCGAATCTACGCTCCGCTTCAATTAAACCCTTATGAATATTGTAGGCTTTGGTATTTGCAGAATCAGGTGGGAAAGGTGATCGAGCAGATGATGCCGGTTCTTCAACAGGTTTGCAGCCTCCTCCGCAAAGCATAAATAGCAGCAGCACTGTGAGCAGCTTTCCTTTCATATAAACAACTCACTCCCTCTACATGGACTGTAAAAAAACACAATATTAGGTTTAACTTTAGCAATTTGAGGAATCATACATAACAAATCAAAATAATAGAAGGAGGAACTTTGGAATGACACATGTGAAAGCACTCGCGATTAAAGGTATTATGACGATTATTGTGCTTTATCTAGTGCTAGGTCTGGGCTTTGGTTTCACGTTTGGTGATACGCTCTTAATGACGCTTGTGTTAGGGATTATTTCTTACTTGCTGGGCGATCTATATGTATTGCCGAGATGGAATAATATGATTGCGACTTTGGCCGATTTCGGTTTGGCCTTCCTTGTCATTTGGCTGATGGGCATGCCGCTTTCTTTGGGGATGACTGGCGGTGAAGTTGCATTGGCGGCTTTATTCGGCGCGATCGCCATGGCAATCGGTGAATATTGCTTCCATTTCTATATGATGAGCAAAGAGATTGGCAAGAAGCATTATCTTGAAACAAGATCAGATTCATAACGAGAGGGCCGGTGCTGACAGCATCGGCCTTTTTACATATTCATATTGGGCGCCTTTATTTATGCATCCTGCTTGTCCGCGTTTCTGATCGCCATGTAGGAAAAAATCAACCCGAAAGCTGCCAAAGCTAATGGGATATAAACAACAGACGAGATGGAGAAACCAGGGTTTGTTGAACTGATGAGCAATCACAATTACTACGGATGATATGATGGTTGCGGAACCGAGTGTTTACGCATCCCAAAAAAGATGGGAACTAAACTGGTTCCAGCGGCGCCAAAAGCGAAAACCGCCATATTAACCATTTCACTGATGGAATGGTCGTCCTCCACAAGCAATATGCGCTGCATCTTCTCACCTAACCTTTGTAAAATCAAAAAACACACACGTGATTACACTTATTGTAATTGAAAAACGTGTGCGTTTTACAAAAATTATTTATTTTTTCCTGTTTTTAGCTTTCTATATTCCATGCCTGTAATGACAAAGAAAACAGTACCGCATCCAATGGCTTGAATAGGCTGGAGCCGTTCACCGAGAAATAAAGCCCCAAAAAAAATTGTCAGGACAGGCCCCGCCATTGAAATGGCGGCGGCTCGCTGTGCTCCAATTCGCTTAATGCCTTCAAGTATTAGCACAAATGGAATCACAGTGGTCACGACTGCGATTAACACAAACAAACCGTATAGAGCAAGCGGATATGCTGCTATTGGTACATTTATACCGATTGTCGATTTGATGCCTATGTAAAGCATCATGGCCGCTCCGGCAGCTGTCATCCCGTACGCATTAAGACGGATACTTCCGATTTGATGGACGAGCGGCCCGGAAAGGACAAGATAACCAGCATAGACGGCTGAGGATAACAAAATGAATACAGATCCAATCCTATTGGCCCGAAAGAGTTCAGTATCCCAGCCACCCAGCGCAAGGAAAAGACCAAACATGACTGCCAGCATTGCGAAAAGGTCTTGTATTGAATTCATTTTCCGATCACGACACGCAGTGAATCCTAACACAAACAACGGATAGCTCATCAGCAATATACGTTCAACCATTGCGGATACATGGTTCAGCCCAATAAAATCAAGCAAAGGGGACAGAAAAAAACAAAACACGCCTGCGGCACAAGCTCTCCATCGGTCTCCTTTTTTTATACCGTTCGGCATTGTAGGACGGTATAACCAAAAAATCACCCAAAACAGCGGAACAGCAAACAGCTGTCTGTATAACAATACCGCGTCTGGCTCAGCACCCATTTCATATGCCCATTTCATCCAAATCGGTTTAGACGCAAAACAGACCGTTCCGATCAGCAAAAAAACCGTACCTGCAGCGGGTTTGTGAATCTTACTCTGCTCTTCTAAACTCATCTCAGCTCAGCTTTTCTCCTTTACTTGTTCAAATGCCTTTGTATAAAATGCAGCAGCGTATTTCCTTGAGCAGTCAGAATGACACCCTTCCCGCCGCATGCCGGACAAGGTTTCCCTTTGCTCTCTCCTGTTCTATCACATTCAGGGCACGGGACCTCTAAATCATCAGTTGCTATGACCATTTGACATCCTCCTTTTCTATTGATTTATTATGCATCCACAAGCCATCATCCATTGGCCGTCACCTCCTTTAGAAAACACAAAAACCCTCGTCCTATGCAAAGGACGAGGGTCTCGCGGTACCACCTTTATTAACAGCTATACAGCTGTTCACTCTCAGTACAGAAAACATCCGTTTCGATACTCCTCTCTTGGTAACGGGGAGAGAATCCCGGCTTCACCTACTAACCGTTCAGCAAAGCAATTCAGAAGCCCATTCGGCATCAGGGGAGGGCCGGTTCACACCTGCCACCGACTCTCTGAACCTCCACACTGCTGCGTACTTACTCTTCCTCACGATTGTTGATCCGTTCTTTTGTTAACAAAATTTATAATACTCTGTTAATTTAAAGAAGTCAATCATAATCCGATTTTACGCCAAGTGCTTCCAGCGTCATTTTGATGTGCTCCTCCTGCTGTGTCTGGAGCAAACTTGGCAACTTCCAGCGCTGCATCTCTGAGATGTGTTCCTGCATTACCGCCCATATGCGGCCGTTCTTTGTAGGTTGTTGGTTATCACTTTCATCATATTCCATTCTGATTCGCTAGAACAATGAATCAAGTCACTGGGGCAGGATTAAACAAGCACAAATCATTATGAAGGCCCCAACGGTCCGCCCACGTTTGTTTGCGGCCGCTTGCCACATCCAGAATCGTCCTGAAGATTTCCCAGCCTACGTCTTCGATACTTGCCTCTCCTGTCGCGATTCGCCCGGCATTGATATCAATTAAGTCCGCCCAATGTTCTGATAATGAATGCCGTGTCGCTACTTTCAGCACCGGTGCAGCGGCCAAGCCGTACGGTGTTCCCCTTCCTGTCGTAAAAACCTGCAGATTCATGCCTGCCGCCAGCTGAAGGGTTCCGCACACGAAATCGCTTGCTGGTGTCGCCGCGAACAGCAGGCCTTTTTGCTCCGCCTTTTCACCTGGGCCGAGCACGCCGGAGATAGGGCTTGTGCCTGATTTCGCTACCGAGCCTAACGCTTTTTCCACCACATTGGATAACCCGCCTTTTTTATTGCCTGGTGACGGATTCGCGCTTCGGTCCGCTTCCCCCCGCCGGAGATAGCTGTCATACCATTTCATCTCTTCAATCAGCGAATGTCCGACCTCTTCACTCTCAGCCCGCGGCGTTAATAAATGAATCGCATCCCGCACCTCTGTCACCTCAGAAAACAAAACAGTTGCACCTGCGCGAACCAATAAATCAGCGGCATACCCCACCGCAGGATTGGCTGTCACGCCGGAAAACGCATCACTGCCGCCGCATTGCAGGCCGATGACAAGATCAGAAACAGGGCAGGTCACACGGGTTCTGCTATTCAGCCTGATTAAGCGTTCTTCCGCCATTTCTAAAATGGACTGAATCATTGCCGCAAAACCTCGGTGATCCTGAAGTGACAGAATGTCATCCTGATTCTCAGAAGCAATTCTTGCCGGGAGGAGCTTTTCACATCCTAATCCGATCACCATTACTTCCCCGCCGAAATTCGGATGCTTCGCGAGATTCTGAATCGTACGAATGGGAATGACGGCATCCGGTGCATTGATCGCCACACCGCAGCCGTATTGATGATGCAGCGGTATGACATCATCGACATTTGGATATTTCGGCAGCAGCTCTTCTTTTATCCGTTTGACTGCATAATCCAAGACGCCAACGACACACTGAACACTTGTGGTGATACCGAGAATATTTTTCGTCCCCGCACTGCCGTCCGCATTTCGATACCCTTCAAACGTGTAGCCTTCAAGAGGCGGAACCGGTTTGGACACTCTGTTCGCGAGAGGAAGATCGTCTAAAGCCGGAGGAGCGGGCATTCTTACGAGGGCTTCCCTTACCCAGCTCCCGCGTTTGATCGTCTCATCGGCAAAACCGATTACCTCCCCGTAACGAACAATCTCATCTCCTTGATACAGGTCGGTTAAGGCCACCTTATGGCCTTGAGGGACATCCTCTTCAAGTACGAGACCGCATGAAAAAACAGTGCCCTTTGGCAGTCCTCCGTCATTAACAATAATCGCCGTGTTATCTTTTTCATTCACTTTGATGTAAAGGGGCGCTTGGTTCTTTCTGAGGTTCATCGCCATCTGAAAATCACTCCTCATATCATAGTAAGCGTTTTCTAAATCGGTTCAAAAAAGCCGCAGCTCATCCGTGTCAACTGCGGCTGTCAATTATATCTCATCCATGCCCTTCAAAATTTTGTCACGGACAAATTTCAGATGCTCATACATGTGGTAATGCGCTTTGTAGGGGTCTCTTTTCGCAAGAGCATCGTAGATTTTTTTGTGATATTCGACCGTTACATCCCTCTCCCTGTACGGAATCTGAGTATCAATTTTCGCATGGGTGATCAAGAGGGACTGAATCATCCCTTCAACAACGGGGTTATTGGCACTTAATGCAATAATGCGATGGAATTCTTTATCTGCTTCACCATAAAGATTGTCAGTGCTGCTGGCGATGTCGTCGATTGTCTTCTGCAAACGCTGAAGCTCATCCTCATTGATTTTTTCCGCGGCAATCGTCACAAGCCCGAGTTCTAACGCCATCCGCGCTTCAATGATAGCCGGAAGATTATCAGTGGCCAAGGCAAGCATGACGGAAAATGGCTGCATGCCGATTTTATCGTTGAAATACGTACCGCCGCGGGTTTTTCTCGTAATGACGCCCAGTGTTTCAAGTGAACTCAAAGCCTCGCGAAGCACCGGCCTGCTGACATGCAAAATATCCATCAGTTCCATTTCAGTCGGCAATTTGTCTCCAGCCTTTAACTGTCCGCTCGACAATAAATGGACAATCCGTTCAATGACCTGCTTGGCTAATGTTTTCCGATCGACTGTATCGACTTTCAGATCTTCTAAACCTTCGTACACGAACAACTCTCCCTTCAGTTGTTCAATTGTAAGACAAAATAGCCGATATGACAATATTTGCAATCAAACTTATCGCACAAGACACGGTCGTTTCCGGTCAAACTCCCAATTCCTGATCAGATACTGCATAGGGATCGCGTCATTCCGTGCGCCTAAATTCATTTTTCGATAGAGTTCATGCGCTTTTTCCACTTGTTCCATATCAATGTCAACGCCAAGACCAGGCTTAGTCGGCACCTTGACGCAGCCATCAGAAATCTCAAAAGGCTGTTTCGTTAAACGCTGCCCGTCCTGCCAGATCCAATGGGTATCAATCGCCGTGATGCGTCCCGGAGCCGCTGCTGCCACATGGGTAAACATCGCAAGGGAGATATCAAAGTGGTTGTTGGAATGGGAGCCCCATGTCAAGCCCCAATCATGGCACATTTGCGCAACCCGCACCGAACCCTGCATCGTCCAGAAATGAGGATCAGCCAGCGGAATATCCACCGCATGAAGCTGGATCGCATGACCCATTTCCCGCCAGTCGGTCGCAATCATATTTGTCGCAGTTGGAAGCCCTGTCGCACGGCGGAATTCAGCCATTACTTCTCGGGCGGAGTAGCCGTTCTCATCCCCGCACGGATCTTCTGCATATGCAAGCACATCATGCTTTCCTTTGCATAATGCAATCGCTTCCTCTAATGACCATGCCCCGTTCGGATCAAGAGTGATCCTTGCCTCCGGAAAACGTTTCGCCAATGCAGTGACAGCTTCGATTTCATCCTCTCCCCGCAGTACCCCGCCTTTCAGCTTGAAATCCTGAAAGCCATAGCGCTCCTGCGCGGATTCAGCAAGACGTACAATGGCCTCTGGGGTCAGCGCTTCTTCATGGCGGAGACGGAACCACCCACAATCTGACTGCTCATCGCTTTGATACGGCAGAGTCGTCCGCTTTCGATCGCCGATGTAAAAGAGGTAGCCTAGCATTTTCACTTCATCACGCTGCTTCCCTTCGCCCAGCAAAGCCGCGACTGGTTCCTGAAGAAACGTTCCGAGCAAATCTAACAAAGCTGCTTCCAGTGCTGTGACGGCATGAACAGTTGTGCGCAAATCAAACGTCTGGATGCCGCGTCCTCCCCTGTCCTGATCGCCAAACTGCTTTCTGACCGCTTGCAATATCGACTGGTATGCGCCAATGGACTTTCCGATTACAAGCGGCACAGCCAGCTCCAGTGTGCGGCGAATGTGTTCTCCGCCAGGCACCTCCCCGACTCCCTGATTTCCGCTAGTATCGGTTAATATCACGATATTCCGGGTGAAGAATGGGCTGTGTGCGCCGCTTAGATTCAGCAGCATGCTGTCATGTCCCGCAACAGGGATCACCTTCATCTCACAAATTGTAGGAATATTCGATCTCTTTTCTTTTTGAACCTGCTCTTGTATGGGTGAACTCATTTATTTTCCTCCTCTTATAAAGCGCTTTCATAAGTATTAGACAGGCAATGATTGATCGGGGTCCTGCTCGTGTTTCTTTAACACGACCCGTTTGATCGGCCCGACCAGCAGCAAATAGCTGAGAATCGCCGCAACCGCGTTAGCGCCGACAAACATGAGCGCGCCATTAAAGGATCCTGTCGCATTCACAATGTAGCCGATAATAATCGGTGTTGTAATTGAGGCAATATTTCCGAAAGTGTTGAACAAACCGCCGCTTAATCCTGCACACTCTTTCGGAGACGTGTCCGACACGACAGCCCACCCCAATGCGCCGAAGCCTTTTCCGAAAAACGCAAGTGACATAATGACGACGACGAGCCACGCCGAATCTGTATAGTTACAGACAATCATACTGCAAGACAGCAGCATGCCGAGAATGATCGGCGCTTTTCTTGCAAAGGTCAGCGAACGGCCTTTTTTCAGTAAGATGTCTGACACAATCCCCCCAAGCACACCGCCGGCAAATCCGCACAGCGCCGGCAGGGAAGCGACAAACCCTGCTTCAAGGATAGACATGCCGCGGGCCTGAACCAAATATACCGGAAACCATGTGAGAAAGAAATAGGTGAGAGTCGTAATGCAATATTGCGCGATGTACACGCCGATCAGCATGCGGTTCGTTAACAGCTGTTTGATATAAGGCCATTTCGATTCTGTTTCTTGCTTGCTTTTGCTGTCATCCATGGAAATCAGGCCGCCACCCTGTTCGATGTACGCAAGCTCAGCTTCATTGACCTTCGGATGTTTTTTTGGTTCATACACCGTTTTTAGCCAGATAACAGCCAGAAGAATGCCCGCGGCACCCATGACAACGAAGACAGAATGCCAGCCGAAAGAGTGGGTGAGCCAGCCCATTAAAGGAGAAAAAATGACGATTGCGAAGTATTGAGCTGAATTAAAAAAGGCTGAAGCTGTCCCGCGCTCGGAGCTTGGGAACCATGAGGCAACAACTCTGCTGTTTCCTGGAAATGAAGGCGCTTCGGACAAGCCGACCAGAAAACGTAGTGCAAACAGCAGGATAATCGCTGTGCCGGCGGTGAAAAAACCAATCGACCCTTGCAGCAGCGTGAAAAACGACCAGAAAAAGATGCTTAATGCAATAACAGTCTTTGAACCAAACCGGTCAAGCAGCCAGCCGCCCGGAAGCTGCCCGATGACATAGGCCCAGCCAAAAGCAGAAAAGACATATCCCATGGCGACCGAGTTCAATCCCAGATCGTGCTGGACGGAATCTCCCGTGATGGAAAGCGTCGCCCGATCCGCGTAGTTAATAGAGGTCACAAGAAACAGCATAAAAACGATGAACCAGCGCACAGACGTTTTTTTGCCCGCCGGTGAAACATTCGCATATTCTTTTTTCATAGTATCTTCTCCTTTTCAAAGTAGAGAATCATATGCTGGCTGTGATAAAGCTAGGAAAGAGACACGTCCGCCTCTTTCCAGCATCATTACGGCTTCACAAAAACGGTTTTGATCGCAGTGAAAAAGTCCTTCGCTGCCTCCCCCTGTTCACGGGAGTGGGAGCTCGACTGCTTCATGCCGCCAAAAGGCGCCTGAAGCTCAACACCCGCACTTTCCGCGTTAATTCGGACAAGCCCGGCTTCAATTCCGTCAATAAATGAAAGCATTCGGCCGATGTTTTGTGTGAAAATGGATGCGCTTAAGCCGAACTTCACATCATTGGCAATGTCCAGCGCGTCCTCCATCGAGTCAACCTTGATCAGGGCAATCACCGGACCGAAAATTTCTTCTTGGGCAATCGTCATCTCAGATGTCACATTGTCAAAAATGGCAGGCTGAACATAATAGCCGTTTTGATATTTGCCGTCCTCCAGCTTTTCTCCTCCTATCAAAAGGGAAGCGCCCTCCTGTTTGCCTTTCTCAATGTACGACAAGCAGTTATCCAGCTGATTCTTGCTGGCAATCGGTCCCAACCAGACATCCTCTTTTAAGCTGTCTCCGATCGTAATATCCTTTGTGTGCTGGAGCAGTTTTTCTTTAAAACGGTCGTAAATTCCGCTTTGCACGATGACGCGGCTTGTCGCGGTGCACTTCTGGCCGGTTGAACGGAAGGCACCCGTAATGACGGCTTCTGCCGCAACTTCAAGGTCAGCGTCATCGGCTACAATGACAGGGTTTTTGCCGCCCATTTCCAGCTGATATTTGGCTCCTCTCGCTAAAGCTGCTTGCCCGATGATTTTCCCGACTTGATTTGAACCAGTAAACGTAACGGCATTTACACCTTCATGCTCAGCAAGTCCCTGTCCGACAACAGAACCCGGGCCTGTCACCAGATTGATGACTCCTGCAGGAAGCCCGGCTTCTTCAAAGCAGGCGATGATTTTTGCGCATGTAACGGCTGTTTCTGTCGCCGGTTTGATGACAACGGTATTGCCGTATACCAATGCCGGTGCCATTTTCCAAATCGGAATCGCCACCGGGAAGTTCCACGGAGAAATCACGCCGACCACACCGAGCGGAACACGGGTGGTGAACATAAGCGCGTCTTTGTCAGTAGACGGAATAACGTCACCCGTTTTGCGCATGCCCTCTCCGGCGTAATAGCGCAGAATCGCAATTCCGCGGGCTGTTTCCCCTTTCGCTTCGGGCAGTGTTTTTCCCATCTCACGCGTTGCGCAGGCGGCGATTTCCTCTAAGTGCTGCTCCATAATATCCGCTGTTTTGTATAAGAATTGGCCCCGCTCGGCTCCCGTCAGCTTTCTCCAAGCCGTTTTGGCTTCATTGGCAGCCGCGACAGCCCGTTCCACATCTTCTGTCGTTGAATTCTGTACATAGCCGACAATATCATTCACATCCGCAGGGTTTTCGACCTTGACCATATCGCCTGATTGAGACTTAACCCACTCTCCATTAATAAAGTTGAGATACGTGTTTTGTTCCGTGATCACAGACATGCTCATTCCCCTTTCATGTTTCATGTTCATCAAACCGTCGCGGCTTTTTTCGGAAAACGGTCAGCCGCCTGCTTCAAAATCGCTTCTAATTGCTGATAGTGTTCTTTTTCAACCGGGCCGACAGGCGGTCTGGCTGTGTTTCTCACGTTCAATCCCATGATCTCCATGCCCGCTTTAATTAAAGATACGGCATATCCTTTTCGTTGTTTGCGAATGTCGTTGATCGGAAGAATCACACGCTGATAGAGCTCCTTCACCAGCTCGTCATTTCCGTTTTTCAATGCGTCATAGAACATTCGGGAAATATGCGGGATATAATTTGAAATCGCTGAAGAATAGGAGTGAAACCCGATCGGCAGGTAAGCCGGCATCGTCACTTCAGCCATCGGCATTCCGTTAAGCCATTCTAAACGGTCGCCAAGCGTATAGACGAGGTTAATATTCAAATCCATATTTCCCACACCGTCCTTCACACCGACAAGCTGTTCAAACTCGGTCAGCCGCTTGATCTGTTCAAGAGAGAGAATGGCATTATCGCGCTGATAAAGAATCGCATTGAGATCGGTGCTTTCAATAATCGTTTTCGCATACTGATACAGCCCCTCCTGTTCGCCATGCACCAAATACGGAGGCAGGATCAAGTAGCCGTCGGCGCCTTTTTTCTCCGACAGCTGCGCCCATTCAAGCGCTGTGCTGAGGTTACCGCCCACCCCTGTGTAAACCGGAACCTTTCCTCCGGCTGCTGAGATTGCGACTTCTACCATTTGCTCGTATTCTTTCTGGCTGAGAGATTGAAATTCACCAGACCCGCAAGCGATAAAAATCGCTTCCAAGCCTTCTTCCAGCAAAAACTCGATATTTTGAAAAAGAGCTTCTTCCTCCAGTTTTCCTTGTGTGTTAAAAGGTGCAACCGGAAAACCTAAGATTCCAGCGGGTGCTTTTCTCATACGGCTCATCAACATAACCTCCTGTTATTTATTTATACAGCCCCTAACTGAAAGCGCTTTATTGTTTGGTTTCGCATCCGCTCCTTCCCTATATCTTTTTGTTTAATTGTAAGACAAATAAACAATAAGTCAATATCTTTATTTTCTAATATTTTATAAAAAAACAGGGAATCGCTGTCCCACCGCGGTTCTGGCGCAACAAAAAAACAGCCGGAACAGCCGGCTGTTTTGGTTTAAACCCTTCTTTGTTTCATCGTCTCGTGCAAAAGCTTCGCTTCTAAAAAGAACACGTGGATGAATTTTTTCATATTCACTCTTGCAGGGGCGAGAGGTTTTGCATCCTTGGATTGGAGTTCTTTCATTTTCTGGCTGACAACCGGAAAATCAAAAAATTTCGATGCATAGGTTTCAAATTTCGGATTTGAAAAATCAGTTGTGCCCAATGAAGCAAAATGGTGCAGTGAATGGATAATCGCTCTGCGGATGCGCTGCTCAGAGGCTTTTATTTCTCGATTGACTTCCGTTTCGGATGCACCCGCCCCCAGCTTCCGTTCTGCTACTTGGGTGAAGATCTGTTTGAGCGAAGGGATATGTTTATCATAAGGCTCAGATTGCTCATGTTCTGCTAAATACTGCAGCACCGCCATGAGATCATGTGCACCGCCTTCCCCCATCATGCCCAGCTCGGACAACAGGAATGTTCCTGCTTCTTTTAAGCCTTTGTCACTGTGCTGCTGGGGACGCGCTTTCTGTTCAGTCCGATTGACAAGCCGGCTTAGAGAGTGCTGAATAGCCCCAATCGATTGCTCAAGCTCGATCCGCTCCTTCACCTTTTGAAGAACCGTCACAATTTCAATGCGGTTAATCGGCTTATGGATAAAATATTCGATGCCGAGCGAGTACGCTTCTCCGACCATTTCCTTCGCTTCCACTTGAGAGATCATCACGATTTTGCCGGAGTACGTATTGTGGAGCTGGCGAATTGTCTCAATGCCGTCTCTCCCGGGCATTAACAGATCAATTAATAAAATATCAATCTGTTTGAATTGCAGCATATGCCCTTCCACCTGGCTCCCGTCGTCCGCTTCACCAGCAGCTTCCCCGAGATCCTCATCCTCAATGATCTGCCTTAAAATTGACCGTACTGCACGGTCATCATCAGCGATAAAAAAACGCATAGCTTTCGGTTCATCCTTTCTGAATCAAATGCCGGACAGGCAGCCTGATGGCAAACACCACTCCCCGCTGCTGATTATCAAACGTAATATCCCCATCTAGTTCAGTCACGATTTCCTTCACGTAGGAAAGTCCGATTCCCGTAGAAGGCGTGCCAAATTCGTCATATTTTGAAGTAAAGCCCGGGTCAAACACAATGTCTCCTATTTTTTCAGAAATACCGGGACCATTGTCTTCCACCTGGAATTCTACCATACTCTCATTTGGCTTACGGAGCCTCAGGCTGATCATTCCCTCTTTACCCATTGCTTCAACCGCATTTGACGTTAGATTATTCACAATCGAAAGCACAATAAATACGTGATAATCGTCATGCTCCCCTTCTATCGAGCATTGAAAATCAATCTGTTTCCCTAGTGCTTCAGCGTACTTTTCATTCATTCGAATCACAAGCTGCAGCAAATCAGAAGCCCTCATATAATCTCTTAAGCTCTCATTAGAAATCAGTTTTGAAAGCCCTGCGAATATTCGCTGGTTGTCCTTTTTCACTTCATGAATTTCTCCGGCCAGCCTTAGGATTCTTCCGCTGAGCTGATTATCCTTGCCCTTCACTTCCCGATAGAGCTGATACGAATCGTTTGTCACTTTCTCTGTCGTTTTCAATGTCTTTTTTAAATGCACCGTTTCCTCATATAAATTGGAAACGATCATCAGCATGTGCTCATGCTGCTGCCTTGTTTGTTTTTCTCTCGACTGCGTTTCATACAGCTTCAGCACAGTATAAAAGCTCATTACGATAAATGTGTGAGAAATCGCAATTACCGCGATATCCGTAACTTTCGCAGGCGTGACAACCGTATGGAAAATGAGAAACTGCACGGCCAACTCGACACAATCTGACACAATTTCAATCATAAACCCGATAAAACCGAGCATAAAGGGTCGTTCACAGAAACGATTAGCCTTTAATACGGAAAATAGACAGGCGTAAGTCATATAAAAGAAAAAGCCAGACGCTTGGTCATACAGTATTGGAGTCAGTCCATTGTGTCCCCCGCCCCATAATTCCAGAAAGACGCGAAAGACGAAAACCGCCGCTCCAGTCAGAAAACCCGGCAGCACAGCAGGCACATGCCTCAGCAACAATAAAAAGAAGAAAAAAACCGGTGCGCCAAAGCTGACCCTGAATTCTTCATTGAGAGGATAAAATTTCAGTTCACCGGCCAGCGGCACCGTAATCAGCATGAGAGCCAGTATATATTCGTCTTTTTCAAAGAAACGTTCCAGTTTTATGATAATCACATCCTCGATTCTATTTTGGGGAACTGGCAGGAAACCTGCAAATTTCTTTTGGCCTAGAACATGAGGTTTTTATAAATCTTACGGCTTATTTTCAAGTCATTTTTGTCGTATTTTGTATGATTCTGTAGTCGCCATTATACAGTAAATATACCTTCCGCTTTTATGAAAGCGTTTAATGCCCCTTCAGCCTTCGTTTTGATAAACCTCAGTCCTAAAAAAGAAAAACAGTGAGGAGGAATTCGATGAAAGAATTGATAAAAGAGCCCCAAATAGAAATAGATACAGCGTCTCAGCTGCATGATTGGGTGGAGCGCTATCGTCCCTTTGCCGCCAATGGACAAAGTGCAAACTATATCCCCGCTTTAGGAAAAGTCAATGACTCACAGCTCGGCATTTGTATATTGGAGCCTGACGGAACGATGATACATGCCGGCGATTGGAACGTCCCTTTTACCCTGCAAAGCATTTCAAAAGTGATCAGCTTTATCGCCGCCTGCATGAGCCGCGGCATTCCCTATGTGCTGGACCGTGTAGATGTCGAGCCGACAGGTGACGCCTTTAATTCAATCATTCGGCTCGAAATCAACAAGCCGGGAAAGCCGTTTAATCCTATGATTAACGCGGGTGCCCTTACTATCGCTTCGATTCTTCCCGGAGAATCGGCACATGATAAGCTCGAGTTTCTTTACTCGGTGATGGAAACCTTGGTAGGAAAACGGCCGAAAATTCATGAGGAAGTGTTTCAGTCTGAATGGGAAACCGCCCACCGCAACAGGGCGCTGGCCTACTATTTAAAAGAAACAAACTTTTTAGAAGCAGATGTAGAAGAAACACTCGAGGTGTATTTGAAGCAATGCGCCATGGAGAGCACGACAGAAGACATTGCATTGATCGGCCTGATCCTTGCCCATGACGGCTATCATCCGATTCGACAACAGCAAGTGATCCCTAAAGACGTGGCAAAATTGGCCAAGGCGTTAATGCTGACGTGCGGTATGTACAACGCTTCAGGCAAGTATGCGGCGTTTGTCGGCGTGCCGGCCAAAAGCGGCGTCTCCGGCGGCATCATGGCTCTCGTTCCTCCAAGTGCCAGAAGAGAACAGCCTTTTCAATCCGGGTGTGGTATCGGCATTTACGGGCCTGCTATTGACGAATACGGCAACAGCCTCACTGGCGGTATGCTGCTGAAACATATGGCGCAGGAGTGGGAGCTCAGCATTTTTTAAACATAAAAAAGAGGTGATTGTATGCAGCAAATCCTGGAACATATCGTCGGTGTCGCAAATGATCTATTGTGGTCAAAGCTATTAATTGTTTTGCTCCTTTCGCTGGGAATTTATTTTACGTTCAGGCTTAAGTTTTTACAGGTTCGCATGCTGAAAGAAATGGTCAGGGTATTAAGAGAAGGTGCTGCTTCCCGGTCGAAAAATACCATTTCTCCGTTCCAAGCGTTTTGCATCAGCATGGCGGCCCGTGTCGGAACAGGAAATATTACGGGCATTGCCATCGCCATTGCACTAGGCGGGCCAGGTGCAATCTTCTGGATGTGGATGATCGCCATTATCGGATCAGCATCAAGCTTTGTGGAAAGCACACTGGCACAGATTTATAAAGTAAAAGATGCAAACGGCTTCCGCGGCGGGCCGGCTTATTACATGGAAAAAGGACTGAACAAAAGGTGGATGGGCGCGCTTTTCGCTGTGTTAATTACCTTATCGTTCGGTATTGTCTTTAACTCGGTCCAATCAAATACAGTCAGTCTCGCCTTTGAAAATGCGTTCGGCACAAACCGTCTGACATTGGGACTCATTTTAATTGCTGTGTTCGGCACGATTATTTTCGGCGGCGTAAAGCGCATTGCGAAGCTGGCTGAATCCATTGTCGTCGTATTGGCTGTCCTGTATATCGGAGTTGCGTTTTTCGTAATTCTCACTAACATTACCCAGCTGCCGGACGTGATTGCACTGATCGTGAAAAATGCATTTGGTTTTGACCAGGCCGCTGGCGGCGCTTTAGGTGCAGCCTTAATGCAGGGTGTCAGACGTGGAATCTTTTCAAACGAAGCGGGAATGGGAAGTGCACCGAATGCCGCTGCCACCGCAACGACAAGCCATCCTGTCAAACAGGGACTGATTCAAGCGCTTGGTGTGCTGTCAGATACGCTAGTTATTTGTACAAGCACCGCCTTTATCATCCTGTTTTCGGATGCCTACCATACTCCGGGACTGAGCGGGATCGCGTTGACACAAGCTTCTCTCAGCTCCCATGTCGGTTCATGGGCATCAGGTTTTCTCGCCATTCTGATTTTGTTATTCGGATTCTGTGCTTTAATCGGAAACTATTATTATGGCGAAACCAATATCGGCTTTTTGAACAAAAGCAAAAAACTGATTTTTGTCTACCGTATCGGCGTGCTTGCAATGATTGTGTTTGGCTGTGTTGCCAAAGTCCAGCTCGTCTGGGATCTGGCTGATTTGTTTATGGGCTTGATGGTCGTCGTGAATTTAATTGCAATTTTCTTATTATCAAAGGTCGTTTTTGCGGCACTCCAAGACTATACACGCCAGAAAAAAGCAGGCAAAGACCCGGTCTTTTATAAAAGTGTGCTCAAAAACCACAATGGCATTGAATGCTGGCCGCTTTCTGACACACAGACTGACAAACACAACAAACAAATTTCGTAAAAGAAGGGTGTTCAGACATACGGGCTGAGCACCCTTTTCTTTTGCGTTTATTGACAAACACGTAAGCCTCCATTACGATTTTCATATCTTTTCAAAAAATCTGAAAGAAGGCATCGATACATTCTATGAACCCTATCCAACATATACTAGATACATACCCGCTTATTGTGCTAGACGGCGCCATGGCGACCGAGCTTGAACGCAAGGGCTGTGATTTGAACGACAGTCTTTGGTCGGCAAAAATCCTGATGGAAGAGCCGGACCTGATTAAACAAGTTCATACTGATTATTTCGCGGCAGGCGCTGACTGTGCGATTACCGCCAGCTACCAGTCTACATTTGAAGGCTTTGCGGCACGCGGGCTGAGCGAAGCGAAAGCACGCCGGCTCATCGAGATGTCCGTCAGCATCGCAGCTGTAGCGCGTGATGAATTTTGGGCACTTGAAGAGAACCGTCTGAATCGGCCAAAACCAATCATTGCGGCTTCTGTAGGCCCTTATGGCGCATATCTTGCAGACGGGTCTGAGTATCGGGGTCACTACGGAATTACAGAGGATGAGCTTGTTGAATTTCATCGGCCCCGTATGAAAGCGCTGATCGAAGCCGGAGCTGATGTTTTGGCATGCGAGACAATTCCGTGTCTGACCGAAGCAAAAGCGATTGTCCGGCTGTTGAAGGAATTTCCCGAAACGTATGCGTGGATCAGCTTCAGTGCAAAAGACGGCCTGCATATCAGTGACGGAACACTTGCCGCTGACTGCGCGTCATGGCTTGATGAGCACCGCCAAGTTGCAGCGCTCGGCATCAACTGCACGCCGCTTCAGCATATCCCTTCTTTAATAGAAGCGTTAAAAAAGCACACATCAAAACCGATCATCGTCTACCCAAATTCAGGCGAGCAATATGATCCGGAGACAAAAACGTGGAACGGCGCAGCATGCGCAGTACCATACGGACAAAGCGCACGTATGTGGCATGAAAAAGGAGCAAAGCTGATTGGCGGCTGCTGCCGGACAAAACCTGAAGATATCAAAGAAATTGCAACATGGGCGCACGCTTTAAAAACAACTTGACTTATCGGAATTGTTTGTATATTCTATCTAAAAGCCGGTTCTCCGGAGTCTCGTGTCACTCGCTGACATGAGATTTTTTATTAGGAATGAAATAAATCGCCGATAGAAAGTTGGAAAAAGATGAAATCTGCTCACAACAAGAATGAGACAAACTTTCAGAGAAGTATGAAAAGCCGGCACCTCTTTATGCTTTCCTTAGGGGGTGTCATCGGAACCGGGCTGTTTTTAAGCTCTGGCTATACCATTCAGCAAGCAGGCCCCGCGGGAACGATACTCGCCTACTTAGTCGGCGCCGGAATCGTCTATTTGGTCATGCTGTGCCTCGGTGAGCTGTCAGTGGCCATGCCTGTCACGGGCGCCTTTCACACCTATGCTGCGAAATACATAGGGCCGGGCACCGGGTTCACGGTTGCTTGGCTGTACTGGCTGACATGGACCGTGGCATTGGGATCAGAATTCACTGCAGCCGGCCTGTTAATGCAGCGCTGGTTCCCCCATACGTCCGTTTGGATGTGGAGTGCCGTCTTTGCGCTGTTCATTTTCTTGCTGAACGCATTTTCAGTCAAGTTTTTCGCTGAATCAGAATTTTGGTTTTCCAGCATTAAAGTATTAGCCATTATATTGTTTATTCTTTTAGGCGGCTCTGCCATGTTCGGCATCCTCCCGATTCAAGGCGGAGAAGCCGCTCCGATGCTGTCCAACTTCACAGCGGAAGGCGGGCTCTTTCCCAATGGATTTGTCCCGATCTTGATGACAATGCTTTCCGTTAATTTTGCCTTCTCGGGAACTGAACTGATCGGAATCGCCGCCGGAGAAAGCGTTGATCCCGACAAGACGATACCAAAAGCAATTAAAACAACGGTCTGGCGTCTTTCACTCTTTTTTGTCGGAACGATATTCGTGCTGTCAGGAATGATTCCGATACAAGATGCAGGCGTTATCAAAAGCCCGTTTGTCGCTGTCTTTGACAGAGTCGGTGTCCCGTATGCAGCCGATATCATGAACTTTGTCATCCTGACAGCGATTCTGTCAGCTGCTAATTCCGGACTTTACGCTTCTTCCCGGATGCTGTGGTCTTTATCAAAAGAAAAAACGCTTCACCCTACATTTGCAAAGCTGACGTCAAAAGGAACCCCGTTTAACGCGCTGGTATTCAGTATGATCGGCGGCATTCTGTCATTGCTGTCCAGCGTATTTGCGCCAGACACTGTATACGTTGTGCTCGTGTCGATTTCCGGGTTTGCGGTTGTTGTCGTGTGGATGGGTATCGCCGCTTCTCAATTCATGTTCAGAAAACGTTATGTAGAAGCTGGAAACAAGGTAGCCGATTTGTCTTACCGGACCCCTTTGTATCCGTTCGTGCCGATTGCCGCGTTCCTGTTATGCCTGGCTTCCGTCATCGGCATAGCCTTTGATCCGAATCAACGAATCGCACTGTATTGCGGCATACCGTTTATGGCCATCTGTTATGCAGCATATTATGCGAAAAACCGCATAAGCCAGCCGACTGCTGATATCACTCATTCAGAATAAACAGAACCTGCCTCCGAGCAGGTTCTGTTTCATCTTCAAACTTCCACCGTCCAGTTGAACGGCCCCTTCACTTTCCCAAGCTGAATATTTGTTATCGTTTCATACAGCTTTTTCGAGATATCCCCGATTTGCCCGTCGCCTACAATCACCGTTTTCCCATGAATATTGAGTTCACCGACAGGCGTAACGACTGCTGCAGTTCCCGTGCCGAAGACCTCTGTCAATTCTCCGCGTGCAGAAGCCGCGTAAATCTCGTCAATCGAAATTCTCTCTTCACGAACCGGAATGCCCCAGCTCCGAATCAGCTCAATCGCAGACGCACGCGTAATTCCGCTTAAAATACTTCCGCTTAATGCCGGTGTGACAGCTTCCCCGTTCATAACGAAAAAGATGTTCATGCTCCCTACTTCTTCCACGTATTTCTTTTCAATGGCATCCAGCCACAGCACCTGGTCATAGCCCAGCTCATTCGCTTTCTGCTGCGCCTGAAGGCTGGCCGCGTAATTTCCGGACGTTTTTGCACTTCCGACTCCGCCGTTCACCGCCCGCACGTACTCATCTTCGACGTAGATTCTAACTGGCTTCAGCTGATCGTCGCCATAATAGGAGCCGACAGGCGAAAGCACAATCATGAACGTATAGCTCTTGGATGCCTTCACACCGAGACTTGGTTCTGTGGCAATGACAAACGGACGTATATACAGTGACGTACCCTTTTCCTTTGGAACCCAATCCTTCTCCAGCTCAACTAATTGCATCAATGCCTCAAGCACCAGCTCTTCGTCTAAAGGCGGCATACTCATGCGCTCACACGATCTGTTCAGCCGTTTGATGTTTTGATCCGGACGGAACAGCAGCACTCTGCCATCTTCTGTTCTGTACGCTTTTAATCCTTCAAAGACAGCCTGGCCGTAGTGAAAAACAGATGCAGACGGATCAAGCGTAAGCGGCGCGTACGGCTCAATTCTCGGATGGTACCAGCCCATTCCCTCTTCATAATCCATCACAAACATATAATCTGTAAAATATTTCCCGAATTCCAAGGATGAAGGTTCGGGCTTTTCCTTATGAAATGCAGTTTTTTCTCGTTCAATAAGCTTATTCAATCTGATCAGCACACCTTTCACAGCATAGTTGTTTTAATATTCAGTCTTTTTAAAGTTAAAAAAGTATACAGCCTCTTCTTTGATTATACGCCGCTCTACACCTGCAAATTTCAGAATATTCTTTATGATCATCAGCTATTATACACCACATTCTTTGTCAAATGAAGATGAAATAAAAGAAAAACTGCCCGTTTTAGGCTTTTGTTATCTTTTTTCAGTGTGATTGATAACCCTTGAAGTCTAGGAAGGACGAGCATTAAAGGTGCTCTCACAAAATGTGATGACGGCGGCATTAGGCAGGACACTTGGGGCAATTAGCTGCCGTTTCTTTCATAACTGGTGAGCACCAACGTGCCGGCTGACGACGAGTGCAAGAGTTTGCCGGCACGCCGAAACAGCCAGATTCAATCTGGCTGCCTCATTTTAGACTGCTAAATACAGGACGACCATATGGCAAATCAGCAAAAGATATACTGCAATCACAAATTGCCAATTGATCTTCCGCGCCCATGCAAACACAACCATCATAACAGGCAGTATTACAGTCCCCGCCAGCTTGTTCACCGTCAGATCCGGGCTGTTCGTTCCATCATAGTGAATCGGCATCTCCGCCGGAAGAAATGGGTAAAACACGATTGAAAGGATGAAAGCAGCAATCACAGCCCCCCACAGCGCCTTTCCATTCATCAATAGAAACATAAAACCACCATCCCTTTCATCGTCACGCATCACTTTATGAATGATATGACTGTTCTACGGTGAATTTCATCGGACTCCTCGCGTAATAATTTGCGCATATTCCACTGCTTCTTCATTTTTATCATAGGTGAGAGATTCTGATAAAAATGCCGGTGCTCCGACATTGGTTAACAAGTGGCCGCTGATCGTTTCATCGGTTAAAATCGGCTCGATTGATTCTGTGCCTCTGCTGATTTCAATATTGTATTTTGTCCTTAACAGTTCAAACAGCGAGCCTGTGCACTCTTCCTGTGCCAGCCCCGGTGCGGGTCTCCAGGGAATATAGGAGGTGTGATACTGCAAGGGCTCCCCCTCGGCGTATCTGACCCTGACAAGCTTGTTGACAGGGTCATTCTCTCTCATTTTCAAAAGCTCGGCAATGGAGTGATCAGCAGGTATCACCACGAGTTCAAGCACTTTTGATTCAGAACGCAGGCCCCTCATTTGTTCTGCAAAGCTTGTAATCTTATGCGGAATCGGCGATTGTATTTTTGCAGCCGATACAAATGTTCCTTTCCCTTGAATTCTTTTAATATACCTCTCAAGCTCAAGCTGCTGCAGGGCCAGTCTCACAGTTGTTCTGCTGACATCATATTATTCGCAAAACTCGCTCTCCGTCGGCAGCTGATCATTCGCCTGATACTTGCCCGACTTCATTAATTCAATGATTTTAAACTTGATAACAGAATATAAAGCTGTCATTTCATTCTCCCCATTCTGTATGCAACCGTTCTTTTTGATTGAGACCATAATATCACTTGCCAGCCTCATATGAAAGATTTGTATCCTCCTTTTATAACAAATTTTCAGAAATTAATATTGAAAGTTTGATTACGGTGGCGCTAAATTCGTAATGACAACCATCTTAAATTGGTTATAACAAATATGGTGCTTGTCTATCTCTTTGAGGGGGTGTCACATGAAGATTATAATCGCCGAGCACTATGAAGAACTTTGTAAGTTAAGCGCTAACATGATGAAAGGCTAAGAAAGATGCCGTTCTCGGCCTGGCAACAGGAAGCACGCCGGTCGGCTTGTACAAGCAGCTGGTTTCAGACTATCAGGCAGGCGAAATCGATTTTTCAAAGGTTACTACATTTCATTTGGATGAATACGCTGGTCTCTCTCCGTCTCATCCGCAAATTATAACCATTTTATGCAAATGAAGTAAGATAGTCCCCCCTGAAGCGAAGGACTTTTTTGCCAACATAATGAAAGCGCTATCAAAATAAAATTTGAAATAAGGTGTTTTCATGTAATTTACCAAGATATGAATATGCCTCATCCTATCATCATGAAAAGGGGGATTCGTTTGAAGAAATTGATCGCGTTCCAAATTTTAATCGCTTTGGCTGTCGGCGCAGCAGTCGGCCATTTTTTCCCTGATTTTGGGATGGCGTTGAGGCCTGTCGGAGATGGGTTTATTCGTTTGATTAAAATGATTGTCGTGCCAATTGTGTTTTCTACTATTGTCATCGGAGCTGCAGGAAGCGGAAGCATGAAAAAAATGGGCAGTCTCGGGATTAAGACGATCATTTGGTTTGAAGTGATTACCACGATGGTATTGGCGCTTGGACTTGTATTAGCGAATGTCTTAAAACCCGGTGTCGGGCTTGACCTCTCCCATTTGGCGAAAAAAGATATCAATGAACTTTCCGGCTACACAGACAAAGTTGTTGATTTTAAACAAATGATCCTTGATATTATTCCTACAAATATTATTGACGTCATGGCCAGAAATGATTTGCTCGCCGTTATCTTCTTTGCGATTTTGTTTGGTGTCGCCGCGGCCGGCATTGGCAAAGCCTCTGAACCAGTGATGAATTTCTTTGAATCCACCGCTCAAATTATGTTCAAACTCACGCAAATCGTCATGGTGACTGCTCCTATTGGCGTGCTAGCCTTGATGGCAGCCTCTGTGGGCCAATATGGCATCGAACTCCTCCTCCCTATGTTTAAACTGGTTGGCACGGTGTTCCTTGGTCTGTTCCTGATCCTCTTTGTCCTCTTTCCGCTTGTCGGTCTCATCTTTCATATTAAGTATTTCGAAGTGTTAAAAATGATATGGGATCTGTTTTTGATCGCGTTTTCCACCACCAGCACCGAAACCATACTCCCTCAGCTGATGGACAGAATGGAGAAATACGGCTGCCCAAAACGAGTGGTATCATTTGTCGTTCCCTCTGGCTTGTCACTGAACTGCGACGGCTCCAGTTTATATTTATCAGTTTCCTGTATTTTTCTGGCGCAGGCCTTTCATGTAGACATGACATTGTCCCAGCAGCTGATGATGATGCTTGTGCTTGTCATGACTAGTAAAGGCATTGCAGCTGTTCCGTCAGGCTCGCTTGTTGTTCTTCTGGCAACTGCCAATGCTGTAGGGCTTCCTGCTGAAGGCGTCGCCATAATAGCGGGCGTTGACCGTGTCATGGACATGGCGAGAACAGGCGTGAACGTACCGGGGCATGCGATGGCCTGCATCGTGGTGTCAAAATGGGAAAAGGCCTTCCGCGAAAAAGAATGGGCCTCTGCAAACGGACAAACCGATAGCGTATAAAAAAGAACACCTCATTCCCGAGGTGTTCTTTCGATTATTCAGCAGCAACGTGATCTTCTTTTTCAATCGCTGCCAGTCTTGCGTTTACTTCTTCTTCTGTCATATTGTGCTCTGAAACATATAGGTTTCTTGGGTTCGTACGACATTCGTGGCTGCAGCTGCGCATATATTTATACTCATTTTCCGGTGTGCATATCATCTTTTTGTTGCAAGATGGATTTGCGCAGTTCACATAACGCTCACACGGTTCACCTGTAAAGTAGTCTTTTCCGACAACCACATGCTCGACACGGTTGACAGGCACGCTGATTCTTTCATCGAAGACGTAGCACTGGCCGTCCCACAGCTTGCCTTGCACCTCAGGATCTTTTCCATATGTCACAATTCCGCCGTCAAGCTGTGCTACATCTTCAAAGCCTTGCTTCACCAGCCAGCCTGAGAATTTTTCGCAGCGCACGCCGCCCGTGCAGTATGTTAAAATCTTTTTGCCTTTAAGCATGTCTTTGTGTTCTTCGATCCATTCAGGCAATTCACGGAAGGCTTCGATGTCAGGACGGACTGCTCCTCTAAAATGGCCAAGATCATACTCGTAATCATTACGCGCGTCAATTACAATTGTGTTTGGATCCTGCATTTTCTCATAAAATTCTGCAGGCTTCAAATGCTGACCTGTTGTTTCATTCGGATCCACATCATCTTCAAGACGAAGCGTCACAAGCTCTTTTTTATGACGGACAAAGATTTTTTTGAACGCATGGCCTTCTGCTTCATCAATTTTAAATACCATGTCGGCAAAACGAGGATCAGCTTTCATTGTTTCCATATATTTTTCAGTCTGTTCAACCGTACCTGATACCGTACCGTTAATTCCTTCAGAAGAAACAAGGATACGGCCTAACAAACCAAGCTCCTTACAAAAAGCCAGATGCTGCTCTTTAAACGCCTCTGGATCTTCAATCGGAACATATTTATAGTAAAGTAGTACTCTGTATTGTTTTTCCATGATTTAAACACCCTGTTCGATTATAGTTAGTTGTTATGCACACACTTACTATATCATACAGGAAAATGACGCAAAGATGAACAGATCCGCCCAGACTGACAAAAATATCCAAGCTCTTACAAAACCAAGCGGCACATGGGTTCATTAATATACAATGGTATTTTCCATTAAATTACTAATTAAAGTAGTTATCTGAAAACTATTTTATAGTTCCTCTTCAAAAACAACATGATCCATCCACATCTGACCCGGCCCAGATAATAGGACACCAAAAGATATCACAGCACTCTTTTCAGGGACATCTAAAACAATAGCATAATGATTCCAATTGGTTGTCCCGGTAATAGGCCTGTTGCTCATATTGTCAAATTGGAGAACATCGTCAACAGCACTGTCAATCCGCATCCAAAGTGAGGCAAAATGCTTCACTCCTCTTGTTTTGATAAAACTTGATAGCCGAAGCCTTTTTCCTAGATAGCGATCTGCCTTAAATTGCTGCATCATCGTCGCAAATTCACCGTTGCCCTGCACCATCGTTGATTTTAAATACCCTGAAGCTTTTCCCTGATGTACATTTTCCCGGTCAACCCCCATTTCGTATTGGAATGGATGGCTCCCGTTCAATAACCAGCCCTTCATTTTTTTCCCCATGCGAGATTCCTCCTTTTTTGCAGTCAATCGCTTCATAAATGTTCGATATGCTCCAGGCGGCATGTGATACAGCTTTTTGAACGTCCTCGTAAATGCTTCTTGAGATTCAAACTGATAATGCAAAGCAATATCCATAATACGAAAATCGGTATAAAGCAATGCTGCCGCTGCTGTAGCAAGACGTCTTAAACGAATATAAGAAGCAACCGACATACCGACTTCTTTTTGAAAGATTCGATGAAAATGGAATTTTGAAAAGCCTGAAACGTTTACAATATCCTCACTTGATATTTGCTCATGTAAATGTGATTCAATCCAATCGATTGTTTTCTGGATAGCTTTTTCATAATACATATCACGCTTCAATCTCCTTTCTGTTTTAGAATAATGGATCACAGCTTATATGTTTTGATTTTTTTTGCGATATGTAAAAACCCCCTGTACTATAACAGGGGGGAACACTACTCACTTGATAATAACTGATGGCGTGATATGCTCCAGCCAAATGACACCGTCATATTGTTCCTTCAAGATCATCTGCTCTTCCGTAATCCCCCAATAGAGTGCTGTCCGCGGGGTGTACATCCACGAAGTGCCTTTCTTGTTTTTTGTATGGAGAAAATCAACAAAGACAGCTGGATGGTTCGCAGCTTTCAGCAAGGCTTCAAGACTTCCAGACGGCGGCGGGCTTGTGACCGGCGTAACGGTCTTATTATCGCTATCGAGACTGGCGCCTGAATATGCATAAATGCCAATCGTATATGTTTGTTTTTTCAGCCGCTCCGGCAAATAATCACCCATGTTAGGGCCGTTTAGCTCTACCCAGTCCTTTATCATTTTGGTATTCTGTTTGCGAAGATGGTAATTGTGGCCCCAGACAATGATCTTCTTCTTCGGATAAAGGGTTTCCGCAACCCACTGAAATTGTTCAGCCATCATGCGGTCTCTCATATAGAATGAAAAATCCTCAATATTATCCGGATAATCCTTTAGTTTTTCTTTCATTTCTTCCAGCATATACGTTTCCATGACGTCAATTCTCAGCTGAAGGGAATGCATAAACATCTCATAAGCTTTCGGCTCTTTCGGAAGGTGTGCTTTTAGCTCTGAAACATGTGTTTCAGCGAACTTGATCAGCTCTTGATAGTTTTTCGCAAGCGCTTCTTTCTTTTGCGCAAATTCTTCAAACGTACTGCTGTCTGTCACCAAAGTTGAAAAGTCATTTTCTGATTGAGAGAGCAGCTCTGCTTTTTCAGGGTCCACTGCTTTGACCCATTGGTTTGCAGCGTCATTGAATGAATTCTTCATGCTTTGAATATCAAAACCCGTAAGGATAAGCGGATCGCCTTTCTCTTTTTGCTCTTTCATGTAAGCAAACAGCTCAACAGCATCTTCTGTGTGCCAAACGGGATATATGGATTTTTTCATCGTGCTTTTAGAGGTAAGTTGATCCATATTAAGGTAGGATGCATTTGTATCGGTAAAGCCAGACTCAAAGGCCAATACATCGTACCCCAGTTCTTCGTGGAGGTATTTGATCATGCGTACTTTTGTTGCATTGATTTCGCCAGCGCCGTGTGTGGTTTCTCCTAACTGAACGATTCGTTTTCCTTTCAGCACCTTCTCCAGAAATCGAAGGTCTTTGTTTGAGACACCGGCAGAATCTAGTGGATGTGCATGTCGTTCAATCCACCGATTCCAATGTTTTTCCTCAGAAGCAGCTCGGGCGGAGGCTGAAAAAGAAGTAAACGCCAAACAGACAATCAGCAGTGGCAGAGCCGTTTTCACTATCATTCGTTTCAATTCAATCTCTCCTTTTCTATAAGGTTCTCTAGTCATTACGAGATTGATACAGAAGAAGTTTCCTTTTTTCACCAACAAAAAAAGCTTCTCTATTGAAAGAAGCTTTAGCTGGATCCTCTCATCACCTGATGAAAGTAAAACCGATACGTATTTCGTAGAAATGTTTCAACTGGAATCTGCACATCCGCTTGGTATTTGCTGATGATGAATGGAAACCGCTCGATCCCTTTCACACGCAAATCACTCGCTTGCTCTTCATCTGCTGCCATCCCTTGCAGTACCGCTTCAACGATCGGCCAGCACGCTTCCCGCACTTGCCGCAGGACGGCTTCATCTCCGGTGTTCTGATAATCTTTGATCCAGCTGATGATTTGTTTCTCCATGAGTATCACCTTTCTTCAAAAAAAGAGGCGCTGCGTTTATACGAGCTCCTCTTTTTGTTCTTCGTATCCTATCAATTCTCCGACTTGGACTTCTTGGCCTTCTGTTAAATTGGCTGACGGCTGGAACGCGTCTTTTTCAAAAATCAATATGACGGTTGAGCCAAATGAAAAATATCCAAGCTCCTCGCCGATCTCCAGCACGTCCCGTGTACTCGTCTGCACGATAGAGTTAATATTCATCGCGCCGACGGGAATCATCAGGATATTTCGAGTGCCGCCATTCAGCTCGTACACAAACCGGTAATTTTTCGACAGCACGTCTTTTCCGTATTTTAACCCTAATTGATTTACAGGGTAAGAACGATTTCCAAGCTCGGCCAGCTTTTGATACCTGCAGCTGATCGGAGAATGGAAACGGTGATAATGCCGCGGGCTTAGATACAGCACGATGAAGTATCCGCCGTTGTATTGATGGTCTGCGCTTTTACAGCCGGTCAGCTCAGCGAAAGAGTAATCTTTTCCCTTTACTCTAAAGGTTTGATTCGGGTTGATTGTTCCTACCGTCTGAACCACACCGTCAACAGGGCTAACCACCGCGTGCGCCTCTTTTGAAACTGGGCGCCGCTCCAATTTAATATGTCGAATGAACAATTCGGACAGCGAACTGTAATCAGCGGCCGATCCGTCTACATCATCCCAATTTAGCCGAAAATGTTTTGAAAAAAGCGGAATGACCGGTTTGCTGATTTTAGACTCGCAAAATCCTTTAATCAGATAGGATGACAGACGATGATTCGTCAGCTCTATCAATGATCGATACAGAATCTTTACAGCCGTATTAAACATGAATAATCCCTATTACCCTTCCGATTGTAATAAAAATAAAGCACCATAAAAAGGCGCCGATTGCCGCAAACAAAATATACGTTTTCAAGTTCATTTTGCCGATTCCCGAAAAATAACACGTCATATGTCTGACGCCTGGAATGAAATATCCTAAAATAAGAGAATATGGACCGTATTTATTCATCCATTTTTCTACTTTCATCATTCTCTTTTCTTTTAATCCGATCCACTTGCCGTACTTGTCGATAAACGGGCGGCCGGCTTTTCTGCCGATCATGTAGCTGATCAGCATACCTGACAAAGCTCCGACAAAGCTGATGAATATTGAAAGCTCATAATTCAGCACGTCCGTATTTGTGAAGTAGCCGACAACAGTCATCATCACTTCATCTGGAATCGGCAATCCAACAATCCCTAGAACCAGCATCAAAAAAATAGCGAGATAACCGTAATCCGCTATGAGATCCTGAACTAATTCCATCTCCCGGACTCCAGGTTTTCTGCCGCATGTTTTTTAAAATGAGGGAATTTGATTTTACTCACCATTAAATAGGAAAGTCCGCAAGCGCCGATTGCCAGCAGGATCGGGTGATAGGTAAAGCTGAGAAGCACAAGACACATACCCGCAAATGGAATCGGCATCCCGATAAAGGTCGGAAGCTTGCTTTGCTCAATGTTAAATTTAGAGAGACGAAGCATTCCACAAATGCTGTACGTCAATGCGCATAAAATCCCGATAAACGGAAGGGCGTATAATGAGACACTGTACGCAAGCATAGAAGGAGCCACACCAAACGTCACTAGATCAGCAAATGAATCCAGTTCTTTTCCCATATCAGAAACGGCATTCAGTTTACGTGCTGCCATCCCGTCAAAGAAATCAAGAAACAGGCCGATAAAAATAAAAAGCACTGCGGAATGAATGTTGTGATATAACAACGAATGAATCGCCAGCATTCCGCAAGTAAAGTTTCCTATCGTAATCATACAGGGGATATAATTCACAGTGTAACCAAACCTCCAATTGTAAAACCATCTATCTCATTCGACGATTGCATCGAATAGCGTTACAGGAAAAATTTTCTCTATTAAGCATGATAACATAGAATGCCCCCAAAAAAGCAGCACTCAAATTCTATTATTATACAACATTTGTTATCTTTTGAACAATGAATGCCAATCTTTTCATGTTTCTTACTATATTATTTCCCGCTCAAAAAGGACAAGACGCGTTGATTGACGTACTCTGGCCGCTCCAGAGATAACAGATGTCCGGTGTTCTTCACGATTTCAGCCTGAATCCCCGGCACCAATACTGAAGCCCGTTCTAAAGCCATTTGCTGATGGTACCTGACCTCGTACTCACCAAACATCAGGAGTATCGGGACCGTTATCGATCTCAATTCCCGGTCTGTGAACACGTACGGAAAGCCATTTTCTGTCGGCTTCAGGCTTCTTTGTTCGTCCTGCCATTCCACACCCGTTACAATTTGTCTTTGCAGTACAGGATGTAGATCATAACGGCTATCGGTAATCCACTTCATATATGCATGAGCTCCTCTTGATCCCGTAAGCCCTGCAACGTATTTATAGACATCCGGATGAAATGAAATAAATGCTTCGGCGGGACTCATAACAACCGCCCGCTCTACTCTTTCAGGGACTTGGAGCAAGAAATTCACGATATGGGACCCTCCAAGCGAAAGGCCTGCCAGGTGTGCTGTCTCAAGTCCAAGAGAATCAAAGACATCTTTCAGCCATTCTGCGCAATCAGCTCTCGTATCCAGAGGGGCTGATGGGATACTTTTATTTTTGTCTCCTATTATATCGACTGCATATGTACGATATTGACTGCTCCACTCCGCGATATTCGGATACCACATAGCAGAACTGAAGAGCCCCCCGTGAAGCAAAATGAGCGAAGGTGCGTCCTTTGGCCCACTTGCCATGATATGTGTTTTTCCAAAACGAGTAGAAACATAGAATGCTTCCGACTCAATCGGCCACAAAGAAAGGCTTTTATCATATGCCTGGTAAAAGCGGAGACCGCTCTCAGCCACGGCGAGCTGCATCGAATCTTGTGTCATCTTCTTCTTTTTCCTCCGGGTTTGATTGATATAAAATAAAGGGTAACACCCCTTTTGTCTCATAAGAAAAAATACCTATTTCTCATTATCTCATATTATAAATTTCCAGTATATAGTTTGGCTTCCTGTGATCCATAAAAAAGGCAGTTTCCCTCGAAATCAGAGAAACCGCCTATTCTTTGAAAACTAATAGAATGACCTTATCTTTTTTATCCTCTGTAAATGAGATGTCATGGGTTACTGATGTTTCACCCTTCGTCAATGCAACTGAGTAGTCACCTTTTTTGCCTGCCCATTTGATGTCTCCGTTTTTATCTGTTTGACCAAGTATCTCGCCAATCTCTTTACTTGGCTTCTGGTCTGAGACTGGCGCTTTGACAATCGTAATTTGAACCCCTTCGACGGGCAGCCCCTTAGCATCCTCCACATGAAGAGTAACAGGGATAGCCGTTTCTTTCTGAGCAGATTGCGTTTGTGAGCTGCATCCGCATAAAAACATAATAAACATGAAAATAGCTAATGTGCTGTATTTATTGATTTGCCCAATATTGAATATTGTTGAATACATCGTTCGTCACCCTTGTTCCCAAGTTATATGACGATCCCCCGTTCGTGTGAATAGCAATAGCTGTCTGCCCTGTATCACTATAGTTTCGGTAAACAGGCGAGCCGCTTTGACAGCCGTACGTATCAGTTGTATAGGTCAGCTTATACGTTTCAGCGGATCGAATCGGCTTTGTATCCGACCACATCGTGCCAAAGGTTTTGTCACACGGGAATCCTGTCACTGACGAGGAAAGGCCCGCGGGACTGCTGCTGTTTGTTGTCCGGTAGCCGTACCAGCCAACCGTGTTTCCAGGAGAACCGTTTAATTTAATCGCTCCGTAATCATAATTGGTGTTATTGCTCTCCGTCCATCCTTTGACGGAGTAAAACATCGTGCCTGAATAAGTACCGTATGGATATGAAGAACCATTGCGGCCCGGCGCTGCGGTTATCGTCGAAGCCCATCCGTGCTCCTGGCTGTACACACAATGTCCAGCCGTTACGACAGTATTCGGATTGACTAAAAATCCGGTACATCCATAAGTGCTAGAGGTGTTGGGATACTTAATTGAAAGTTGAACAGTTGCTCTATAAGGAAAAGACGTAGTGCTGGAGATTCTGATGCGTTCATCGGTTCCGATGATACTTGAAGGCTGTAAGGTTTGAATGTTTTTTTCCAGTTCCGTTTGCCCGCCGTATAGCGATTTGCTTGTTTTTCCGGTTCCCTCAAAAGGGGCGGAAACCTGTTCTTCTTTTGACGTTTGATTTTTTGTGGCATCCGCTTCTTTACCTGTATTTGATACAGAAGTTTGCGGATTCTCTGCCGCCTTTGCCGGTACAGCAAAAGATACCGCCGCTGCCATCGCCAAGCATAAAACCATAAAGCAAGCGGCACATTGTTTTCTGAATGTTGGAACTAATTTCATTCTGTCATCTCCCTCCCTTTGTGTCAACCACCCATAACAGTGGAAGACTTTTACATTATAATCACGTTTCTGATTCTTATGATAAAACTTTTATAAGGATTAAAAAAAGGCCTTGTACCCTGACAAGGCCTGCTTTCGCTCTATGTTATAGATAGCTGATCCAACGCTTTCTTTGCGTTATTTCTCGCTGTTTCAACTGTATCAGCCGCAGAAAGCGCAACCGCCATACGGCGTCCGGCTTTCGTTATCGGCTTACCAAAGACGCGAACTTGTGTCTTTGGCACTGCCAGTGCGTGTTCCAGTCCTTCTACAGTGTAATCCGCTGATTCTGCCGATGCTTTAAGGGGCCGGCTGGCGCCAGGAGAAAGCTGCGTGATTTCTGTAATCGGAAAACCGAGAATTGCCCGGACATGCAGCGCGAATTCCGACAAATTTTGCGTCACCAGCGTCACAAGACCTGTATCATGCGGTCGAGGAGACACCTCACTGAAATACACCTTTTCTTTCGCTAGGAAAAGCTCAACGCCAAACAGGCCGTACCCGCCAAGCTCATCGGTAATGGTTTTTGCGATATGCCTGGCTTCTTCCATTTGCTGCTCCGTCATATGATGCGGCTGCCAAGATTCGATATAATCTCCGTCCTTTTGCACATGTCCGATCGGTTCACAGAAAGTCGTGCCGTTGACTGCACGAACAGTTAAAAGCGTAATTTCTGATTCAAATGGAATAAACTCCTCTACGATCACGCGGCCGTTTTTCACCCGTCCGCCTTCCATCGCCGTCTCCCAGCAGCTCTCTAAATCCGCTTCAGAGCGGCACACGCTTTGACCTTTTCCAGAAGAACTCATCAATGGTTTAACGACACAAGGGAAGCCGATCCGAGCTGTCGCTTGTACAAATTCGTCATATGTATTCGCAAATTCATAGCCAGCCGTCGTAAGTCCAAGCGTTTCTGCCGCAAGCCGCCTGATGCCTTCCCGATCCATCGTCAGCTTTGCCGCACGTGCATTCGGGATGACATGAAACCCTTCCTCTTCAAGCTTCAGCAATTCATCCGTCGCAATTGCCTCCACCTCAGGCACAATCAAATCCGGTTTTTCTTTCTCAATGACGCTTCTGATCTGCTCGCTGTCCAGCATATCAACGACATAGCTGTTATGCGCGACCTGCATCGCCGGAGCATGCGCGTAACTGTCAACCGCCACCGTCTGTACCCCAAGACGCTGGGCTTCAATCACTACTTCTTTACCTAACTCACCTGAACCTAATAATATAACCTTCTTTGATTGATACATCTTTGCCCCTCCTATCTGCTTCCCAACCATTATAACTGAAATATTTGAAAAATAAATTTTTATTCAAAAAGACGAAGTTAGAAATTATCACGAGCTGGCATCAGAGGTTTTTTCACAGCAGGTGAGCTCCACATATACCGTACAGAATCACCTAAAATTTATATGTACAAAACCAATGTAGGAAACCGGCATATGGGCACGACAGACTGATCCAGCAGCTTTTCCTGTCTGCGAGCAAAACAAATGAATAAATAGGATCAGTAAAAAAGTACTGTTTTTCCTTGATTATTCTGTTTGCGCTCCTTTCCTGAATTCACCATGGTACCATATTTACAGGAAAATGCAGGCGAAAGGACACAGTACATTGAAAACACTTGAAACAAATACGATTTTAGAAGCAGCTGAAACACGCCTTAAAGCCTATCAAACATTAAGAGAGCATATGGCTGTTCTAAAGAAACAGTTCAAAGAGATGGCAAATTTGGATGATGCCATGACAGGCAAGGGTGCTAATGCAATTAAAGCATTTTATAAGGAACAAGCGGCAGGAGCGGAACTGTGGCTGGACCTCATTGACATGAGAATTGCTTTTTTCAAAAACGTGCCAGCTGCAATTGAGGAAGCAACATTCGATGACGATGCATACGTTGAGGAATCCTATCTCGACAATGAACTGCATAACGGCCTTATCAAAGCTGATGGCATTATAGAGGCACAGCATAAAGAAATGAAATCAATTCTGAATTCAATTGATGACATTTTGCCGTTATCCCTCTTTGATCAATCTACTGTCACCGATGAACTGGATAAAGCAGATAAAAAACGAAAAAAAACGATTACACACCTGTATGACCTTGATGAGAAACTAAACAGTGATTACGAGGCCTCAGAAGCAGTGGAACATGAGGTTCGGGCATTCTTCGAAGCACTGACAGGCGCCACTAGCAAAGGCGGAAGCACAAATCCAATAAACTTTAACGCAAAAGCCTTTCACGAAACAGACGCTTATCAAAACAAAGAAGATATTCACAAACAATCCCAGCAGTTCATAAGAGCAAAAAAACAGGAAGAAATCGAGTATCTTAAGAAAAAACTCGACAAAACTACTGATCCTGAGGAATACTTGAAAATTGCAGACAAGATTGGCACTGACAACCTGAACGCTGAGCAATTACAATATTATTCAAGCATTGTTCAAATGAAAGCACAGCAGGAAACAGGAAAAATGCTTGTCGAAGGTGGAAAGGGTGTAATTGTCGGGCTCTGGGATGCCGGAAAAGATATCGTCATCGGTGCATGCGACCTCGCAGTCGGCGCTTACGATCTTGCTGTATGGTCGTATAGAGCGCAGGGTAAGATGGGCATAGAGGAACAAGTCAAAGCCGGACAAGAACTTCAAAATGTGATTTATAGCGCGCCCGAAACTTTTGAATATATGGTCGATTCATTCAAAACATCTTGGAACGACAATATGGTTCATGGTGATGCATATAGCCGCTCCCACTACATCACCTACGCAGTTGCTTCCCTTTTTGGAGCCAAAGGACTCGGAAAAGTGTCATCAGCAACAAAAGCCGGAAAATTCGTAACAAAGGAAACAAAAGCTTTTGTGAACGATCATAAATCTATAGCAAAGAACATTACTGATAAAGCAAAACCTTATTTCACATTGCCAAATAACAATCTTCTAGAACCTGCTATACAGGGTGCTGGGAATATCGAAAACCCTATATCGAAACTTGAGAAGAATGTTAATAAGAAACATGAAAACTTTGTCAATATTAATGGTAGCGATCAAAGCAAATCAGGTGGCGTAGGACCAAGTGAAAATTCTAATTTTACACGTGATATTAATACAGTAGAACAAGCACACCAATGGGGAAGCAAGTATTATGACGATTGGGTTAATTCATTAACTCCACGTGAACAACATGCTATTAAGCAATATACTGGCGACGATTATAAGAAAATAAATGATTATCTAAGAGGAATTAATGAATCTTTAGATGGCATTGATTTAGATACAATCTATAATATAAAGAATGGGCTGGATAAAGCGAGAGTTCCACACAATTTACAAGTTTATAGAGGGACAGATCTCAGACCTTTAGAGTCATTAATTGAAGTTGACAAATACGGAGACATTAATGCTGAATCACTAATTGGGAAGACTTTTAGAGACAACGGTTTTGTAAGTACTGCAATTGTTAAAGAATCATCCTTTGAACACATGAAAGTCTCGTGGGAAATAAATGTTCCAGCAGGAGCTAATGCAGCTTATCTCGGAAAGATAAGTCATTTCCCTAATGAAGCTGAGTTACTTTTAAATTTCGGACAAGAGATGGTAATTAAAAGCGCACATGTTGACAGCAGCAATAAGTTACATATTGTTTTAGACTTAATTTAAGTGGGTGAAAAAATGAGAGGCAGAAGAATGATAGATAGATGGGAAGATGACAATAAGAGCTTCCTTAAACTGAATATAAAAAACAAAGTACTTCCAACAATATACGGTGGCATTATTGGAGATACGTTAGGAGTTCCAGTTGAATTTAAAACAAGAGGAGAATTTCATATACAGGATATAGTTGGATACGGCACATATAATCAACCTCCCGGAACCTGGTCTGACGATACATCGCTGACTTTGTGCCTGGTGGAGAATGTAGTTGAAGAAGGAAGCACCAACAATTTGATGCAGAAATTTAAACAGTATCAAGACGAAGGCTATTGGACGCCGTATGGTGAAATGTTTGACATTGGAAGGACGACTGCTGAAGCGATTACACGATTTAGGAAAGGAGTTCTGCCAGAAGAATGCGGCGGTCAGTCCGAGTTTGATAATGGAAATGGAGCATTAATGAGAATTTCACCATTAGTATTTATTTTGCATAAAGAATTTGATTTCGTAAAAAAAACGGAGATGATCAAAAAATACACTGAAATAACCCATGCCCATCCGCGTGCTATAGTTGGTTCCATTATTTATATTGAGCTATTATTAAGGCTATATTATAACAATTCAATTGATACATCTTTAAGAGAAGTGAAAGAGCTTTTCGATGAGAATTTTGCAAAGGAACATATATACCATAAAGAGCTAACCCATTATGAAAGAATTTTTGACAAACGTTTTTTGAATACACCAAGAGAAGAAATTCAATCAGACGGATATGCCGTTCATACATTAGAAGCCGCAATATGGTGTTTTGGCACTACAAATTCATTTACCGAAGCAGTACTAGCAGCAGTGAACTTAGGAGAAGATACTGATACCGTAGCGTCAATAACAGGGTCACTAGCAGGAATGTATTATAAGATGGACGCAATCCCAGAAGATTGGTTAAACAAAATAGCTCGCAAGCAAGATATTGATAAGTTAATAAACAATTTCTACGAGTACTGTGCTGATAAAGCTATTGTTGAGGAATATGGAAGTCTTTAAAATTCCATTAAACTATTTAGTCTTCTTATAAATGCCACGAAAAAGAAAGCAGACCAGTAACGGTCTGCTTTCTCTATTCCCTAAACAGCAACATCATACAAGAAATCCCCAAAAATCATGCTACACTTAACCCAAGACACCACACCGACAGGAGGCATCCCATGCAAAACGAAACCCGAACACTGCACCTCGACCCGCATCTTAATATTGAAGCCTACCGATTCAAAGGGATTATGCAGAAATTCCCGAACCACTTTCACGATTATTATGTGATTGGCTTTATTGAAAAAGGGCAGCGGTATCTTGCCTGTCAGGATCAAGAATATATTATCAATCCAGGTGATCTTCTCCTCTTTAACCCCCGTGATACGCATAGTTGTGAGCAGATTGACGGGCGGACGCTTGATTATCGGTGTATCAATGTGATGCCGGATGTTATGGAGAAGGCGGTGAAAGAGATTACTGGTGCCGGGCATCTCCCATATTTCTCCCAGCATGTGTTATTCCGCCACGAGCTGACAACCAGCCTGCAGGAATTGCATATTTTGATATCCAAGGAAAAACAGGCTTTGCGCAAAGAGGAGCTGTTTCTTCATCTTCTAGAAGAGCTGATCCGCCATTATTCTGACGTCACATTCCTCAGCAGCATTCCCGAACCATCCGACGAAGTCAAAATGGTTTGCGAATTTTTAGAAGTGCATTATGCCCAGAACGTTACGCTCAACGATTTGAGTGAACTAACAGGCTGGAGCAAGTATCATTTATTGCGTTCATTTACAAAACAAAAAGGAATTACGCCTAATAGCTACGTGGAGACAATCCGGATTAATCAAGCGAAAAAACTCCTTGAACAAGGGGTTAGACCGATTGATGCGGCATGTCAGACAGGATTCAGCGATCAGAGCCATATGACGAAGTTTTTCAAACGGCAGGTGGGGCTGACGCCGAAGCAATACATGAAGATTTTTGAAAAGGAGCTTCAAAAATGAGCACACAAAGAGAATCGGCCGGGCATATCGCAGCCATTGTGACCATTCTGATTTGGGGGACGACCTTTATTTCGACAAAGATTCTTCTGGCTGACTTCACTCCAATGGAAATATTACTTTATCGGTTTTTGATGGGCTTTATTGCGCTTATTCTCGTACGTCCCAAAATAATTCCGTTCAAAAATTGGCGGCAGGAGCTGTTATTTGTCGGGGCAGGTTTATTTGGCGTAACCTTATACTTATTATTAGAAAATATAGCTCTCACCTATACATATGCATCCAATGTCGGCATGATCGTATCCATAATTCCGATGATCACTGCGGTGCTGGCCCATTTTCTGCTTGAAGGCGAAAAACTGCGGCTGACTTTTTTCATTGGATTTGGGGCAGCACTGATTGGGCTTTTATTGATTACGTTCAACGGCAATGTCGTACTGCGGATGAATCCGTTCGGAGACATCATGGCAGTCGGGGCCGCTCTCGTGTTTGGAGGCTACTCGATTTTCATGAAAAAATTAAGCGCTTACGATTATCACATCATCGAGCTGACACAGAGAGTGTTTTTATACGGTTTGTTGTTTATGATTCCCGCTTTATTTTTGTTCGACTTCCATTTTGACCTGAGCCGATTTTCATCCACTTCAAATGTACTCAACATGCTCTTCCTCGGCATCGGTGCTTCCGCCCTGTGTTTCGCAACATGGAATTACTCAGTCGGCGTGCTAGGCGCCGTCAAATCCAGTGCGTTATTTACATTGTCCCGGTTATCACAATCGCTGCTTCCGTCCTGATCCTGCATGAAAACATGACATGGATCGCTCTTCTAGGAGGCGCCCTTACGCTTTTAGGCCTCTACATTTCGGAGATGAAACCGAAAGCGAAGCTGTTGGAGAACGGATGTAAAATGGATGCTTAACGGCATCCATTTTTTATTTTGTCCTACGTTTGCCACCTATAAATGAACGCGATCTAATAAAGGAGGAAACGAAATGGTTGATGAAATGGTCTTAATCACACAGCAATGGCTGAACGAAACGTACAGCGGAAAGCATGGGTATAACCCAGTAGAAGAGAGCGGGAAAACTGGGTGGGATACGATCTACGGTCTGACTCGGGCGCTTCAAATTGAACTGGGTATCTCAGAACCAGCTGATAACTTCGGGCCGACAACACAGCGCTTATTTAAGCCTCTTAAAAAACAAGATCCAAATTCAGAACCAAGCAACATGAATTTTATTTTGCAGGGTGCATTATGGTGCAAAGGCTTTAATCCCGGTGGTTTTACAGGCGTCTTTTATGAAAAAACAGAAAATGCGGTGAAGGAATTCCAGAAAGCTGCCGGTCTGACAACACAGGATGGGATTGTCACCACGTTGATTATGAAAGCTTTATTAGACATGAGCGCTTTTAAGCTGGTATCTGGGGGTGATTCAAGAATCCGCCAGATTCAACAAAATTTAAACCGGGACTACAATGACTACATCGGCTTAATGCCATGTGACGGACTGTATGCCCGCGATACAAACAAAGCCCTTATTTATGCCCTGCAAAAAGAAGAAGGCATGAGCACAAGTGTTGCCAATGGATTTTTCGGAAACGGCACAACAAGTTTATGTCCTACCTTAACTCCCGGGGATTCAAGAACCGGCTTTGTTTTAATTGTTCAGTACGCTCTTTATTGCAACGGGAAATCATTCGACCCTGGTGCATTTGACGGCAAATATGGTGTGGGTGTTGTTTCAGCCGTTAAAGCATTTCAAGAATTCATGTGTCTGCCTCAAACAGGTTATGCAGATATGCCGACCATTAAAGCTTTATTATCAAGCTCAGGAGATACAGCACGCGCCGCTTCAGCTTGTGACACTGCTACAATTATAACGGCAGAAAAAGCTCAAACCCTGCGGAATAACGGTTATAAAACGGTTGGAAGATATTTGACCGGGAATGTGCGGACAAGCAGCGGCCTTACTTCAAAAGCTATGACGTCTGAGGAACTATCAGTTATTTTTGATGCGGGATTAAAGGTCTTTCCGATTTATCAAGACGGTGGCTATGAATCTTCTTATTTTATCAAAGATCAAGGCACAAAAGATGCATATAGTGCTGCTTCTGCGGCTCGAAGATTAGGTTTCCCGTCAGGCACGACCATTTATTTCGCCGTCGATTTTGATGCCTACGATTATGAAGTGACCGAGAAAATCATCCCTTATTTCCAAGAGATTAAGTCAGCATTTACTAAAATGCAGACATTTTCAACCGCACCTAAGTATGAAATAGGGGTTTACGGACCGAGAAACATTTGTATCCGCACATCAGAAGCAGAACTGACAAAATATAGTTTTGTCGCAAATATGTCAACTGGATTTAGCGGCAATCTCGGCTATCCCATGCCAAACAACTGGGCCTTTGATCAATTTTATGAGGGAACAATCGGAAGCGGCTCTGGAAGCATTGGGATTGATAAAGACGGCTACTCAGGAAGAGATTCAGGTACAAGCCATGTAAATCCGCCATCTGATCCGGTATATGATGCAAGACTGCGTACACTGACAGACATTTTATCTACCATTCCGGCTTTAGAAAATCTATCAAGTCTTGCGAACGCTATGTTTGAATTTGATACGACAGAAACCATTTTTACATCACCTGAGTTGGATATTATTCTATCCACTTCACTTCTGGCAACCATACCAAGTGAAGGTTCACCAAACACAATTACCATTACAAATGGTAAACCAGGTGCCTATATCACAGGCTTATTAGGCGACACCCAAACGTCTCTCACTGCGTCACAAATCGACTCTTATCAAAACCTTTTAAACAGTCTCAGCTTATCAGTACGCAACGGATACTTGGAGATTTATGTAAACCCAACTGCTCAATCGTTAAACATTCAAGTTAAAATCTATACGCCTGATATTCCAGTAGGTGACAGTGCTACAACTGGACTTACGACTACGATTACGTTTAAAATAAAACAGAAGCACTTTACTTTGCCAGATACTGAGGAAGTATATTCACCGAATTGGGATACTATTGTCAACAACATGGTTGTGGCAGGTACAGGTATCTTGATTGTTGCTGGTATTGGTGCATTAGTATTAACGGTAGGCCCTGAAATGGGAGCTGCTGCAGTACTCTTCCGTACATTTTTAGCACTTTTTAAATAATATTGTTTCTCCATGAGTCCTTTAGGGATTCATGGAGTTCTTCTAAAAAAGGGGGGATACTGTATGAAAAGTAATATACATAAGTATCAGGAGATCACAAAAAAAATAGAAACCGACTTGTACCCCATCAGTCAAAACGACAATGATTTACTTTCTTACCTAATGAAACAAGACTCTTTCACACTCAACCAAATGAAAGTGTGTTTAATTGAACCACAGCTCACATTCAAACACACTGTCAAAATCGTATTTACAGTGACATTAATAACGTTATATATTTATTTTTTCAGTTCTCATTATAATGATTTAATAGAGATGGGTGTACAAATGTTTTTTGTGTTAATTGGCCTTATCTGGGTATTTGGTGTTTTCCCATTTTCAAGAAAAGTTCAAATTTCTGAGCGCTTCAAACAAAAATCCGAAAACGCCCGCATTGTCGGAATGATCGACTTCGTATTAGAACAAAAATACAAAAAAAGCATCTCTGAATAATCCCGAAATCAGAGATGCTCACTCTCTGCTCTCATCCCTTCCCAATCACAGCCGCACTGTCACGCGTGACCGCCGCGGGCTCCCTCAGCATCACATTCATCACACTCGCCAGCACAAGCATCCCAATCGACAAATAAAAAGCCAGTGTATACTCACCCGTTACCGTATAGATGACGCCAGGCACATACGCGCCGAGTGCCGATCCGATTTGATGGGCAAGCGAAAGCCAGCCGATCATGAGGCCGATCGAGTAGTTTTGAAAGTACTGGGTAGCGAGCATTTGAGTCGGCGCTACCGTGGCGAAGTCCACTAATCCAAACAGAATCGCAAAGGCTAAAAGCAAGTAAGGCTCGTGGCTGTAAATCAAAATCACGATCGACAGCGCGCGCACCGCATATAAAAAGCACAGGATTTTCCGGCTGCTCCACCGGTCAGCTACAATTCCAGACAGTAAGATGCCAGCAATATTAAAGCCGGCAAGCAGACTGACAGCGGCACTTGTGACTGTCGTTGAAAAGCCGTGATCGTGAGAAAACGGAATCAAATGGGTATCCATCAGTCCCACGGTCGTAAACCCGCAGATCAAAAACGGCAAAATCAAAAACCAAAATTGTCTCATCCGAAACATTCCAGTCACTGAAAGAGCAGTTGTGTTGGGCGCTGTTTCTTCCGCAGCAGCCAATCCGCCTATCGGTTCTGCATTCTTTTCTGAAGGATTGTTCCGCAGCATCAGCAGTGCAGCCGGAAAAACAATCACGATTAACAGCAAGCCCAACACCACCACCGTCAGCTTCCAGCTAAACCAATGGATCAGCATGAGTGAGCCGGGAACGAGAAGCATTTGCCCCGCGCCAAAGCCTGCTTCCATGATCCCAAAGGCTAGTCCCCGCTTTTTGCTGAACCAATTGACGACCAGCACACTTGCTGCCACATTCGATGCTCCGCCCACTCCAAGCGAAACACCCAGCCCGTAAAGCAGAAACAGCTGCCATGGCGAAGTGACAAAGTATGTTAAGAAAATGCTGACTCCTGTCAGTAACGCACTCCATGACAAAACAGCCCGGGCACCCCATTTGTCCACAAGCCGCCCGATCACAGGCTGTGATAAGCCATAGACAATAAAGCTTAGCGTAGAAATCAGCGAGATGGTGCCTCTGTCCATTGAAAATTGCTGTTCCCACGGCTCCACAAACGCACCAAACGACAGGCGCACCCCCTGGACAGCCAATAAGATCAAAAAGGTGACGGACACGATGATCCAAGCATAGTGCAGTCTTTTCATGACAGCTCCAAATCCCACCGTTCTTCTGTCAAACGCTGTCCCCATAATGGCGCTTCTTCTTTCACTTCACTTACCCTGAATCCAAATTTTTTATAGAGCGGACGGGCCTCAGCCATGGTGCTCACCGTCCAAAGAAAAATGCGTTCAAATCTCATGTCCCGGCAGTATGCAACCAGATGCTCCAGCAATTGAGTGCCGAGCCCCCTTCCTCGAAAAGCGGCATCCACAAGAAACCATCTGAGCTGCACTGTCTTTTCATCATGTTTGACCAACCCGACAGAGCCGGCAAATTTCCCTCCGCTTTCTGCAATCCATATGGTTTCGATTTCCGCATCAAAGGTCTCATGAAGATAAGCTAAAAACGTGTCGTCCCAGCCATGAGCCTCCGCATAAAATTGTCTCTGTTTTTCAATAAGAATTTGAAGATCATCCGAAAGAAAGTAATCTCTAATCGATATGTCTGACGTTCTGGTAGAAAGTGACTGTGAAAGGATCGCTTCAATTTCTGCCATCGCCTCCGCAAGCCTGTGCTGATCCTTTTGGTCAATTTCCTTCAGCATCCGTTCTACTTGTTCGTTGGCTTTCTCCTCCAGCTTTTTATAAATCGTTTTCCCCATTTCCGTGACATAAATATAATGGTGACGAGCATCATTTTTGCTCTTCTGTTTATAGATCAAATGTTCTTTTTCAAACTGCTTCAAAATCCTGCTGACATATCCCCGATCTAGCCCTAGCTTATCCTGAAGGGTTTTTGCTGTACAATGAGGCGTATTATAAATCTCAAATAAAATCCGTGTTTCGGTCAAGGAAAACGGGCTGTCGTAAATGTGCTCATTAAGGAAACCAAGGACATTTGTGTAAAATCGATTGAACTTTCTGAATTTTAATCCAGCAGTTGATTCACTGGTTTTCAAACTCATCCCCACTTTCTTATATCACTGATTAAGCCAATTATAATCAAATATAGTTGCCATAGTCAACGATAAGTTGGAAAGTGGGGCCTTTTTATTTTCCTGACGCTTTCCTTTTCCTGATCACAATCAATGTGATATAGGAAAAAGCCAGTGAAACCAAGCTATAGACAACAACCCATCCTAAAAATGATTCGTTAAAAATGAAAAAAGTGAACACTAGCGAAATAATCAAACTAAGCACTGGCATCAGATACACGTTTTTACAAATACACGTCCCGGCAACCGATAACACTATAATTCCTAACGGCAAAATACCGAATGCGATTTCTAATTCATCCATCTGCAACAGCCTCCCTCCAGATTTTTATGCGGCTCGTAAAAAAACATAACTGCAATATGAAAAGGATAATATTCACTTTTTTCTTGATTCATTTTTTTGAAAATGACCCGTTTACATTCATTCCGGCTTATGATAATTTAAGAAATCGCTATCATGGTGAGTTAATAACTTGGATGGAGATCAGGAGAGCCAGGAATCCAACCCCTTTTTGACAATGGGGATTTTCTGGCTCTTTTTGTTTTCAGAAAAGAGCCACGCCACACATTCAGCTTTCTTAGCTTTAACCTGGAAAACGGGCGGAGCACGTTTAAGAAAGAAACATAAAAGATTAATCTTTTTTCAACACGTCGTTTACATCATTTTTTTAATATAAAAGACAGGTAGGTACTGCTTATCTATAAGGAGGAGAAATCATGCAAATAAATAGAATACTAGCCTTGGTGCTTCTGTCGCTGAGCTTACTCTCATTTATGGTAACACCAGTGTCGGCAGTGTCAAAAGGGAATCTGCTGTCACCTGACCGTATCCTGACGGTCGCGCACAGAGGGGCTTCCGGATATGTGCCTGAGCACACGATCCTTTCTTACGAAACCGCTCAGAAAATGAAAGCAGATTATATTGAATTGGATCTGCAAATGACAAAAGACGGCAAATTGATTGTCATGCACGATGAAAAACTGGACCGTACCACAAACGGAACGGGCTGGGTGAAAGACCATACGCTCGCAGACATTAAGAAACTTGATGCCGGTTCTTGGTTTAATAAAGCCTATCCGGAGAAAGCAAAGCCGCAGTACGCTGGCCTTAAGGTTCCTACATTAGACGAAGTATTAGACCGGTTCGGAAAACACGCAAACTACTATATTGAAACAAAATCGCCTGACACCTACCCAGGCATGGAAGAAAAACTGATCGCTTCTTTACAGAAACATAAACTACTAGGCAAACATGCTAAGCGCGGTCAAGTGATGATTCAATCATTCAGCAAAGAAAGTCTAGTGAAAATCCATCAATTACAGCCAAACCTGCCAACCGTTCAATTACTGCAAGCTAAACAAATAGCGTCAATGACAGATGCTGATCTAGAAGAGATCAAAACATACGCTGTCGGTGCGGGTCCCGATTACAAAGCGCTGAATGCCGAAAACGTCAGCATGATCCGCAGCCACAGCCTCCTGCTTCATCCTTATACAGTCAATGCAGAAGCAGATATGCGCCGCCTGCTAGACTGGGGAGTGACAGGAGTGTTCACAAATTACCCTGATATCTTCCAGCACGTTAAAAAAGACTACAAAAAAAGCTGAGAATCTTAAGATTCTCAGCTTTTTCTCATTGATTTTCACCAATAACAGCTTCTGCAATATTCACCGCATGATCGCCGATACGCTCCAGGTTACTGATCATATCGACAAAGACGATGCCCGCTTGTCCAGTGCACAGCCCTTCATTCAGACGGATAATATGCTTTTTGCGAAGCTTCCGTTCCATTTTGTCAATTTCATCTTCTTTTTCAATGACTTGTTCAGCTATCTTCACATCATTGTGGTGCAATGCATCCATGGACGCCTTCACAGTAGAAATCGTCAAATCCATCATTTCCGTTAAATCCGACATGGCAGATTCAGTAATAACCACACGATGCGCCTGCTGATATTCAATCAGTTCAATCACATTTTCGAAGTGGTCGCCGATTCTTTCAATATCCCTGACTGTATCCATCAGCATATGATGCTCCTCAGACTCGTGCTCTGAAAGAGAACTTGAAGAAAGCTCGATCAAATAATCGGTAATTTTCCGATCAAGATTGTTAACCGCATCCTCTATCTGATAAGCATTTGCCGCGTATTTTGGCTGTTTTGTCACTAGAAACTGTTTTGTAACCTCCAGCCCCTGTACCGCAAAGTTCCCCATTTGCAGGACTTCTTCTTTTGCTTGTCCGAGAGCAATAGATGGAGATTGCTCAATAAAAATCGGATCAAGGTGCGACTTGTATTCAACCATTGAATCCTTGCCGGGAATCAGTTTTGTTACGATCAAAGCCAATATCCCCACAAAAGGAAGCTGTATGAGTGTATTGGACGTATTAAAAATTCCATGCGCAAAGGCAATCGTCATTTTTGGATCAAGCCCTATTGAAGCCTGCAACCATAAGATCAAAGAAGTAAACGGCTTAAGCAAAATCAGGAAAATCGCTGTCCCGATAAGGTTAAACAGCACATGAGTAGCCGCAGCACGTCTCGCGGCAACAGATGCCCCTAGAGACGCAAGAATCGCGGTAATCGTTGTTCCAATATTGTCACCGAATAACACCGGCAGCGCACCGTTAATATCAATCAGACCATCTGAAAATAAACCTTGCAGGATGCCAATCGTGGCGCTGGAGCTTTGCACGAGTACCGTAAACAAAGTCCCAATGACAACACCTAGAACCGGATTGTTGCTCATACTAACCGTTAAATCATGAAACGCTTCAAGTGAACGGAGCGGTTTCATGCCGCCGCTCATTAACTCCAGCCCATAAAACAGGGCCCCGAATCCAAACACAATCTGACCAGCATTTTGTATATTTTTATGTTTGAAGAAAAACAGTAGAAATCCGCCGACAGCAATAATCGGCAACGCATAGGCCCCTATGTCGATTCCGATAATAAACGCGGTAACCGTCGTTCCAATATTGGCTCCCATAATGACGCCAATGGCCTGGCGAAGCGTCATAAAGCCCGCACTGACAAGCCCAACGGTGATAACCGTGGTTCCGGAACTGCTTTGAATCAAAACCGTCACAATAATCCCCGCCAATACGCCCATTAGCGGATTGCTTGTAAAACGGTCTAAAATATTTCTTAATCTATCTCCAGCCGATTTCTGAAGTCCGTCTCCCATGAACTTAATCCCAATCAGGAAAATACCGAGACCCCCGAGAAATTCAAACAGTAATGTTTGTATATCAATCGCCAACATGTTCACCTCTGTTTAGACATTATTCCGCAAACTCTCTTCGATTATGTTTCAAGTTCAGATGATTGTAAATAAAACATCCGCTTAATTTACAATAACTTAACAATAAGTCTTATGGCCCTATTATATATTTACATTGATGTAACATTTCCTCGATGAACATGACCAATCGACTACAAAAAACCTTGCGTGATAGCGCAAGGTTTTCTCATCACAGTTATTCTTTCCCATAGAGCTTTCAGTATACCAGCCGCAGAGAATAACGGGCAGACAATCAGCAAAGGTTTAGCCATAATCAAAACGGGAATGATACAGGAAACACCACTCTTAAAATAGAAAGGAGTATCAACATGAAACAAAAGCTCTTACTTTCAGGTCTCGCTGTTTCAACTGTCGGCATCACTTCTTATCTATTAAAAGACCCGTCAAATCGCCAAAAAGCTAGAGAATTCATTCACAGCATGAAAATGAAAATGACCAAACAGCCGGACATGGAAACGTTCCCAGTCGATAAAGCCGGCCACCCGCACCCGCAAGATATCGAGGATAACAAAATGGTATCAGAAGGCTCCATGTATCCCGTCCAATACTACGATGAAAAAAAGAAGTGACCAAAAAGCTCTCTTTCATCAGGAAGAGAGCTTTTATATGTTACCTTTTCCGTCTGATTTCACTCATCACAAAGCCGCTTTCAGGCAATGACGGCATTCTTGCGAGACTGTAATGCAGTGATTGTTCCGGAACGTCGTACTCAATCTGATTGACGAGAAAATCCAGGCTTGCTTTCATGACTTCAATCGTAATGCCTTCCCCTGGACAGCGATGCCCTTTCTCCGCGTGACCTCCACCTTGAGGAATCAAATCAAATGGATCGTCCTCCCGCTCCTCAAATCGTTCAGGCCGAAATTCATCAGGGTTGTCCCATAAGCGAGGATCGTGATTTGTTCCATATATATCAAGCAGTACAGATGTGCCCTTCTTAAATTCATAATTATTCCATTCAAAATCCTTTTTAACAAGCGCCCCTAAAAACGGGCCGAACGGATAATATCTGCGGACCTCCTGCACAAACATTTCTCTTTCCCGGCTGCTTCCAGAACGCAGCCATTCCTTATACTTCGGATGCTGATGAAGCGCCAAAGCTGAAAACACAAGAAAGTAAGAAATGGCAACGATAGGCCGCAGGACATTAATCAGCTCAATGGCGGCCATCCGGGAATCCAGCTGGTTGCCATCTTCTTGAATGTGAAATGCCATGTCATGCAGCGCTGTTCCGGCAGGTGTTTTCAGCAAGCCGGCACGAACATCTTCAATCATTCTTTCAATCCAGTCTTCCGCACGCGGCCTTGCTCTTCTACCCTTCCAATGCCGCGGCCCCACAGCACCGAACGCGTCAACCATATCAATGAAGTCAACCGCTCTCTCCTTGACTTCCGTTTCCTTAAGCGGAACACCTGCCCAATAGCACGCTACCCGGCATAGGATTTCTTTTGCTTCCTCAAATAACACAACCTCATCTGCCTTCTCCCATCTCGTGACTGCCGCTTCCCACTCCTCTGTCATCAGCTCAGCCAAACGTTTTTGATGCGGCGGTGTCATTAATGACAGAAAAAGCAGCTTCCGATGAATATGGGCGTCGCCATCCATCGTCTGGATCGCATTGACGCCAAACAGCGATTTTTGCACTCGTTTCGGGACAGCACCTTGCCGCTGAAATCGTTCGGTATCATAAAATACCTTCGCAGCCTCTGCCCCGCTCATACAAATAAATGTTTTTCCCAGCAAACGTGCCTGAAACAAATCTGAATGGTAATGCTCTTTTCTATTCTTTATAAACAAATATCCTTCCCGCATCAAGGCCACACTGTTATCGAGACTTTTGTCATGTGGAATCTGTTCATACATCCGCATACCCTGCCTTCCTTTTTACCATCTATTTTCACGTTATCTTGCGAGCATAAACTCAATAACAGTATTTGTTTACAGAAGCAAATTTAAGCATTTATAAGAGCTTTTTTAAAGGAAGAACAGAAGAAATAGAGAAAAGGTTATTGATCAAAACAAAGGGGAGAACAAAATGAAGAATTGGATATATGTTGTGCTTATGCTGAGTATTGCAGGGTTCTTCGGCTTTTCCGTTCACGCATCATCGTCTGCCCATGAAAAACATCTAAATGTCAGCCAAATGAATGTCGATGACGAATTCAAGGATACAGATGGAACCTTCATTCTTCACGATGTGCAAAAGGACAAGACCTTTGTCTACAACAGAGAACGGGCAAACAAAAGACAAACTCCGCAGTCCACCTTTAAGATCGTGAACGCCTTAATCGGGTTACAGGTAAAAGCTGTTCGGGATGAATACGATGTCAAACGGTGGGACGGGATCAAGCGCGAATACGAATCGTGGAACCGCGACCATACGCTAGGCTCGGCCATGCGGGAATCCGCCATCTGGTATTATCAAGCATTAGCGAGAGATATCGGTGAGCAAAGGATGAAAACATGGCTTCATACTCTGTCATACGGCAATGAGGATATCAGCGGGGGGATCGACCAGTTTTGGCTGCAAAGTTCGCTGACAATATCCCCGCAGGAACAAAAAGCCTTTTTGGAGAAGCTTGTAAAAGAGGAGCTTCCATTTGACAAATCGGTGATGAAAACTGTCAAGCGCATGATGATTCAAGAGGAAGGAGATCACTACACACTCTACGGAAAAACCGGAACCCGCCTGACAGATATGGGATTAGGCTGGTTTGTCGGATTCATCAAAACAGAGCATGGCTCGTATATTTTTGTCACCAATGTCAATGATTCAGGTACAAAAGCCAAAAACATCACAGTGGATATTCTGAAAAAGCATGGCCTGATTACATCATAAATGAAGGAGCCCTGCAAATAGGCAGGGCTCTAAATGTCATGCTCAAAACAATAGTGATTCACAAGCTCTTCAATCAAATCATGATCGGGATATTCCCCGTTACATTCAAATTCGATTTCTTCCACAAATTCTCCGTGATGGTATACATGGATGGCTCCATTTTGTCGGACGATGCTAAACTCCGGCTGAAATGTATATCCGCTTCGTTCAATTGCTCCCATTTCTTACCCGCCTTTCAAAGCAGTAATTCATACACCTCGTTTAATTCCTTGGCCCGTTTTTGATCCTGTTCATTCTGGGCATACTTAATTTCTTTTTCTAATACATGGTTCAAAAAAGACATTTCATTATCATCTAAGTCTTTTACAAATTCCTCTTCATTTGCATAACGCTTCGCCAGCATCTTCTTGCAAATACGCTGGCAGACTTCATTTTCTAGATGATTCGAAAGTGATTCGCGCAAATAACCAAGTGTAACATCCATTTCATGAACACCTTTCCTTCTGCTATCTTTTTTACCCTATAGCTTGCTAAAATAGGGAAAATCCATACGCGAAAAATAAAAAAAGAGACATCCGTGAATGTCTCTTTTTTATCGTTATTCAGCTGCTTGGCCGCTTTTTGTCAAATTGACCTGCGTACGTTTGCCAATCCCAAACACATAATAACTAATGACCACAAGCGCTAAGAAAATTACGCCTACAATCAGAGAGATACGAGTATCATCGTTAAACCACATGCCAACCAGAACCATCAGCAAGAAAGCAATCGTCAAATAGTTAGTAAAAGGAGCAAACGGCATTTTGAATGGATGTTTATCTAATGCGGCACCCTTCGCTTTTCTGAATCCGATGTGGCTGATCAAAATGATAAACCAAGGAATCATGCCCGGGAGTACACTTGCACTGTATACATAGACAAAGATCTTCGGAGGCGCGATATAGTTCAGAACAACACCGACAGCCAAACCGATCATCACCGCAATTGTCCCATACAACGGCACACCATTGCGTGAAATCTTCTTAAAGAATTTCGGCGCTTGTCCATTGACGCCTAATGTATAAAGCATGCGTCCCGCACTGAAAATACCGCTGTTACAGCCGGACATTGCCGCAGTAATGACGACAAAGTTAATAATACCTGCCGCTGCCGTAATTCCGATTTTTGAGAACGTGGATACGAACGGACTTCCGAGTGAGTTGAGCTCATCCCAAGGATACACGGTCACGATCACAAAAATAGCGCCAATATAAAAAATCAAAATACGCCAGATAATACTTTGAATCGCACTTCTTAGCGTGTTTTGCGGGTCCTTCGCTTCACCGGCTGTAATCCCGATCAGTTCAACCCCTTGATAGGCCGCAATGACAAGAGACAGCGCAAAGAAGAATCCAGAGAAACCGCCTGCAAAGAATCCTCCATGAGACCACAGGTTCGACAAGCCGATCGCATCTCCGCCGTTTCCAAACCCGAAGAAAATAATCCCGATACCCGCAATAATCATCAAGATAATTGTCACGATTTTAATCATCGCAAACCAAAACTCAAACTCACCAAATGACTTAACAGAAATTAAGTTCGCGGCACCAAGAATCACCATTGCCACGATACCAGGTATCCAAGCAGGCAAATCCGGGAACCAATACTTCATATATGAACCGACAGCGATAATCTCAGACATGCCGACGATAATCCACTGAAACCAGTTGCTCCATGCTGTCATATAACCTGCCAGAGGATGAATATAGTTATGGCCGAATGTCGCAAAAGAACCCGTACTCGGTTCGACATACAGCATTTCACCCATGGCACGCATAATAAAGAAGATAAATATTCCGCATATTGCATAAGCCAAAAGGACAGACGGGCCAGTCCATGAAATCGTGCTGGCAGAACCCATAAACAAGCCAACACCGATCGTACCGCCCAAGGCGATCATCTGAATATGACGCGCACCCAGGCCCCTCTTTAATTCTTTATTTGCCACTTCTCTTCCCCCTCTTCCAAAATACTCGAAAATGAGATAGCATCAGGCCTGCTTGCCCCCATATCTTTCTCACCAATCAGTTATAACAATCAGAAAATTCAAACATAGAACTGTTATATAATCTCCAAAATTACTTATTTCATCATAATAAATTTCTCTGGAAAACACAAATGTTTTTTTGAGGTAAACACTTTTACTCAAAGTTTTTGATCAGAACTTTGGTTACAATCTTTTATATAAATATAATGAAAGTATGTGAGTATTAAAATTCTTTTCTCCCTTATATTCCCATAAAAAAAGCTGCTCACAATGAACAGCTTACCTCATAATTTACGCCAGTTTGACGCTTTAATCTTTCAAGCCACCCGGTATCTCCGGTGCCATAGCTCTTGCTTTGTCCAACATCTCTCAAAGAACCATTGCTGTAATCAATCGATAGGATAAAATCCGGAATAGCATCATACCCCCCGGCTTTCACCATTTTACTGAGCTCTGAACGATAGTGGGATATAGCATAAGAAGCCGTTTGTTTTTGCACAGGATCTTTTTCAAGCTCTTCTTTATATACGTCTAATAAGTCACGTCCATCAGGCGTTACGAACCGCCCATCAATCACTTCTAAATCCTTCAAATGATAGCCTGTGACTTCGTACATCTCACGAGCAGCTTGATACTTTTGATATGCCTCTTCGGAAAATTGTGCTGAATCACTGCTTAGGCTTTTCATAATATGTAAAAACAGCTCTTTGCTATTGTCTCCAGATTGCAGCACTTGCTCAATTTGCTCTATCAGTGCCTGATCGTCTGTCCCGCTCACCTGTACCTTATAGTCAACCGGCGTAATCGTAAATGTCAGCTCTGTCCCCTGCGGAATGTGAATATCGTTTCGATTCAACAGCACTTGCAGCTGCTGGTTCACCTGGCTTCTCTGATACACTTTCGCATTCTCAGCCTCCACTTCCCCATGAAATGTGACATTGCGAAATGCGGCATCCTGCAGATTATAGTTTTGCGCCTTTCCTTTGAATAGCCATTCTGTTTCATTATCGTAAGCAGCCTGTCTTTCTGCAGCAGACAGATCACTTCTGAAATAAGGAGACTTTGAATTTTGGTACTTATCCTTTATATAGCCTAATGGATCAGACTTCGTTTTGTTAATCGCATTCATTCTGCTGTATTTTTCATCTAGTATTTTAATTCTGATATCACTCTCAGATTCATAGGGGTTTTGGGATTGAATCACTGTTTCCTCCCCTGTATCTGTCACTGTTCGATCATTCGCTGATTGATACACCTTGCTGAAAGTCCCGCTGTTTCCCGCCACACTGGCTTTAGAATAATTGAACTGATTGATTCCCTCATTTGAAGATGGTGACTCAAGCCTGCTGTATGCCTTTTCCAGCACCGCTGGTTTATTTTCAGACGTATTCTTGCGCGTAGCAGCCGCATTTCTGTTCAATATGTTCTGTACCATCAGCTGAGTACGGATAAATTGCCGATTCAGACGCATTGCGTTCCCTCCTGAACAATTCTCTCTTACCCTTTTTATCGGCAGTGCCAATGTATATATTAACCTTGAAAAACATTTATTTACACTTAAAACATTATTATGTATGATGGGAATAAAAGGAGGTTGTTTGTATGACCAAAAAATGGCTTATCTCATTCGCGTTGATACTGTCTGTCTTATTCACCTTTACTTATTCGGCATCAGCCGCCGGGGTTACTGCGATTACAGGAAACAATTCATTCGATACCGCAGCGCCAATCGGTTATTGGAAATATAAGAATATCGATACAACGGTTTTAGAAGCTGGGCAAGATGAAGCCTATTTCACGTTTACAGCTAATAAGGGAGAAAAAGTCTATGTGAGAAGTACATATCAAAGCACGTACACAGGGATGAAAATAGAAATTTTCAATAGAAACAGAGTGCCTGTTTCGCAAGGCACAGAAGTCATTAATCCTAATACGTACTCTTCTTTTATTTATGCCAATGCTGACGCCCAAAACACGACAGATACCTTCTATGTGAAAGTGTCACGCGGCACCTATACCGGGAACATGTATTTTACACTTTCAATTGAAGACCGAATCAAATCCGGCAGCGGAACATTCCAATTCAGCGGCGCTGCTGAAAATAAAGGAAATACTACCCTGAGCCCCTCAGGTTCTGACTCCAGCGTGATCAAGGTTGATTTAACAAACCAATCAGGAATACCGCGCGATGCCATTGTTACCAGAGTACAAACAACCGCCACTCAAACACCAAGCCAGGGAAATACACGCCACTTCATCATGACGAGCGAAAATAACGAATGGCGCCGTGCCCTTGTGAATAGCTCGACGTCAGGGTCTTATGACATATCATTGTCAGATCAACTCAGTGTCGCTAAGGTATGGAGTTTTAAATATAATACATTAGCAACTGCTAGATCGACGATGAGTAATGTAAAAGCAAAAATAGATTATCAATACGATGTCACAAAGCAGTTTTAACTTTATACCGAGCCGGCTATCCGGCTCTTTTTTATTTTTAGCCTAGAAGGCAATCGTTTTGATAAACTATAGTCAGTACAATCAAGGGAAGTGCAGACATGGCATTAAAACAGCTAAAAAAGCTCCTTTTTGACTGTCCTCTAAAGGACGGCGTTATTCTAAATCATCAATACAGAATCGAAGAATGCTCGGCATGGGCGGCTATGGGTTGGTTTATTTGTGCACTGATGTCCATACCCAAACCTCTTATGTCTTAAAACAGCTGCGGCCGACAAAAGCCAAAAAGGAAAAAGAAAGAGTCCGGTTCCAGCAGGAAATGAAACTGTTCAAAAGCATTGACCACCCGCAAATCCCAGCCTTCAAGGATGATTTCATCATAGACGGACAGGCTTATTATGTCATGCAGTTCTTTGATGGAGAAAATATAGAGGAATTATTATTTTTTCAAAAACAGCCATTTACAGAGGTTATGGCGTTACAGCTGATTTCACAGCTTCTTGATATTGTAGAATACCTGCATGCTCGCCTGATATTTCACAGCGACATCAGAACGCCTAATATCATCATTAATGACGGCAGGCTCTGCCTCATCGATTTGGGCCTTGCCAAACAATTGACTCCTGAAGAAACAGAGGAAATAAAGCTGCGAAAACAGGATGACTTCTTCGATCTCGGGGAAACGCTGTTATTCCTGCTCTACTCTCAATATAAAGGGAAAAAAGAAGAAAAACGGCACGTGGCTGGAGGAATTAACGCTGACAAACGAAGTAACCTTGCTGCTAAAAAAATGATTGGGCATTGATGAAGAGTATCAGCACACGACTTTTATTCGCGAGGATCTAAGCCGGGCCATTCAATCGGTCACATAAAAAACCCTTTTCCCAAAAGCGGAACAAGAACTTTTTTGGATTAACTGCTGCTGTAGCTCCGGCGTTTGTAACGATGACTGCCGCCATAACGGTCGTAGTGTCTTCTTTTGCTTGAGCTGCTGCTATAGCTGCGGTAATGCCGGCGTCGGCTGCTGCTGTAGTGCCTGTGTCTGCGATACCGGTCGCTAGAGCTGCTTGAGAGGCGCTTGATTGTTTTGATGATTTTTTTAAACATATGCTGATCACCCCATTTCTTTCTACCTATTATATAGAGTTTATGGGCGAAAGAAAAACATCAGCGGGGTCACTCTTTTGAAAACAAAAACCCCGTTCCTTTCTCATTTGTATGAAGCTCATAAGTAATCGCAAGCAGCCTGCATATATCGTCAATAATCTTTAACCCAATCCCTTCACTGTTCTCATCTCGATCAAATCCAATCCCGTCAATCACGAATAAAAACATTGCCATGTTGAACCACGACTCCAACCTGTTCAGCCTTTGAATACTTTTACGTATAGGCCCAGCAATCCTCAGCCGAGCATAAACACAAACCGTATCCTTCCCCCTTCATACACTTTCATCTTGTTCCCATCAACCTCCACTATTGTACCTTTAGTTTCCATAATGTTTTCCATTTCACGTGATATAGAAAGGATACGAAATGGAACCATTGAATCTTCGTGAATAACAAGACAGTGTGTTATGAATTAATCTCTCTTTGCGGCTGCTTAAGTTGATGCCATAACTATAAAACAAAAGAAGCGGCAGTTAATAATGTTGAATTTTACGGCATTTGAATCATAGTGTTCTTAAGCATTTCCAATTTTTTATATTATAAGATCTTTTCTAATTTTTTCTCTAGATCATTACCTAATTTAAACACCATCACTCGTTCACCTGTCCTAGAGCTTAAATCAGTGTGGAAACTTTTCACTTCTTCTCCAGTTATCGTTAAGATGATTTCCTTAAGACCTTCTACCCCTGATTCAACTAACTCCGAACGAGTTTGTTTGATAGATAACAGCCCCTCTTTTGATCCACAAACTGCATATTCAGCTGGTGTTAAAATTCCTTTTAAATTAACGATGATCATATCCCGCAGTATATCAGTCTTAACAGATACAGACCCACGCCCTAGATAATCCTTTTCCCATTGAGTAATGGACTTACTGATTTCTGATTCAAAAGAACCCTTCGACTTTCTCATATATAAAACATCTCCTGGTGAAAATTAGCATCTTCTATTGTTTTCGTCTCATTAATATTCTCTTACAACATGTCCTTCATATACACCTTCAATATCCAAATCAGTTTCACCGTTTCTTATGACCTCTACCATTTTGGATAACATATTTTCTTCCACCATAGAGTGAACATGCAAAAATTGAACGCTTCCTAAATCGGTTTCCCCAACTTCTTCATAAGATTTTAAATGATAATAATCAATGGCTTTTCTGATTATTTCTTTCATACAATCCGTATTTTCACGATCAAACGAGCTCATTTCCTCTATTGTTTTCGCGACAAAATCAGTTAAATTAGCGTTCATACCTTCTCCTTGCTGCGTTTATTCCATATATGGGTACACATCTTCCATTTCATCATAACAAGCAATGATCAGGTAACGCTTGACGCTGTTTTAATAGCAGGGACCTCCTCAATTGAGGATTGTCCATCCTTTTGATTAACGATTAAACCTCGAACTTTAACATATGACGGCACTAATGGATGATGACGAATGATATCAACACTTTTTTCAATAGCGTCACTGCTATTTTCATTTCCATTTAGCCATTCATCGAATGTACCGCCTGAAAATTCAGGCCTGCAATTTTGAAAAAGATAATCCAGTGTTTGTAGTTTATCTTTCATTGTTTCAAGTTGGGTTCGTACATGATCTGTGGAAGTTCTCTTATCTTTTGTTCCTACAACAAAAACCTCCTCAACATCTTCCTGATAAATGGCAATAATAACAGACCTCATGATTTCTCCGTAAGGATGTGAGATATCGGCACCATAGCTTTGTATCGTCAACATATTTTCTGCTGGAGTATGAGTCACTTCTTGTAGAATGGGCTCCAGCCCGTTTTCCATGTCCGTCAAAAATAATACTTTTTTATTTTTATCTACACTCATATTGCCCACCTCTTTTTGATTTAGTAACAAATATATTTGAAATCATTTTAGCAGTTACCAGTTTTCCCAATGTCCTTCTGGATCAACACTAGCCAGTCGAACCCATCCATTTTGAACTTTTTCTAGAAATGCTGAATCATTATTTAATAATCGTTCTACAAATTCTTTAGGTGCTTGGATGACGATTAACAACCGAAGAGGAGAATGATAAGCCTCATGATCTGATTGCATGACGGATTGCCAAGGCAGTCCGGCTAACAAGTCACTTGCATTCCCCTGCATAACTCCGAGACCTGAAGTAACGGTTTGAGTTGCTTTACTTCCGCTGCCATAATAATGAGGTGCTACCGTTGATGCGTAATATTGTAGATTAATCCATTGGGCCACAGTTCCAGGCCCTGCAATAATATTTGCTAGAAGCTCACCGCTTTCATCCTGCTTCCAATCATAATTATGAAGAAAGGCTCTTCCTTCCAAATCACAATCCTTAGTTAGTTCTCGTTGGCCGATAATAAAAGCGGCGTTACGTGCCAATCCCCATTCCGGACGTATCTCACTCCAATCTCCCGCAAATCGGTGCGCCTCTGCCTTCGGATTTTTAAGTTTCAATTGGAAATTCGGTAATTGGGCTAGACGTTCTGCATTTGCATGATGGCTCACTGTCGGCATAACGGCTTCGATTCGATTAAATGCTTCTTGAGCAGCTTCAGATAGTTCTGGTACATAAATCCAATGTAGTTCATCCATCGTTGTATTATGTTCAGCGGCGGCAAAAACCGTATCCTCAGGGATTTCCATACCTACAGTTAAAAGAGCTTCTCTTACCTCTGAAAGATTACATAAAGCAGCTAAAACTCTCGCATTGAATCCACCGGCCGCTCCACCGCAGGCACCACAATCAAGAGCCGCGGCATAAGGATTATTGGTACTTTGACTGCCATGCCCGCAAATCACGACTAATGGTGCGAAATTCTCTGTTAAACCCATCATTTTTAGTGCTTGCCGAGCATAGTTCACTTTCTCTTTTTCAGTAAAACCTACAGGTATTTCTGCCTCCGTTACATAATCAGCATGAAGCGAGAGTTTTGTATCTGGTTTACGTAACCACGACTCACGGAGATGACGAATGAAACGATCAGCTTTTCTTGGCACAAAGCTACGCGCCACCATTTGCAGACTAAGCCAAGGTCCACTTAACTCAGGGAGAAGTAAGCTCGTCAGTACATTCTGTTTCATCGTTTTAAATGTATGGCTTACGGAATGGAATGCTTGCTTGCGTTGGTTGTATTTTTCAAGTACATCTTCATCTGCGAACTCTTTTATTTTATGTTGCGGTTTTTGTATGATCGGCAAAGAGGCATGACTGTGTTTACTGCCAAGTTCACAAGTTGCAATCGGCACCCCGAAGAAACCAGCAACACCAATCGTTTCAAACGGGCCTGCTTTTTCTAGTTGACGACGAAAAGGTTCTGATCGTACATCGATACAGAATGCGAATTGAGCTATTGCAGATTTTTTACCGTTGGTTTCACGCTGTTTCGTGACGATCTTCTGACTTAATCGATCAGTGTGTGTTTGTTCCCAAGCTTCTAGCCAAAGTTTCCTGCGAAGCTTCTCATCAAAGCTATAGGCAAATGATAAATAATCGTTTTGTTCGTTGGCCGACATCTGTGACCATTCCTCTAATGTAAGGCCTCCCCAATGAATCCAAGCTGCTAAAAGGGGAGTAATCGAAATTTCTTTCTGAGATCGTTGATGATTCAAAGGTAAAAATGGCTTTATAAGGGCCCACTCCATGGATATCCGAACCGCTAAATATTCTGTAAGGAGTGCATGTTCATGGCTTGATTGTTGGGAACGCCAAAGCATCATTCCTGCCCATCCAGGTAAGGAAAGTAAATGACCTTCAAGATAAGTCTGGATTTCTGATTCTGGTATGTCTAGTGCGAATAAGGCTTCTTGTAAAGCGATATGTGCCTCTTGCGGCCAGCCTTTTAACCTTTCACGCTGCTTTTTACTAAGTGCTGAATCATATTGAATGAGTTGCTGCCAGGCACGATAGAAACCCTCCTCACGATTAGGCATTTTCCAACCTGCTTGAGAGTTATCCAGATATAACTTACACCACTTGATAACATGATGATCAAGTATATTAACTAACCTTTCTCCGTCTTGATGCTCAATATACGAACTGATTGGCTGCATAAAAAAGTTCTCGATATGATCGGTATTCAGTCCACTACATTCATTCACCATTTGTTCCAGCTTATGTGATGATAAAAGGGTGGAAGGAAGTGGATCTAATTTTAATCCAGCCTGACAAAAGCGTTCTGCCACATCCCGCGGGATGTTAAAGGAGTGTGAATCAAGCCAACGCTGCAGCCCCATTTTTACAAAATCTTCATCAATCTCACCTTTATTTTTTGCTGAACGGATCATAGACGCACTAGGGTATATATCAACATCACGAGTATCTTTCAACCAACCAGCAACCTTGTCAAAAGGTTGGTTTTCAAGTCCCATCCACGGGTTACGTGCAGCAAATGTTGAAATAGGCCAAAGTGGCGCAATGACTCGGCTGGCTGATTCAATTAGAACGTTAATATCTCTATCTTGAAAATCAATCTCTGTATTTTTCTTTTTTACATTTTCTTTCGTTAATACGGATGTCATGCCCAACACTTATTACCTCCTTATGATAAATATTGTTTAAGGTAGTCTGGATGACTCTCTACTGTCTTTGGTTTTGCTTCACCTAATCGTACTAACCGAAGATAGAGTACTGCGAACAAAACTGAAGAACGATGACGAGCAACCCACGTACCTAAAGCACTGCCAAATAGTAAAAGACAGACGACAATGATGACAGCTGACATTGGAGGTTGAACACTTTGAAAAACGCTCGTATGCAGCCACTTATAGAAGAGGTTATGAATGATAAAATATACAAAGGCTGCTCCGCCTAAAAATGTTAAGCCGGCAATTCGACCCATTCTTCCCTTTCCAAAAGCTACGAGCTGAGTCCAAGAAACGGACAGTGACCACCCTAAAATTAAGGCACTAATGAATCGATAACCCTCTCCAGGAGCAACGAGCCAAAAAGCAACGCCTATAACTAAGGATAAAATCCGACCAGCTATGATCCATAAATAGGAAGTTCCTTCATTAGCGCGAGCTGATCCTTCATGACGCCGTACTGCCGAACCAGCCTGTAAAAACAATGTAGCCTTGAATAAACCATGTAAAATAAGATGAATAATAGCTGCGATATAGGCTCCTAATGCACACTGGATGAGCATAAACCCCATTTGTCCAATCGTGGAGCCTACTAACTGGCGTTTATAGTCAACCTGAACTAAACTAATACCAGTTCCAATCAATACTGAGATGCTAGCAAGCATAAGTAAAATAATCGAAGCGATACCTCCATTAAATAGAGGAGAAAATCGAGCCAGTATGATCCCGCCTGCATTTACTAAACCTGCGTGCATAATCGCAGAAACAGGAGTTGGAGCAACAATAGAATCAATTAACCATCTTTGGAATGGCCATTGAGCTGCAGGAATGATCACTGCTAATACAATCAATAGATTAATCCCTGTTTTCTCCCATCCTCCCAGTTGGGTTAAACTTTCATTTGTTAAAACCAATGATAACTGCCATTGACCTGTGGCTTGAAAAAGCCACATCATCGCGAAAAACAATGAAAACCAACTTAACAAAAATAATCGACCGGAAACCTTGGCCGCTTCACTAGCCACTTGCCAAGCACTGTTTAACTTTATAAGTAAAGTTAAACCGGCAAGAGTTGCTCCCCAAAATATAACCATCAAGCGGAGATCGCCACTTAACCATGCAACTGAAGCAGATCCTGTAGTGAAAGTAAAAAGCATAAAATATTTTCGGTACGACCGATCACCCATTAAGTAACGTACAGAAAAACGCTGAATAATTAGACCAATTGCCAAAACAAAGAAAGTCATTAACCCAGCTAAGGAATCGAAGTGCCAAGGGCCAACATTTCCATTCACACTCCTATTGGCAAGCATCAGTAAGGAAACCAAAAGCGGTAAAGCCAAGATACCAATATGAATGCGAACAAAACGCAAGGGTACGCGTGGATGTAAAAACACTAGTCCACTTATCCCAGAAGCAATCAGCATAATAAAAAATAATGTTAACAATGAAGATAAATTCAGTGAAACTAACATTTCAAATTCTCCCTTTTTAAATATCGTTATTGCTTAAAAAGCCTTTAAAACTAAAGATATTTATCTACAATTTAATACATATTTTATGTATCTCTATTTTTTTCCAACAAAAAAACCGACAACCTCAAAATTTCAATGATGATGTTAGATCACTGAATCTTGAACATTGTCGGTTTCACTTCAACTAACTTCTGCGAAGTTTTTTGAAGAGCTACCTTTATTATTGGTCATTTATTATATACTATATTTTCAATTCCTTTAAAGGAATCATCGTTACAACTTTCATTTAGTCCAATTATAGAATAAATCGGATGAATGTTATTCTTCCCTTTCTACATTAGAATACTTTTTCATCCCGTCAAGATTAAAATATTAATATTAAAAGAATGCTAAAGGCCTCATGGTGTAGAAGGGTGAAAATAGACATCTGTACCGATTATTTAGTTATGTATAAGATATGATAAATTTTAAAAGTTGTCAACAGAAACTCATATTTTAATTGAATAGAAATACATGTTGCTGCTTGGAATACAGGAACGAAGTATCAAACTCTCCTTTCCCTATGAATTGATATGCTGAGATATCCACTTTTCAATATTCTTTCTTAGCAAATAACTGAGCGGTTAAATTAAATGAATATGATTCCTCCTTGATAAACATATATAGCTACAACAATTTTGACAACAGCTAGTCCAACCGATAGATAGAAGTCTCGTTTACACGCATTTGTTAGGCTTCAGCCAGTTGTCTCATAACATCACACGGTCTGGTCCACTCTTTGGAGTTAAAACGCGTAATTAGTTACTCCACCGTCAATAAAAAGATTCTGACCAGTAATATAACTTGCACGGTCTGAACAAAACATGACAACGGGAGCAATGACTTCTTCTAATTGACCAAGACGTTTCATCGGTGTCCTACTTTCTAATAGACTGCGAAATTCCTCGTTTTCTAACGCTTTTGCATTTAACGATGTTTTAAAAAACCAAGGGCTTATCGCATTAACCGTAATCCCATGTGTTGCCCACTCATTTGCCATTTGCCGAGTTAATTGAACGACACCAGCTTTGCTTGGTCCGTATGGTGTTCCCGATGATAACGTCAATGCAGATGCCACTGAGGCTACATTTATGACTCTTCCTGATTTTTGTTTCATCATATAGCTTCCAACGGCTTTGGACATCAAGAAAACTGATTTAAAGTTAACGTCCATCACTTTATCCCAGTTTTCTTCAGATAAATTAAATGTTGTTTCACGGACACTTACCCCGGCATTATTGACTAAAATATCAAGGTGTCCAAAATGCTCATACGCCGTGCTCACGGTATTATTCACAGCCTCTGCATCAGTAACATCACAAACCAATGCTAGTGTTTTACGATCTGTGTTTTTAGATATTTCATTTGCCGCATTATTCACTTCTTCTTCTGTTCGAGCAACTAGGACAACATCTGCTCCAGCGTTAGCCAAACCTTCAGCAAGTGTTCTACCAATACCTCTGCCTGCTCCTGTAATGATTGCTGCCTTGCCACTTAAATCAAACATTTCGTTCATCTTATTCTCTTCTCCCTTATTTATTTTTCAAGCGCCTTCACTACTTCATAACCCATTAACGCAGAGAAGATAAAGAATCTCGGCATATAATCATTTGTCCAAACCGCAAAGGCTCTTTCCTTTAAAGGACCTTTATCATATTGGACAATTTTCGTCATATTTTCTTGAGGATGAACGGAAGGATATAAATAAATCCTCAAGATCAAGTTCAACCTGATAACCTTCGTTTCAGCTGTTTAGCCGACGTTAATAGTTTATTCGAATCCTTCTGTTTCAAATTCTTTAATTTTAGCATTCGGGCTTAATACTTTTTCAGGCTGGAACTCTGCTAAACGCTCCCCGTTTTTTACTTTTTCTACCCAGTCATGATTCGCAAGAGCGCCTTTACCTAAAGTAATTACATCTGCCTCTCCTTTTTCAATAATTTCTATAGCCTTTGCAGGATCCTCAAGATGCCCATTGGCAATTACGGTCAAGTTACTGTATGTCTTTGCTAAACGTGCCATTGAGGACCCACCATCACCAAAAGCCGAATCGGTTGCAGTCGTCCCTTCCCCTTCCGGAAATGCTGGTTGCCATGCTTCATACTCCGTGACATGGATAAAATCGAGACCAGCTTGGCCTAACTGACCAAAGATCATTTCAGCATCCTTATCTTTACCCTGCCATTTGTGTGTGTAGTCATTCACTTTCCCTTGTGAAATCCGGATCCCAACGGTGAAATCCTGTCCGACAGCTTCCCGAACAGCTTTCGACACTTCCACTAGTAAACGCACACGATTTTCTGTAGAACCGCCATATTCATCCGTACGCTGATTGGTGTAATCTGTTAGGAATTGATCTAATAAATAACCATTCGCCCCATGAATTTCAATCCCATCGAAACCAGCTGTTTTGGCTTTTTTAGCCGCACTGATAAACCCCTTGATCACTTCTGTTATGTCTTCTTTTGTCGCTTCTCTTGGTATCGAGAACGGTCCTTTACCTCCATAAAATTCCATCTGCTCTCCTTTTGGCGGAACAGAAGAAGGTGCAATCGTTTCATTCACAAAACGATTTCCTTGTGACAGCGCCCCTGCGTGCATGAGCTGTGCGAATATTCTAGCTCCAGCTTGATGAACAGAATCTACTACCTTCTTCCAAGCTTTGACTTGTTCTTCGAAGACAATACCAGGTTGATTCAAATATCCTTGACTATACTTATCATCCGGGTAAATTCCCTCAGTAATAATCAATCCAAACCCGCCGCGGGCAAATAATGTATAATACGAAACCATTTGTTCGGTTGCATACCCATCCGGTGTCGCACTCGTTCGTGTCATTGGGGCTACACCTACCCGATTGTCTATAGCTGTACTACCTAAAGTCACTTTTTCAAACAACAAGTTTTTATTACTCATAAGAAAACTCCTTCTTCTTTAAATCAATTAGTATCGGTCAATAACGCCACTAGCCTTCCATTACTATTTGTTGTTTTTGTTTATATAATTCATCCTTTAGAGTATGTTCTAGCGTTTCTCCTGTATTCGTATAATAAAAAAATAGCAAGGGTATTTGCTTCCTAGCACAACGAGGCTGCCATTTATCTTGTTCTCCTTATAAGGCGTATATCATTTGCACTTTTATTGTTTGTATCTTACTCAATCTGGAAGATAGCGATCTTGATGAATATGTGTAGACTCCAACAGAGTTCAGAGAGGAGGAATGCCAATGAATCTATTTACGGTACATTCATAGCCTCTTCGTTTTCCGTATCGTTATAAAACTCTCTACCAAAGAATCATCTTTTTAGCATTGGAAAAGGAGCTAACAACAGCAGGGCATCTTCTATATCTATTCAAGCACCATCATAGTATCAGCAGGAAGAATTCTTTTAGCATACGGAGATGTAAGTCATAGCTACCAAATGAGTAAAAGTAAGCTTCCTCAAATAATTCACTCTAACAAAAAACCCCTTTGGCTAATATCCAAAGGGGTTAAACATTCATTACTCCACAGTAACACTCTTCGCAAGGTTACGCGGTTTATCAACATCACAGCCGCGATGCAGTGCAGCATAGTAAGCGATCAGCTGCAATGGAACAACAGATACCAACGGAGCAAGCGCTGGGTTTACTTCCGGTAATACGAATCTGTCATCCGCATCGTCTAGGCCTTTCAGTGAGATGATGCATGTATTGGCTCCGCGAGCGGCAACTTCTTTGACATTTCCGCGGATGCTTAGGTTTACGTGCTCTTGTGTTGCCAGTGCAAATACTGGTGTACCTTGTTCGATCAAGGCAATCGTGCCGTGCTTCAGTTCTCCGCCGGCAAAGCCTTCTGCCTGAATGTAAGAAATCTCTTTCAGCTTCAGTGCGCCTTCGACACATACAAAGTAGTCAAGGCCGCGCCCAATGAAGAAAGCGTTTCTGGATACAGTCAGGTATTCACGGGCAATCATTTCCATTTCGTCTTTCTGGTCGCAAAGAGCTTCCATTGCGTTAGCTGCGATACCGAGTTCTTTGACAAGGTCAAAACCAATATCGATGCCGTTTTTATCAGCTGCTACAGATGCAAGAATAGCAAGAACAGCGATTTGTGCCGTGTATGCTTTCGTTGAAGCAACAGCAATTTCAGGGCCCGCATGAAGCAGCAATGTATAGTCAGCTTCACGAGAAAGCGTTGAGCCCGGTACGTTTGTGATTGTCAGCGCTTTGTGTCCAAGCGCTTTGACTTGAACAAGAACGGCACGGCTGTCTGCTGTTTCTCCGCTTTGTGATAGGAAAATAAAGAGCGGTTTCTTAGACAGAAGCGGCATGTTGTAAGAGAATTCACTCGCTACATGCACTTCAACCGGCACGTTTGCCCACATTTCAATATATTGTTTACCGACAAGTCCTGCATGGTAGCTTGTTCCGCAGCCAATGATATAGATGCGGTCCGCTTCCGCTACAGCGGCAGCGATATCACCAGCCACAGACAGTTTGCCGTTTTCATCTTGATACGTTTGGATGATTTTGCGCATGACAACAGGCTGCTCATCCGTTTCTTTCAACATGTAGTGAGGGTACGTACCTTTTTCAATATCGCTGGCATCCAGCTCAGCAATATAAGAAGCACGTGAAATCACGTCACCATCAAGGTTTTTGATGACAACTTGATCATCAGTGACGATGACCATTTCTTTATCCATCAGCTCTACGTATTCATTGGTTACTTGAAGCATTGCCATCGCATCAGATGCTACGACATTGAATGTATCTCCAAGACCGACTAATAGAGGGCTTTTGTTTTTCGCTACAAAAATCGTTTCTCTGTTTTCGTTGTCGAATAGAGCAATTGCATAAGAGCCTTTTAACAGTGTAAGTGTTTTGCGGAACGCTTCTTCTGTATCAAGACCTCCGTTGACAAATTGCTCAATTACTTGAACAACTACCTCTGTATCGGTATCACTTTTGAGCTCTACACCTTGTAAATACTCTAGTTTCAGCTGAACATAGTTCTCGATCACGCCGTTATGAACAAGTGTAAAGCGGCCCAGTGCGCTTTGATGCGGGTGAGCGTTCAGATAGCTTGGTTCGCCGTGTGTTGCCCAGCGAGTATGGCCAATTCCAGCTTTCGCTTCTATATTGGCATCCACAACTTCACGAAGATCCGCAATGCGTCCTTTTTCTTTGAACACATGGATTCCCTGTTCGTTGGCAACAGCGATACCAGCAGAATCATATCCGCGGTACTCAAGCTTTTCTAACCCTTTCAGTAAAATTTCCTTCGCATCAAGCTGACCGATATAACCTACGATTCCACACATATTTTTCTTCCTCCTAAGATTGTAAAAGGAGACGAAGAAAGTCAAATTTCAAGGGGACTTTCAATCGTCCCCTCCTACATGTTTTTGGAAGATCATGTGATTTCTCTTTGTTCAAGGAGTTACCCCCCTGGTTTGAAGAAATCCTTACGGCTGTGATCTGCATATCAGCCGGGAGGCATCCGCCGAAAATTCGATAACCTCCATCCTCGTCAACTAAGCCTTTTTTCGGGCGCTTAGTTCGGGCGCTATAATTATAAGTGAAACAATAATCCCGTCTTCTTTCCTGTAGAGAAAATAAGAACAAGACAAGCTTGATTTTACAGCATGTGACATAAAACGGTCAATTGTTTTTTAAACAACTTTGCCGTATGTCTCACAATTATCATATGTAAAACTCGCTTGTCTTGTTCACTCTCTGATAATAGACTTCGTTACTCTAATCCCATTTCTGACCGGACGACTTCAACAATGCGATTGACATACTCATCGCATAGCTCCTTCGTCTTCGCTTCAGCCATAACACGGACTAGCGGTTCAGTGCCTGAAGGACGGACCAAAATCCGGCCGTCGCCGTTCATTTCTTTTTCAACTTCAGAAATAACAGCTTTTACTTTTTCGTTTTCTTCGACTTTATATTTATCAGTGACTCTCACATTGACTAACAGCTGCGGGAACTTCTGCATTTCAGCTGCAAGCTCTGACAACGGCTTTCCTGTCGCTTTCAATGTATTCATCAGCATAATAGCAGACAATAATCCGTCCCCTGTCGTGTTGTAATCAAGGAAAATAAGATGTCCTGACTGCTCACCGCCGACATTGTAGCCATCTTTCTTCATTGCTTCTACTACGTAACGGTCACCGACAGCCGTCTGCACGCTTTTGATGCCTTCTTTTTCGAGCGCCTTATAGAAGCCGAGGTTGCTCATTACAGTCGAAACCACTGTATCATCCTTTAAACGGCCTTCTAACTTTAGGTGTTTTGAGCATATGTACATGATTTGGTCGCCGTCAACGATATTTCCTTTTTCATCGACAGCAATCAGGCGGTCGCCGTCACCGTCAAACGCAAGGCCGAGATCGGCGTTTTTCTCTTTGACAAACGCGCTGAGCGCTTCAGGATGAGTTGATCCGACGCCGTCATTGATGTTTAATCCATTCGGGGAAGTCCCCATTGTTGAAACATCTGCATCTAAATCAGCAAACAGGTGTGTCGCCAAGGACGATGTTGCACCATGTGCGCAGTCCAGTGCCACATGAATGCCTGTGAAATCTTCATCAGCAGTCTGTTTTAAGAATTGCAGATATTTTTGTCCACCTTCAAAATAGTCGTTTACAAGCCCGAGATCGGCACCGACCGGCCTTGGCAGCTTATCCTCCGGTTCGTCCATCAGGCGCTCAATTTCAGCCTCCTGTTCGTCAGATAGTTTAAATCCGTCTCCCCCGAAAAACTTAATGCCGTTATCCTGCACTGGGTTGTGAGAAGCAGAAATCATAACGCCTGCCTCTGCATCCATCGCTTTTGTTAAATAAGATACACCAGGTGTAGAAATGACACCCAAACGCATGACTTCTGCGCCAATGGATAAAAGTCCGGCGACAAGGGCTCCCTCCAGCATATGACCGGAGATGCGTGTATCGCGGCCTATCAGCACTTTCGGACGTTGTTTGTCTTTTGTCAGCACATATCCGCCGAAACGTCCGACTTTGAAGGCCAGCTCAGGTGTAAGCTCACTATTGGCGACACCTCTTACACCGTCTGTTCCAAAATACTTGCCCATTTTATAATCGCTCCTTTTTTATTCCGATGAGGATTTTGAAGCCGCATTGGATTCGTCCTCATCCTGATCTTGGTTTTGATCTTTATTTTCGTCTTGTTTTTGATCATTGCTGTTTTTATCGGTGTTCGTTGTATCTTCTTTCTGGTTGTTCCTTTGATCATTCGTTTGCTTATCTGTGTCATCCTGGTTTCCTGATGTATTGCTGCTGTTGCCATTAGTTGATATATTGCTTTTTTTTGATGACAGCTTGATTTTGGCGTTTTTCTGCCCCAAGGACCAGGTTACATTCTGAGGCCCGTTTACTTCAAGCTTCACGCTATGCTCCCCGTCATCTAAATCTGAAACATTCACATACAATTCAATATCTGATTTCTTCAGTTTTTTTATATTGGCGGGAGAGCCTTTAGCCGTCACGTCTATCGCTTGAGATTCAGGGTCTAGAAACTCAATGTTTTGCGAGCTGCTCAGCCCTACAGTCTTAATAGAGACATTCTCAAACTTCTGATCCGCTTCACTATCTACTTCTATATGCAAAGTCACCTTTGACGGCGAGATTTTTTTGACACCGTCAGGAAGCGGAATATCTGCCTCGATATCGGAATCCTTGTTAATTTTGCTTAAATCTAAGCTGACGCCGTCAATAAATTCAAGAGAGTCCAACACATCCTGTGATCCGTAAACCGTTACCTCACTGGGACTGGATTCAATTTTCGCTATGCTGACACCATCAGGAAGGCTTCCTGTACGTTCAATTTTATAGGGCACTTTTTTACTCGGGCTTGTTACCGGAACGGTAATCTTGATGACCGAGGGCTCTACGTCGACAGGAAGCGCGTTACCGTCTTTATCATAGACAGTCACTTTCGCTTCCTTTTCAATCGTTTCATCTGCATTTTCCAAATTCACTGAAGCTTTTACAAGAGAAATATTATCAATCACATTTTTAGATCCGGTAATTTGCACATTTTTCGGACTGACAATCGGTTGCTCTGGAGAATAACCTTTTTTCATTTTGCTTTTATTGTAGTACTCCACTTCTACGGGAAAGTTTTTGACCGTCCGTTCTTGAATGGTAACTGTCGTAACAGACGGATTGATTGAGATTGTCAGCCCATCCGACACGTTTTTGGCCTTTAGCTCAACCTTATGTGTGCCGGTTTTTAAATTTTCCATGTCGACATATATTTCAAAGTTTTTGGTCTGCCTAGCCTTTTTCACAGCGCTTGTCGAGCCTTTAATCGTGACATTCACCGTTTGCGGAACACCTGTCACGACGTAATTTTCATCATCATAATACGCTTTGACTGGGATATCGGTCAGTGTTGCTTCGTCAGTTGTTGATGTTGGAAAGAAAGATTCACCCGGTTTTTTCGGAGTCGGTGCTTGATTGCTGTTAACCGCCACATAAAGCAAGAGCGCGAAAAGCAGAGCAATGATTTTCACAGCCCAGCGGTTGTTTAAGAATTTATCCATTTTTCTTGCCCCTCCAATACCAGCGGTTAGAAGAAGTGTCTCTGGTGTTTTTCTTAAACTCGGCTTCAAGCATTTCTTTCAGTGCTTCTTCCGTCAGCTCTCTGTGAAGGTCTCCGTTCTTCGCCACACTGACGCTGCCGGTCTCTTCAGACACGATAATCGTCAAACTGTCTGTTACTTCACTGATGCCGACAGCCGCTCTGTGCCGCGTACCCAGTTCTTTTGAAATAAATGGGCTCTCCGAAAGCGGCAGATAACAAGCGGCAGCGGCAATTTCATTATTCTTCATAATCACCGCACCGTCATGAAGCGGGGTGTTCGGAATAAAAATATTGATCAGCAGCTCAGAGCTGACCTTGGCATTCAATGGTATGCCGGTCTCAATATAATCTCCCATTCCGGTATCCCGCTCAATGGTCAGCAGGGCGCCTATACGGCGTTTCGCCATATAATTGATTGCTTTTGTGATTGCCTCAATCGTTTTCTGCTGCGCTTCCTCTACAGGCGTGCCGCTCCTTGAAAAAAAGCGGCCGCGGCCAAGCTGTTCAAGCGCTCTTCTCAGCTCAGGCTGAAAAATAATAATAATTGCTAAAAATCCCCATGTTATCGCTTGGTCCATCAGCCATTGAAGCGTGCTGAGGCCCAAATATTGGCTGGCCATACGGACTAGCACGATCACAACAATTCCTTTTAACAGCTGAACCGCTTTCGTGCCACGTATCACCATAATCAATTTATATATCACATACCAAACAAGGAGAATATCAACGGCATTGCCGAGGTACTGCAAAAAAGGGATATCCTCAAAAGCCATTTCCTCGTCCTCCAAGATTTCAGTCATTTCGTATTTCGCATTTTGTGTTTTACGTGTTACGCATATGTACTTTACATAGCGAGCCCATTATACCACATATCGATTTAGCAAGTGAAATGTGCCAGCTCTATCAGCCCGTAAAAAAAGAGCAAAGCGACTGACGCGCTTTACTCTTTTCCTTTTGGATTTAAAGCATTGACTACACTTTTCCCCGCAGACTTCATCTTGTACCATGTCCAATCGAATAATTGATTGATTTCCTCAATCTGACCGGTGACTTGTCCAGCAGAGGCCATATATTTTTCGCCGTTTACGACAGTTACATCCCCGTCTATTTTTCCTTTAATAATCAGCTTGCCGTTTTTGACAGTAACATCACCTTTGACCGTCTCACCTTCTGGCACGGTCACAGTGTGGTTATGGACCACAAGATTCGGCTGCTTGGACACGCTGAAATTTTGGTCATTATGCCAGCTGTTCAAAAAACCTCCGCCCATCAAAATGATGAATACCGCAGCAGATGCGATAACAGGATGGGTTCTGAACCACCTTTTCACAGAAGCTCTTTTCTTCTCCTTAGGCAATTTTGCCATGACATTAGCGGTAAAATCCGCGGGGGCTTCGACATGCGATGTGCTCCGGACGAGCGCTATAGATTTTTCCATCTCATAAAAATGCTTTCTGCATTTCTCGCATGTCTCCAGATGTTCATTTAATATGTGTTCACCTTTTGGAAGGATATCTCCATCAAGATGCATATGCATAAGCTGCACAATTTGTTCAGGACAGCTCATTTCATCACCCCACTTAAAGATCCCTTAATTGTTTTCTGAGAGCCTCTCTGCCTCTGTGAATCCGCGTTTTCACAGTCCCCACAGGAATGTTGAGAATCTCGCTGATTTCAATTAATGAGAGTTCGTCAATATACTTTAATACGATCACTGTTCTGTATTTGTCAGGAAGCTTTAAAATTTTCTGCTGAATCGTGTTTGAGAGTTCCAGCGACACAACTGCATCATCAGGCAAAACTCCATCTGCGGCGATTTGTGAATACATGGTCAAGCCTTCCGTACCAGCCACCTCTGCATCAAGGTAATAATCCGGCTTCTTTTTGCGAATGCGGTCAATCGTCAAATTGGTCGCGATTCGATAAAGCCAAGTTGAAAATTTCCGGTTAATATCAAAACTGTCGATATTAACGTACGCTCTGACGAAAGCCTCCTGTGCAATATCCTCTGCCTCATGCACATTACCAAGCATACGATAGCAAAGCTGATAAATTTTATCCTTGTAGATATCTACGATGTCAGCAAATGCATCTTGGTCGCCTTTTTTGACTTGTTTAATTCTCTTTTTAATCATCATTTCCATATTATCTAACCTCTGCCTTCACCGGTCTGTATGTATACGAGCTTCGTTCCAAAAGGTTTCAAGTTTTTTATAAAATAAGTTTATCAAATTTTTGGCAGGGTGTAGATGGTAATTCGTGAATAAACTACCTTAACATATTTTTAAAATTATTATACAGACTGAACAGTTAGAAGTTGGAATGATTTTAAAAAGAAAAAAAGACACCTTTTGATCAAAGGTGTCTGTGACTGGGCTAGCTGGATTCGAACCAACGCATGACGGAGTCAAAGTCCGTTGCCTTACCGCTTGGCTATAGCCCAATAATGGTGGAGGGGGGCAGATTCGAACTGCCGAACCCTGAGGGAGCGGATTTACAGTCCGCCGCGTTTAGCCACTTCGCTACCCCTCCATATTAATGTTAGAAAAGAGTGCCGGCAAGAGGACTTGAACCCCCAACCTACTGATTACAAGTCAGTTGCTCTACCAATTGAGCTACACCGGCAAGATGGTGGAGGATGACGGGCTCGAACCGCCGACCCTCTGCTTGTAAGGCAGATGCTCTCCCAGCTGAGCTAATCCTCCAAATGGTGACCCGTACGGGATTCGAACCCGTGTTACCGCCGTGAAAGGGCGGTGTCTTAACCGCTTGACCAACGGGCCGTTTGTGTTCTCGTCGAGCTGACAAAAGTTATTATATACAGGTTACACCCCCTTTGTAAAGAGAAAAATTAAATTTTTTATTTTCAAACTTTTTAACTCCTTTTTTAACTGAAAAAGCCTCCCAACATTTATCATTTCTTTTATGATAGAGACAAGCGAATTAAGAGAGGAGAAACCAATATGATACTAGTCAGCTCTTGCCTTGGCGGCATTGAATGCAGATATAACGGCTCTCATGCCGCATCGGAGAAAATCAGAAAACTCATCAATGAAAATGAAGCAGTTGTGGCTTGTCCTGAGCTTCTCGGCGGCTTCTCAACTCCCCGAGAACCTGCAGAAATCATCGGAGGCACCGGCGAGGATGTTCTTAATGGAACCGCTAAAGTCGTGACAGCTTCAGGAGAAGATGTCACAGAATTATATATGGAAGGCGCCACGAACACATTAGCTTACGCAAAAGAAGTCAATGCCTCTACCATCATATTAAAAGAAAACAGTCCGTCGTGCGGAAGCGGTTTTATCTATAACGGTACATTCTCCGGCCAAAAAATTGCCGGCAGCGGAGTGACCGCCGCACTGTTAAAACAAGCGGGCTACCATGTCATTTCGGAAAACCAGCTAGACAACATATTGTAAGGAGGGCATCACATGACTCAAGACATTTCTTTATCCTTCTATAAGCCTGAACATTTGCCGGAGCTCCAATCATTTACACTAAAAAACGATGACAAACGCTTTACCTCACTCCCGAAAGAGGTGCTGGCTCAGGCCCTGAGCATACGGGACCGGTATCCAGTAGTCATTTTAAAAGACGATTTGCCAGTCGGTTTTTTCATTTTATATACATCAAAAGAAACGCTTGCTCCATATTCTAACAATCCATTTGCTTTACTGCTCAGCTCTCTGTCTATACACGCAGTGCATCAGGGAAAAGGTTATGCAAAAAAAGCAATGTTTCAGCTTCCCTCTTTTGTGAGCAGTTATTTCCCATGGTGCGATGAAATTATTTTAGCCGTTAATCAACTGAACACACGTGCAAAGCACCTTTATATGAAAAGCGGGTTTCTTGATAAAGGACGGCGAAGAATCGGACCGATTGGAGAGCACCTGCTCCTTCATTACTTCTTATAGTCTAGGATGAAATAAAATTTTAAAGATTTTAAAACATAGTTGAAATGTCATAACAGGAACGAATATACTGAATATTGAGATATATTATTTTTAAACAGGGGGCCTCCTCATGTCAAAACCATTAAACCTTCACCGCCTTACAACGGAATCACGCAATAGCCAAACAGCTGAAATCCACAAAGCAGACACACTCGGCATCCTCAAAATGATCAACAACGAAGATTTGAAAGTCGCAGCCGCCGTTCAGCAGGTTCTCCCCGATATCATAACAGCTGTAGACTGCGCCTATGACTCGTTTCAAAATGGTGGCCGGCTTATATACATAGGCGCCGGCACAAGCGGCAGAATCGGTGTCATGGATGCTGTTGAATGTCCTCCCACCTACAGCGTCAACCCAGATCAGGTCATCGGAATCATGGCTGGCGGACCTAAAGCATTTTTGCAGGCAGCAGAGGGAATTGAAGACAGTGAAAAAGCTGGAGCCGAAGATTTAAAAAACATACAACTCACTTCAAACGACACCGTCATTGCCATCGCAGCAAGCGGCCGCACACCTTATGCCGCAGGCGCCCTAACATACGCCCGTAAAGTCGGAGCACACACCATCGCGCTTACCTGTAATGAAAATTCCGTCATCAGCAAGGAGGCGGATCACAGCATTGAGGTTGTCGTCGGACCTGAGGCCATTACAGGATCAACACGTATGAAAGCCGCAACTGCTCATAAAATGATTCTAAACATGATATCCACTGCTGTAATGGTCAAAATCGGCAAGGTTTATGAAAACTTGATGGTGGACGTCAATGTCAGCAACAAAAAACTAAAAGAACGCGCCATCAGTATCATCCAAAGCCTCACAAACGCTTCATACGACACAGCCAGACACACTCTGGAAAAAGCCAATCATCACGTCAAAACAGCAATCGTTATGCTCAAAACAAACACAGATCAGGAACAAGCTAAAGAATTGCTTGACGAAACAAACGGTTTTATAGACAAAGCAATTGAACATTACCATTCAAGATAAGGAGAGACCAAGAATGGCAACAGGCGGTCTAGCGATTATCGAATCAATGAAGCACAAGCTCCCTCCATCCGAGCGTAAACTTGCAGATTACATCCTAGCTCAACCCCACAAAGCTATAGAAAGCACTGTCAGCGAAATCAGTGCCTTAGCCAATTCAAGTGACGCTGCCGTCATCAGGCTCTGCAAATCACTCGGGCTAAAGGGATTTCAAGATTTAAAAATGAGAGTGGCAGGCGATCTGGCAAAACCTGCTGTACAAGGCTATCGGGACATTGCGCCTCGCGAACCTCTTTCCTCTATTTCTGAAAAAGCGGCCGGCAACGCCATTCAAGCCATTCAGGATACTTCAGACCTGATGGACTACAAAGAGCTTGAACGAGCGGTTTCTCTGCTTCTCAAAGCACATACTGTGCATTTTATCGGCGTCGGGGCTTCCAGCATTGTCGCCAAGGACGCCCAGCAAAAGTGGCTTCGCATTCATAAACAAGCAACCGCGTTCACAGACACTCATCTTGTGGCATCTCTAATCGCAAATGCAGATAAGGATGACATTGTATTCGCGATTTCGTTTTCGGGAGAGACGCAGGAAATCATTGAACTGCTCACAATGGCTAAGGAAAAAGGCATCACAACGATCAGTCTTACACAATTCAGCCAGACATCCGTCTCCGCGCTGTCTGATGTCCCGTTGTACACAACGCACTCCAACGAAGCCCTGATTCGAAGTGCAGCCACTTCCTCCCGCCTCGCCCAGCTTTTTATGATTGATGTTTTGTTTTTAGGCATGGCGGCTGAGCAGTATGAAGAAACAACAGGCTATATTGATAAAACGAAAGCAGCCATACAATCTATGAGAAAAAAATAAGGCATCTGGAAGAGGAGGGGTTTTGATGAGCAATGAAAATAACTACAATCATCTTGCAAAGAAAATCCTTGAGCTATGCGGAGGAAAATCCAATATTTCCTCGTATACGCATTGTATGACACGCCTGCGTATCACGCCTTATGATGAAAACAAAGCAGATGCTCAAGCTTTAAGAGAGCTTGACGGCGTATTGGGGGTCGTCGAAGCTGAAACCATACAAATCATCCTCGGCACAGGAGTCGTCAACCATGTCACAGCCGCTTTCTCAAAACTCGTGTCAGCAGAAGAAGGTGTTGACGTCAAAGAAACTGCGGCCAAAAAGAAAGCTGACATAAACCGAAAAAACGCCACTCCTTTTAAACTTTTCTTACGTAAAATTGCCAGCATTTTCATCCCTCTTATTCCCGCACTTGTCGCTTCCGGTTTAATCATTGGGATTACCAAAGCAATTATTCAAGCCGGCTGGCTCTCTGTAGATTCACAAATTGCTGTTATCCTGACAGTCATCGGATCAGGATTGTTCACTTATCTCGGCATTCTCGTCGGCATTAACGCTTCGAAAGAATTTGGCGGGACACCCGCTCTTGGAGCTCTGGCGGGGATCTTGATTATAAATCCGGAGATCGCAAAAATCAGTTTATTCGGAGAACAGCTTCTTCCGGGCAGGGGGGGTTTGATTGGGGTTCTTTTCGCAGCCATATTCATTGCTTACACCGAACAATTTATCCGCCGTTTTATTCCTCAATCACTCGATATCATTGTCACCCCAACCGTTTCACTGTTAATCACCGGAATCGTAACGTATGTCGTATTTATGCCTTTAGGAGGCTTCATTTCTGACGCTATTACATCCGGCCTTCTTTCCATCTTGGACATCGGCGGCATCGCTGCAGGCTTTATTCTGGGAGCTGCCTTCCTACCTCTCGTCGTGACCGGACTGCATCAAGGCTTGACGCCTGTGCACATGGAACTGATCAATTCGATCGGCAATGATCCTCTGCTTCCTATTTTAGCTATGGGAGGTGCAGGACAGGTAGGCGCCGCCTTTGCCATCTTTGTGAAAACGAAAAAATCAACATTGAGAAAAGCAATCGCCGGCGGGCTTCCGTCGGGGCTGCTCGGTATTGGTGAACCGCTTATTTTCGGAGTCACGCTGCCACTTGGCCGTCCGTTTTTAACAGCGTGCTTAGGAGCTGGAATTGGCGGAGCCTTTCAAGCTTATTTTCAGGTAGCCACCATTGCGATTGGTGTCTCCGGGCTGCCGCTTTCCTTTCTCGTCCTATCTTCGCAAATCATTCTGTATATCATCGGACTGTTTATTTCCTACGCGGCCGGCTTTTTATTAACCTATGCATTCGGATATAAAGAAGAAATGGCTTCTCAGTTCGATTAAATGGTTTCTGTTTCAGGGATAGTAAACGGATAGAAGCACGGAAAGGAGCAAGCCAGTGAAAACAAAATTTCTGTTCTTATTCAGTGCCATTTTCACTCTATCTATATTGCCAACCGGAACCTCCGCACAAACAGCAGACTATCAAGTGGGGGCCAAAACCATAAATGCAGAGACTGCACAATTCTCGTCGAAGAAACTAAGGAAGGTTGATCAGATGATAGAACGGGATATTTCAGCAGGATTTCCAGGCGCCGTTCTCGTCGTCGTGAAGGATGGCCGCATCATAAAAAAAGAAGCATACGGCTACAGTAAAAAGTACGAAGGATCGGCAGTCCTGCGCCGCCCGGCCAAAATGAAAACCCGCACGATGTTTGACTTAGCCTCAAATACAAAAATGTATGCAACGAATTTTGCATTGCAGCGCTTAGTCACCCAAGGAAAACTCGATGTACATGAAAAGGTTTCTGCATATTTGCCTGATTTCAAGGATCAGCCGGGAGACCTGATTAAAGGAAAAGACAAGATTCGTGTCATTGATGTCCTCCAGCACCAATCAGGACTCCCCTCAAGCTTTTACTTTTATACGCCGGAAAAAGCCGGCATGTATTATTCTCAGGAGCGAGACAAAACGATTGAGTATTTGTCGAAAATTCCGCTCGATTATGAAACGGGGACAAAACACGTATACAGTGACATCGGCTATATGCTCCTCGGCTGTATTGTCGAAAAACTCACCGGCAAACCGCTTGATGTCTACGCAGAGCAAGAGCTTTACAAGCCGCTGAAGCTGAAGCATACTTTGTACAATCCGCTGCTAAAAGGCTTTAAACCAAAACAGTTCGCAGCTACTGAGCGTATGGGTAATACACGGGACGGCGTTATTCATTTCCCTAACATCCGTACACACACGCTGCAAGGAGAAGTTCATGACGAAAAAGCATTTTACTCAATGGATGGTGTGTCTGGCCATGCCGGATTGTTCTCAAATGCAGATGATATGGCCATTTTGCTGCAGGTCATGTTAAACAAAGGATCATATCGAAACGTTTCTTTATTTGATCAGAAAACAGCAGAACTATTTACAGCATCTTCAGCAACAGACCCGACATTCGCTCTTGGCTGGCGTCGAAACGGAAGTAAAAGCATGGAATGGATGTTTGGCCCTCATGCCAGTGAAAATGCTTACGGACACACCGGCTGGACAGGGACAGTTACAATCATTGATCCAACATTCAATTTAGGCATTGCTTTATTAACAAACAAAAAGCATTCATCAGTTGCTGATCCAGAGGAAAATCCAAATGTGTTTGAGGGTGATCAATTTCCAACAGGCAGTTACGGGAGCGTCATCACCGCGATCTATGAAGCGATGGAATGAATGATTCGACGATAGGAGGAAGTTGATATGAAACCTGTATTTCCGCTTATCCTTTCAGCCGTTCTCTTTTTTTCATGTTTTCTCGGCGGCAGCCAAGCTAAAGCTGCTTCATCCAGCAGCTCAGCCGATGCCAAGCAGATTGTCAATCGCATGACATTAGATGAAAAACTCGGCCAGATGCTGATGCCTGATTTCAGAAATTGGCAAAAGGAGGGCGAGTCTTCTCCACAAGCCTTCACAGAAATGAATGAGGAAATCGCCGGCCTTATCAATAAGTATCAATTCGGCGGCGTCATTCTTTTTGCAGAAAATGTAAAAACAACACAACAAACTGTACAGCTGACTCACGCTTACCAAAAGGCGAGCCCCAAAATTCCGCTTATGCTGGGCATTGATCAGGAAGGCGGCATCGTAACGAGATTAGGGGAGGGTACTAATTTCCCAGGGAATATGGCGCTAGGCGCAGCCAGAAGCAGAATCAACGCCTATCAGACCGGCACCATTATTGGAAAGGAGCTCTCTGCCTTAGGCATTAACACCGATTTCAGCCCTGTCGTAGACATTAATAATAATCCTCATAATCCGGTAATCGGCGTACGGTCATTCAGCTCTAATCGAGAACTGACAGCACGACTCGGTTTATATACGATGAAAGGTTTGCAGCGGCAAGATATCGCCTCTGCCCTCAAACATTTCCCGGGACATGGAGACACCGACGTTGACAGCCATTACGGACTGCCGCTCGTTTCTCATAGCCAAGAACGGCTTCGTGAGGTCGAGCTCTATCCTTTTCAAAGAGCAATTGATGCTGGTGCTGATATGGTGATGACAGCTCACGTTCAATTTCCTGCCTTTGACGACACCACATACAAAAGTAAACTCGATGGATCGGACATTTTGGTTCCTGCTACACTCTCGAAAAACGTGATGACAGGTCTTCTTCGGCAGGAAATGGGCTTTGATGGTGTCATCGTTACCGATGCTCTCAATATGAAAGCAATCGCAGATCATTTCGGCCAGGAAGAGGCGGTGGTCATGGCTATAAAAGCCGGTGTCGATATTGCACTAATGCCAGCCTCGGTCACTTCACTGAAAGAAGAACAGAAATTCGCACGTGTTATTCAAGCTTTAAAAGAAGCCGTAAAAAACGAAGACATTCCTGAGCATCAAATCAACAAATCGGTTGAACGAATCATTTCTCTGAAAATAAAACGTGGTATGTATCCAGCTCGAAACGACGACAGCATAAAAGAAAAAATAGACAAAGCCCAGAAAATCGTAGGAAGCAAGCGTCACCTAAACGTGGAGAAACAAATAGCTGAAAAAGCAGTGACCGTATTAAAAAATGAACAGCATACCTTGCCGTTCAAGCCTAAAAAAGACAGCCGAATCTTAATTGTCGCACCTTACGAAGAACAAACTGCTTCGATTGAACAAACCATTCGCGATCTCGTCAAGCGAAAGAAAATCAAACCCGTGTCTCTCATCAAAATGAATTTTGCCAACCAAGTATTTAATGCCGAGCATGAAAGACAAGTAAAAGAGGCTGACCATATCATTACCGGCTCCTACGTCGTGAAAAACGATCCTGTCGTCAACGACGGTGTCATTGACGACACCATATCAGATACAAGCAAATGGGCGACCGTATTTCCGAGAGCTGTGATGAAAGCAGCACTGCAGCACAACAAACCATTTGTCTTAATGAGCCTGCGCAACCCATATGATGCCGCTAATTTTGAAGAAGCTAAGGCACTCATTGCTGTCTACGGCTTCAAAGGCTACGCGAATGGCCGTTATCTTCAACCTAATATTCCGGCCGGAGTGATGGCGATTTTCGGCCAGGCAAAACCTAAAGGCACACTTCCAGTTGACATCCCATCAGTCACGAACCCGGGGGACACCCTTTATCCATATGGCTACGGATTAAATATCAAAACGGGAAAACCGCTTTAATAAGGAGGGACACATGAGAAAAACAATATTCGCTTTTCTGACAGGGCTCATGATGTTCGGAACGATAACCGCTGCCTCTGCTTCACCCGATTCAAAGAATCAAACGGCTAAAAAACCTAAAGTCCAAACTGGTATAGACACGCTCTTGCCAGACTATAAAAAACAGCTCAAGGGAAAACGCATCGGACTGATCACCAATCCAACCGGAGTAAACGCATCTCTGAAAAGCAGTGTCGATATCCTTTACGAGAACCCGGATATCAAACTGACAGCTTTATTCGGCCCTGAACACGGCGTCCGAGGTGACGCCCAGGCTGGAGACGAAGTAGGCTCTTACATTGACGAAAAAACCAGGGTTCCCGTATACAGCCTCTACGGAAAAACGAAAAAACCGACTCCAGAAATGCTGAAAAATGTCGATATTCTAATGTTTGACATTCAGGATGTCGGGACCCGTTTCTACACGTACATTTATACAATGGCATACGCAATGGAAGCCGCTAAAGAAAACGGCATTCCAGTTATGGTGCTGGACCGTCCGAATCCTCAAGGCGGGAATCATATTGAAGGGCCAATCTTAGAACCTGAATACGCCTCATTTGTCGGATTGTATCCCATTCCATTGAAGCATGGGATGACGATAGGCGAATTGGCTTTACTGTTCAACAAAGAATTTGATATTGATGCCGATCTTACAGTGGTAAAAATGAAACACTGGAAACGAAAAATGGATTTTGACGATACCCGATTGCCTTTCGTCCTCCCTTCGCCTAACATGCCGACGGTGGAAAGCACATTTGTTTATCCTGCAACCGGGCTGATTGAAGGAACAAATATATCCGAAGGGCGAGGGACAACAAGACCATTCGAATTGATCGGAGCTCCATTTATCAAAAGCACAGAACTTGAAGAAACATTAAACAGCCTCAATCTGCCGGGCGTAACATTTAGGGCAGCATCCTTCACACCGACGTTTTCTAAACATCAAGGAACGCTTTGCCACGGTGTGCAGCTCTATGTGACAGACAGAGATAAGTTTGAAGCCGTTAAAACGGGTCTTTCAGTCATTAAAACCATACACGATCTCTATCCTGAGGATTTTGAGTTCCTGTCAACAGGTTCATTCGATAAACTGGCAGGCAACGGCTGGATCAGGACAAAAATTGAAAATGGAACTTCGATTGAGAACATCATAAACAGCTATGAAAAAACACTCCAACAATTCAGCAAAACAAGAAAAAAATATCTCATTTATTAGAACGTAAGCATCGTATGTTACACGTGTAACATATTCTTACCGAACGAAAGACCCTTACTTTTACACATAAGTAAGGGTTTTTTTCATACTAAAAAACCACCCGCTTTATATAGGAAAACTTTCATTTATTTGGTACAATTTTTATTGAAAATGATTATCAATTGAATGCTTCTGAAAAGGTGGTCTACTCGTGCAAAATACAGTGATTTATCATCCCATACAAATTGAATATCTAAAAAAACCAAGTGATCTCTTCTCAGAACAGCAATTAGCCGATTCATTCGTGCTGATCTTTCATTTAAAAGGAAACGGCCATATTTCAATCGGAACAAACATCAGTCCTTTGCAAAAAAAGACACTTTATGTTTGTCCGCCTAACGAGACCTTTGGCTTTACGCCCGCAGCCCAAGGGCATATAGATGCCTATCTAATCAGGCTCCAAAGTTATGTCAAGGAAACCGGGCAAGATATCTTAACACCCTGCACAGAAACCGAACTATCCAACCTGAAGCTTGTGAATGTTTCACATATCGAAAACCTTGCAGTCCGGCTTCAAGAGCTTATAGCGCTATGGAATGAATCGTCTCAGCTTTCTCAGCTAAAATGTGTGATTGAAGTTCAAAGCCTGATTTATGACCTCTTTACTGCCAATTTATCTAACCAGACGGATACACATTCAGCAATCGAAAAAACAAAACAGTACATCGAAACCCACGCCGATACAAAAATGACACTTGCCCAGCTGTCGCAAATGGCAGGAATCAGTGCCAAACACTACAGCGATAGTTTTAAAAAATGGACAGGTCAGAGCGTAACAGAGTTCATCACAAAAACGCGAATCACCCGAGCAAAACAGCTCATGGCAAGGTCAAACTGCAAATTGAAGGAAATAGCCCACCAAACCGGCTATCAAGATGAATTTTATTTCAGCAGAATCTTTAAAAAGCTTACAGGCTGTTCACCTACAAGCTATATGAAAAAACGCCGAAAAAAAATTGCCGCATACGGAAGGGGCACAATGGGCCATCTCATCCCCCTGAATCACATACCGTTTGCGGCCGCGCTGCATCCAAAATGGACATCTTACTACTATCAGCATTATTCGGCAGATATACCCGTCCAGCTCAGCGCATACCGATTTAATGAAAGGTGGGAAGAAAACCTGAACACGTTATCTCAGACTGAACCAGATGTGATTTTCAGCATGGATTCTATATCTCCAGCAGAAAAAAATTGCCTGAATCGCATCGCAGAAGTCATGTACCTTCCTTCAGAAGAAAGCTGGAGAACTCACTTTCTGCAAACTGCCTCATTCTTAAAGGAAGAGTCAGAAGCAGAAAAATGGCTCGCAGCTTATGACCAGCAGGCAGCGGCCGGCAAAAAAACACTTCAGCACGCCCAAAAGCTCCGTTTCCTCTTTCTGAGGCTGCATAAGCAAAACTTTTATCTGGCACATAATCGAAGCGTCCGCGAAGTCTTCTTCGGAGATTTAGGATTTCATTCGGCAAAAACGGAAGACACATCTTCAGATCAAGCTATTTCGTTAGAAAATATCGCAAATGACCAAGCTGACTGCATCATGCTTTTTCTATTTAAAGAGCCTGAAACCCTTGCTTATTACCAGCAATTGCAACAGACAGAGGCGTGGCAAAACCTAAGTGCGGTACGAAATAACCGTGTTTATCTTCTATCCTTTGATCCTTGGAATGAATACTCAGCTTGCGGGCACAAACGGATTGTCCAGCAAACCATTTCTTTACTTTCCGGTGATAGTCCATGATAAATATGGAATTTGTCCATGGTGTTATACCTGTTCATTCTCTATAATCCCAATTGATAATAGTTATCAATTGAACAGGAGGCTCTATAGATGAAAAAGTTATCTCTTACCTTATTAATCTTGCTTCTCGCGCTGACGGCGGCAGCTTGCGGCAGCAAAAATGAATCGACTGCCAGCAAGGCAAGCGGCACAGCGTCTGAGAAGAAGAACATTGAATACCTGGATAAAACATATGAAGTAACTGTACCGACAGACAAAATTGCCATTACGGGAAGCGTAGAATCGATGGAAGACGCGAAACTGCTTGACGTTCATCCGCAAGGCGCGATTTCATTCTCCGGCAAATTCCCTGATATGTTCAAAGACATTACTGATAAAGCCGAAGCAACCGGAGAAAAAATGGAGCCAAACATTGAAAAGATTCTTGAAATGAAGCCAGATGTCATCCTTGCTTCAACAAAGTTCCCGGAAAAAACGCTGCAAAAAATCAGCACAGCCGGCACAACGATCCCAGTTTCTCATATCTCTTCAAACTGGAAGGAAAACATGATGCTGCTTGCCCAGCTGACTGGAAAAGAGAAAAAAGCGAAAAAAATCATTGCAGACTATGAACAGGATTTAAAAGAAACGAAAACAAAAATTAACGAAAAAGCAAAAGATTCAAAAGCTCTGGTCATCAGAATCAGACAAGGCAACATTTACATTTACCCTGAACAGGTATACTTCAACTCCACACTTTATGGTGATTTAGGCCTTAAAGCGCCGGACGAAGTAAAAGCTGCAAAAGCACAAGAGCTGATTTCATTAGAAAAATTAAGTGAAATGAATCCGGACCATATCTTCGTCCAATTTTCTGATGATGAAAATGCAGATAAACCTGATGCCTTAAAAGACTTAGAGAAGAATCCAATCTGGAAAAGCCTGAAAGCAGTCAAAGAAGATCATGTGTACGTCAACTCGGTAAATCCTCTTGCACAAGGCGGCACAGCTTGGAGCAAAGTCCGCTTCCTGAAAGCGGCTGCTGAAAAATTGACACAAAACTAATTCAGAGTAGGTTTTTGTATGTATTCAAAACAGTGGACACGTATCATATTGATTACTTCTCCATTTGCTATTGCACTGTCACTGCTGCTTTCGATCCTATATGGCGCAAAGCATCTAAGCACAGATATCGTTTTTACATCTCTTATTCATTTCGATCCGGGAAACACAGACCATCAAATTATATGGCATTCCCGGATTCCAAGGGCTGCCGGCGCTCTGCTCATAGGGGCAGCTCTTGCTGTTTCTGGAGCGCTTATGCAAGGCATTACGCGCAATTATTTAGCTTCGCCCTCCATTATGGGCGTTTCAGATGGTTCCGCGTTTATCATCACGCTTTGTATGGTTCTGCTTCCGCAGTCGTCTTCGTTTGAGATGATCATTTACTCTTTTATCGGCTCAGCACTAGGAGCTGTGTTGGTATTCAGCCTTGCCGCCATGATGCCTAACGGGTTTTCCCCCGTACAGCTTGCCATCATCGGCACAGTCACAAGCATGCTGCTCAGCAGTTTATCAGCGGCCATGTCGATATATTTTCAAATTTCACAGGATCTCAGTTTCTGGTACAGTGCCAGACTTCACCAAATGAGTCCAGATTTTCTGAAACTAGCCGCTCCGTTTTTCCTAATTGGCATTGTAATGGCCATTTCTCTCAGCAAAAAGGTGACCGCCGTATCATTAGGGGACGACATTTCTAAAAGTCTGGGGCAAAAGAAAAAGACCGTTAAAATCATGGCAATGCTTTCAGTCATCATTTTAACCGGCAGTGCAGTAGCGCTGGCCGGAAAAATCGCGTTTGTCGGATTGGTTGTTCCTCATATCACACGATTTCTCGTCGGCTCTGATTACAGCAGGCTGATTCCGTGTTCCTGCATCTTGGGGGGTATCTTTTTAACCTTGTGTGATCTCGCAAGCAGATTTATCAATTATCCGTTCGAAACACCGATTGAAGTCGTGACATCCATTATCGGCGTCCCTTTCTTCCTTTATTTGATTAAACGAAAAGGAGGGGAGCAAAATGGCTAAAAAATATGCCGTGTTCATCACTTTGATTCTCATTGTCAGCTATTTCAGCTTAACAAGCGGATCATTTTCTGTTCGTCCTGCTGAACTGCTCTCCACTCTTTTTCAGATTGATCCAAATCCACAGTATGAAATTTTGCTGTTCGATTTAAGACTGCCGCGGGTTGTCATGGCAGCTATTATCGGACTCGGTCTTGGCATTGCAGGCGCTGTTATCCAGGCCATCACGAGAAACGGGCTTGCTGATCCTGGAATTCTCGGAATCAACGCAGGGGCAGGAGCCGGCATTGTAGCGTTTATGCTCTTATTCCAAGGCCAGAAGGAAGTGACATCCATAGCTGCAGCGATGGGAATGCCTTTCTTCGGATTGATAGGAGGACTGATCGCGGCGATCCTGATTTACATATTTGCATGGCACAGAGGCAATTTAGATTCAGGAAGAATTATTCTGGTAGGGATCGCAATTAATTCAGGATTCAGCGCCCTGTCGTTGTTTTTATCATTAAAAATGGATCCGCAAGACTATCAAATGGCCATGGTGTGGAAAAACGGAAGCATCTGGTCTGCCAACTGGACGTATATCACAGCCGTTCTCCCATGGATGCTAGTGTTTATACCTATCCTTATCGCCAAGTCCCGCTTGCTCGACACTATTCGTTTTGATGAAGACACAGTCAGAAGCCTGGGTATTTCATCAAATAAAGAAAAAACGATCCTGCTCGTCGCTTGTGTAGCAATCATCAGCGCCTGTGTCTCCGTAGCGGGCAGCATGGCGTTTGTCGGCTTAATCGCTCCCCATATTTCACGGAGACTGGCTGGTGTCGAACACCGCGACATCCTGCCACTGAGCGGTTTAATCGGCATGCTGCTAGTGATAAGCGCAGACTTTGCCGGAAAACTGTTTTTCCAGCCCGCGGAAGTGCCTGCAGGCATCATATTGGCGATCCTCGGTGTACCTTATTTTTTATATTTGCTTTTTCAGCAAAAAAATTGAACAGAACTCTTTCAGGGCATAACGCCGGCACCTCCCCCTTCCTACAGCCAGCCTGCAGCAAGAGATACCCTGCTGATTACGTGCAAGATATCAGTTCTTTGTTTCAAGACCATAGGCTGCCTGAACTCGCGCTGATCGGTATTGAACCCGAAAACCTGCTAGATGAGTATCAGTGCACCGCCGCAAGTTCTTCTGCAAACAGTTCATCATCGTGATTGGCTATACAGAGAAAAAAACCGCTCATAAATTTGAACGGTTTTTTTCATGCTTTCTGTAATACAGGTTTTAATTCAAAACGATTCAGCATATAGCCAAACAAAGCAGCCAGTATCTGCTGAAACAGCATGCCGATCACCACCGGAACGGCAACCTGAGACGGAAAGAACGTCACGGCAAGAACTGCGCCGGCACTGATATTTCTCATACCTCCCGTGAAAATAAGAGATACAATTTCCTCCTGGCGTCTTTTCATCAATTTACCGATCAGCCAAGCAGCTGCATAGCCTGTTAACGCGATAAAGAATACCGTCGCCGCTATACCTACGAATCTCAAATCAACGGCTTTGAAATAAGGGGCAATCGCAGAACTGTTAATCGCAATCACAGCCATCAGGCAAAGCTTTGAAAAAGGCGACAGCGCACTGCTTACAGATGCGGTTCTTTCTGGAGATGAGATCTGATTAAACAGCATACCCAGAAAAGAAGGTATCACAACCATCACAATCAGCCCTTTCATCATCCCCCACACATCCATATGAACCTGAGCGCCGGCTAGCAATGAAAGGCTCAGCGGAACGATCAACGGCGACAGCACCGTATCAACTAGAATAATTGAAAGTGTCAAACCGACATTCCCTTTGTACATCGCTGCCCAAATCAAGCTTGTAATCCCCGTAGGAATCACAACAGCCAATGTTAAGCCGGTGATCGTCAAAGGATCGCCTTTAAAGATAAGATGGCCGCTGCCCCAAGCAAAAAGCGGCATAAAAATATGAAGAACAAATAATGCAAGAATCATAGGAAGAGGATGAGACAATGCATGTCTCAAAGATTGAAAATTAGCGCTCAAACTGCCAGCAAACGTAATAAAAGCAAAGATCCAAGGCACAGCGCTTTCATATCCATTTAAAAACTGAGACAGCAGCACGCCCAGCACAACACTAGTAGGCGTTAAAAGCGGCATGACTTTCCCCAATACACGGTTCAGCTTCTGAAGCGTCATATACAAGTCTCCTATTAAATATTTCTATCTCACTCTATTATATCAATGCTATTCAGTCATATGTTATAAAAAAAAGCCCAGATCTCATCAATCTGGGCTTTCACACTTTATGTCATTTGCTTCATAAGGGCTTTACTAGCTTTGTTCAAACCCTTTACTTCAGCCTCAATTCCTTGCTCTTTAAACTTCACTACAATCTTATCAAGCGCCGCAGCTCCTGAATCATCCCATATGTGGGCCTCAGTTAAATCAATCACGACTCGCTCAATATCCTCTTGATAAATAAACGCATTCGTAAGTTCAGTCACTGACGCAAAAAAGATTTGCCCCTTCACTTGGTACGTTCTCAGTTTTTGATCCTCTGCATGAGAAACAATTTTCAGCTTCGAGATTTTTGCCACAAAGAACACAGCACTTAAGAGAACGCCGACGAATACGCCTTTAGATAAGTCGTCCGTCACAACAACCGTAATCACAGTCACAACCATGACAATTGAGTCTGTGAGCGGTGCTTTTTTGAGGCCTTTTAAAGATGACCAATCAAATGTGCCAACAGATACCATAACCATAACAGCCACCAACGCAGCCATCGGAATTTTCACGACGACAGTACTTAAGACGGCAATTAAAAACATCAGAAAAGCACCGGCAACAAACGCTGACAAGCGCCCGCGTCCGCCTGCTTTTGTATTAATGACAGATTGTCCGATCATAGCGCAGCCAGCCATGCCGCCAAAGAACCCAGTTACGATATTTGCAATTCCTTGTCCACGGCTCTCTTTATTTTTGTCACTGTCTGTATCCGTCATTTCATCAATAATCTGTGCTGTCAGCAAAGATTCCAGCAATCCAACAAACGCTAAAGCAATTGAATATGGAAAAATGATTTGCAGCGTCTCAAAGGTAAACGGAACATCAGGAATTAAGAAATGAGGCAATGAGCTAGAAATATTGCCCATATCCCCTACCGTCCGCACATCCACATGGAAAGTGACCGCAATAATCGTCATTACAATAATCGCTACAAGCGGAGACGGAACCGCAGTCGTAAACCTCGGCAGTACATAAATAATAACCAACGACCCGGCAAGCATCGCATACATGCTCCAAGAAGCACCTTCAAACTGAGGAAGCTGCGCAGAGAAGATAAGGATCGCCAGCGCATTCACAAACCCGATCATCACAGAACGCGGGATGAATTTCATTAATCTCGCAATTTTACTGATACCTAAAATCACCTGAATAATTCCTGTCAAAATCGTAGCCGCAAATAAATATTGAAGCCCATGATCAGCAACCAGAGACACCATAACGACTGCCATTGAGCCAGTTGCCGCTGAAATCATGCCTGGTCTGCCGCCAAAAATAGAAATAATAATGGCTATACAAAATGACGCATAAAGACCGACCATCGGATCAACACCAGCTATAATAGAAAAGCCAATTGCTTCAGGTATTAATGCTAACGCAACTAAAATGCCAGCAAGAATGTCTTTTCGGATATTTCCAAACCATTGCTGCTTTAATGTAAAACTATTATTCAAATATAACGACTCCTTTTTTTAAAAATAAATCCGCACCGTATTTGTTGTATTGGGAGCTTTCTTTATTTTACGGGAGAAAATGAAAGGAAAATGACCGGAGAAAAAGAGGACACGTTGAGTATTTTGTATTGAGGCAAGGAGTTATTATACAAAGAGTATCATATTAAATTTTGATCAAATACGCAAGATGCATGCTAAAGAAAATAATGGCTCAAACTTAGTTTGAGCTATTTCGCTGCATTAAATCATATTGATGAGAAATAAGATTCGTTTTAACTGCTGTAATATCTTTTCTCGTCCGTAATTGGTTTAGAAAGCTGAGGCATGTCCTCCATAATTTGCGAGCCTCTACGGTTCCAACAATTGTCACTACCATGAGAAGCCAGCTGGAAAGGCCTAATTTTCATCTGATACATATCATCAAATCCATGGCACATGCCTTCCGCCCTTGTCTATTAACGGATACGTCCAATCAACCTCAGTCTAACGGTCAGCCTTAATAGTTATTTCATCATCATTTGAACAAGCAATCTGATGTCTGATCGGCCCCGACCCTAACACCAATACAGAATCGGCAGGTTTTTATTGTGCCCGCTCTGTCTATTTAACACACAGGAATGCGGCTCAATTAAAGTGGCTCGTTCCATTCCATACCGTCCGGTAAACCCGAATACAAAAAGGGCAGCTCATTTGAGCTGCCCTTTTTTCAAATTGCATGGCGGCGTCCTACTCTCACAGGGGGAAACCCCCGACTACCATCGGCGCTGAAGAGCTTAACTTCCGTGTTCGGCATGGGAACGGGTGTGACCTCTTCGCTATCGCCACCAAACAAATGCCTTCAGG
>NZ_JAUMKF010000059.1:0-462 GCF_030519405.1 Bacillus sp. C28GYM-DRY-1
CTCTACTACGTTATTCATAATATCCCCCTACACTTAAAGAATCTATTATTCATTATAGCATATCTCATATTATGAATTATCGTAGTATTTTTGTTAATATTTGTCCTCTAAATTGTTATACCATTCATGTCCTAATTCCTCGGCTTCGGCCTCCGTCTTTAAATCAAATTGGAAGTACATAGCCCTTTTAAATTTACGGACCACCTCTTTATCTAATCTAATATCATTACACGCTAGTAAAATATATCCCAACGCTTGGCGGTTTTCCATTTGTACTCACTTCTTAATTACATTTTTTTGTTAATATGGTTAAAATCACTTGATTTTAGATTTTGACTTTTGCTTGATTGAATGAAAGGAAGGAAAACGGCTTGGACGAAAAATCGACTACCTTATGAAAGACAATAAAAAATAAAGTCATTCATAAAAGTAGCCGATTATGATTAGCACTTGATTGTATAT
>NZ_JAUMKF010000060.1:0-458 GCF_030519405.1 Bacillus sp. C28GYM-DRY-1
ATGGTGGGCGGACGTGTCCTATTCACCGATTCAACTCATCTGAAAGCCAATGCCAACAAGCACAAATACACAAGAAAAACGATTGAACAGGATACACAAAACTATATCAAAGATTTAAATGAAGCCATTCAAGAAGATCGGGAGGAGCACGGAAAAAAGTCATTACCAGCCAAAGAGGAGGTGAAAACTGAAAAAGAGATCCGCCACAGTACAACTGATCCTGAAAGTGGATATATGTATCGTGAAAACAAACCGGAGGGTTTCTTTTACTTAGATCACCGAACAACGGATATGAAACATAACATTATCACCGATGCCTATGTCACACCCGGAAATGTTCATGATTCTGTGCCTTACCTTGACCGATTGGATCACCAAATCGCACGATTTGGTTTTCAAGTGGAAGCTGTCGCTCTTGATTCCGGATATTTAACGACTCCCATTTGTAAAGGATTATC
>NZ_JAUMKF010000061.1:0-457 GCF_030519405.1 Bacillus sp. C28GYM-DRY-1
TCATCCTTACTGTGAATAAAGAGGACCGGCTTTTCGATTTTATCAATGACAGCAAGCGGAGATACTTCACGTGCGCGATAGCCGCCTCTCAGCTTCAAAAAGAAGTCGGCGATAGGAAGCAGGGGCCAAGACGGGAGCCTGTATTCCGCTCTCAGCCGGTAGGCAAGCTGTTCATCAAAACATGCGAACGGACAATCGGCAATATAAAAATCAGCGCCATCGCTGCAGTGTGCACCAGCATAAAGCAGGGCGGTCACAGCTCCCATCGACTCACCGTGAATTCCGATCAATCCGCGATGATTTGTTTTGTTTTTGAGCCAGCTGACAACCTTATTGAGATCATCCTTTTCGTAAAACCCGTAGCTGGTCGTCTTTCCGCCGCTTTGGCCATGCCGGCGATGGTCATAAATGAGCACATTCCAGCCGAGACCAAGAAATAAATGCATATACTTAAGAG
>NZ_JAUMKF010000062.1:0-457 GCF_030519405.1 Bacillus sp. C28GYM-DRY-1
AGCTGGGAGGTCCTGCGTGTGGGCGCCTTGCAGCTGGCGCACTGCTACTACGGCGACATCCCGGGGAGCTGGTCGTCGAACGTCGTGGAGACCTACCAGCGGGCCGAGAAGGACGGACTGCTGCCCGCCGGCGTCGCCGCTGTCGCCAACACAGTCCACTACCGGCACGTCGGAGCTCAGTTCCCCGACGAGGACCTGCCGAGCACGGCTGAAATCCTCCAGGTCGTCGTCCTCGCTTACCGGCTGGCCTGGGAGGCACGCGACGTTGTCGAGATCTACGCGGCGGCCAACAAACCCCGGTCGTAGTCCGCTGTTCTCCTACGGCACTGCGGATGTTCGCCCAACACCGCGGGCCCCAGCCCCCCGTGAAGGGGATGACCGGGGCTTGCGCAACCACCAAACGCTGGAGGCCGCGCGAGGAACCGCAGAGAACGCAGTGAGGCCCCCACGGAATCGT
>NZ_JAUMKF010000009.1:0-158491 GCF_030519405.1 Bacillus sp. C28GYM-DRY-1
AGAAGAATTTCTTGTGTGGAACATAAGAAAGACACCGTCCTTTTGAAGTCTTTCTTTTATTTTATTACAGGAGAATGGATATTTTAAGGGAAAAATAAAGGCTGTCGAGATTTTCTCGACAGCCTGAAACCCGGACGAGGTCCGGGTTTATCGGTTATTGCGATATAGTTTTTCATGCACCACAGTCGTATCCGCAATGTAATCATGAATCCCCTGTTTTGTAGGCGAAAAAGCAACAACGATATATAAAATCCAAATCTTATCTATATATCGTCCGACTACTTCACGAAAAATCACTGTACTCCATGTCAGCTTATGATCTGGCTTCACGGAAACCACTTTGAGGCCGAACACCATTTTCCCAAGCGTCTGACGGAAAAATTTTGTCATCAGCGCAAAATAGGCAAGATAAACAACAAGCGTAGTCACACTGTAGGCCGAGAAGGTAAACATACCAGATGTTTTCGGCAGATCCAATACGGTAAAGAGGGGAGAAACAAGCAAATGGTTTAATCCCCATACAACGAGCCAGTCAAGCAGGAAAGCCCAGAAACGAACCCAAAAGCCGGCATAGGCGTGTGTCAGCTGCTCTGCTTCTTGTGGGCTTTTAATGCCATTGCGCTCTAACTCTTCATATGTCGCGTCCATTATTGATCCCTCCTACTTCGCATAGAGATACATCATTCTCGGCGAACCGGATTGTGAAAGAATTTCTCTCATATTCAGAAAATCAATTTCACTCTTAAACATTTTGTTCGCGCCCATGGAAAACAGTGAGCCTAATCCGAAGCTTTCCTCGTAAGAAATGACAGAGGCGTTTTTCAAATCTTTATGATCCTTTTTCATCGCTGAAATGGTATCGTCATAAAAACCAAGCTCATCGACGAGATTCAGTTTTTTCGCCTGCCGTCCGTCATACACGCGTCCGTCCGCGATTTTCTTTACCTCTGCTTTCGACATGCCGCGGCCTTCAGAAATAACAGAAACAAAGCCTTCATACGAATGATCAACCATGGATTGCATGATGTTCTTTTCTTCTTTCGTCATCTCACGGGAAGGTGACATAATATCCTTATGGGCCCCGCTCTTAATCGTTTCAAAAGAAATACCGAGCTTATCAGCAAGCTTTGAATAATTGACGCTTTCCATAATGACGCCGAGTGACCCAGTCAGAGTTTCCGGTGTCGCAAAGATCTTATCAGCCGCCGTTGAAATGTAATAGCCGCCGGATGCTGCCATTGATCCCATCGATACGTAAATTGGTTTTTTAGTTTCTTTGTTGATTTCTTCCAGCTTCTTATGTATTTCAGCACTTTCATATACTCCGCCGCCCGGAGAGTTCACCTTGAGAACGATGCCTTTGACCGCTTTGTCATCTTTTGCGCGCTCAAGGTTTTTTAAGAACGTTCTGTGGTTATATCCGGCTGATCCGAGCAGACTGCTTGAATCCCCATTATCCTGAATGGTGCCGCTAACCTCCAATACGGCAATTTTACTTGAAAGACTGCCGTTTTCCAGCGTCTTTTCATGCGATTCATCTGTCAGTGATGCGAGATCCGTTTGAGCGCCTTTATTAACGCTTTCAAAGAAACTCATTGAAATGCTGACAATGATGGACACGCCGAAAATCCCCAGGGCAATCACTAATGCAATCCATCTTTTTGCATTCATCTTTTTCTCCTCCTTTTTCCCACACTCTCTCATTATACGATTCAATATGAAAAATGTTTCATGTGATGAGAAAGCTCCGGCTTAACGGGCTGCCGGCAAACGTGGTACACTTATGGCCAAAGGTATTTTATCACAAATACTGGATGGCAGAAAAACTTAAATATGACAGCAAAGGGGAAATGGGAGATGACCGATCAACGCCGTAATGTTTATTTTTTTCACAAACAGGACCAGGAAACAAACGAACAAGCCAACTCTTTAGCGCAATTGGCTGAAGAGCATGGATTTACAGTTGTGAATCAGCACTCAGACGCCAATATCATTGCTAGCATTGGCGGGGACGGCACATTTTTGCAGGCAGTCAGAAAGACGAATTTCCGTGACGACTGCTTGTACGTCGGCATTACCAAAAAGGGGAAAGCTCATTTATATTGCGACTTTCATAGTGATGAGCGTGAAAAAATGGTCGATGCGATGACGTTTGAACAAATTGAAGTCAGAAAATATCCGCTGATTGAAGTGACAGTGGATAACGCCAGGCCTTTTCACTGCCTAAACGAGGTTTCCATCCGTTCAAGCATCATTAAGACCTTTGTGATGGACGTGCTGATTGATAATCTGCACTTTGAAACGTTTAGAGGTGACGGGATGATTATCTCTACGCCTACAGGCAGCACCGCATATAACAAATCTGTTGCAGGAGCGGTTGTTGATCCGCTGCTCCCATGCATGCAGGTATCTGAGCTTGCTTCTCTCAACAATAACAACTACCGGACACTCGGCTCGCCATTTGTACTCAGCTCTGACCGAAAGCTGACCCTTCGTGTGGTACAAGACGGCAATGAGCACCCAATCATCGGGTTGGACAATGAAGCACTCAGCACGAGAAACGTAAAAACAATCGAAATCAAGCTGTCTGACAAGAAAATCAAAACAGTCAAATTAAAAGACAATTCATTTTGGGAGAAAGTAAAACGCACTTTTTTATAGAACATGAAAAGGACAGGCTGCCCGCCCGTCCTTTTATTATTTCTCATATACAATCTGGCCGTTAATTACGGTTTTTTCAATGTCTAAAAGATGAAGCTTTGCAGGGTCAATTGTAAACGGATCCTCGCTGAGAACCGTAAAATCCGCGTCATAGCCTTCGGCAATTTTTCCGCGTGATGTCTCTTTATAAATGATCCCGGCGCTTCCTTCTGTATAGAGCTTAATTGCTTCATATACCGTTAAGCATTCGTTTTCATTATAGCTTGGCCCGTTCTGTTCATGACTGCTTTTACGGAGCACCGCGGACTGGATGCCAAGAAGCGGGTCAACAGGCTCAATTGGGGCGTCTGAGCCGCCCGCGCATAATATGCCTTTAGACATCAGTGTTTTCCACGCAAAGGCTGTGTTCATCCGGTCTTTTCCGAGACGGTCAATCACCCAGGGAAAATCACTGGCGACAAAATGAGGCTGAAGATCAAGTGCGACTGGCATACGTGCTGCTTTTTCGATTAATTCGTCATTCAGCACTTGAGCATGAATCAGCCGATCATGGCGGCCGTTTTTGGGCGGTTGCTTTTCTATTGCGTTCAGCACTTTTTCAAAAGCTAGGTCGCCGATTGCATGAACGGCAACTTCCATGCCTTTTTCTCTCGCTTTTCGAATGAGCCTGTCAAGGGTTTCGTCATCATGAACTTGAACACCATTAGTGGACGGATCGTCCTGGTATGGTTCTTTTAATAACGCCGTTCTCCCGCCAAGCGCCCCGTCAGCAAAGATTTTCATCGCACCGAACTCCACATACGGGCCGGACGGCTTCTCCAGCTGCTCCCACCGATCTACCGCTTCGTGATGAACGAGCAAATGACAGCGGAACGGATGCTTTCCGCTAGCGGCAGCTTTCTCATAAGCTTTCATCGGCACCGAAACGTCACCATAATAGGACAAGTCTTCCGAATGTCCGCCCGTCAGGCCTTTTGTCCAGCAGTCCTTTATCGCAGCCGTAAGCGCCTCATCAACATAGTGCTGGGAGACTGGCGGGACAGCCTGCAAAATCAAATTCTGCGCCTTATCAAACAGAAGCCCGGTCGGCTCACCGTTTGCATCTTTTGCGATTACTCCGCCCTCAGGATCAGGAGTGTTTCTAGTAATCCCTGCCGCTTGAAGAGCAGCAGAATTGACGGCTATCGCATGCCGGCATATTCGCTTGAGCAAGACAGGCCTGTCTGGAAATAAGTGATCAATATCATGCTTAACCAAATAGTCCGGTGTCTCAAATTGATTTTCATTCCAGCCCTCTCCAATGAGCCAATCGCCTTCAGGAAGCTGTCGCTCTCTTTCTTTGGCAGCCTGCAAAATAGCTTCTTTTGACGTTAGTGCGGACAGATCGAGCTGAAGCTGTTTCTCACCGTGGCCGATCAAATGTAGATGGCTGTCGACAAAACCAGGAAACATCACTGCTCCGTTCAGGCTGATTTCTTCTGTTTCCGGGGACCCGTACGTTTTTTTTAGACGTTCATAGCTGCCGGTGCCCTTTATGACACCATCCTCGACATAAACTGCCTCTGTCAAATCGCCTTCTTCGAGCATCGTATAAATGAAACCGCCGTGCCATATCGCCTTCATCCACGTTCACTCTCTTTCTTTACGCCTTTTTATTGGCTTTGAGCTGTTCTTCACGTTTTCTTAATTCCACTCGTCTGATTTTAGCAGAAGCCGTTTTCGGCAGGCTTTCCACAAATTCAATCTCTCTCGGATATTTGTATGGAGCTGTAATGGTCTTTACATGGTTTTGCAGTATTTTGACAAGCTCATCACTGCGTTTTTCGTGATTTTGCAGGACAACGTACGCCTTAACGATGGATCCTCTGATTTCATCAGGGCTTGCGACTACAGCACATTCTTTTACTTCAGGGTGCTTAACAAGCGCGTCTTCCACTTCGAATGGCCCGATCGTGTAGCCGGAGCTGATAATGATATCGTCATTTCGGCTTTCAAACCAGAAGTAACCTTCCTCATCTTTTTTAGCTCTGTCTCCTGTAAGGAAAAAATCGCCGCGAATTTGTGTTTTCATTCTTTCAGGATCTTTGTAATATTCTTTAAAGAGTGCCGGCGTGCTAAGGTGAACTGCGATATCGCCAACCTCACCAGATTTGCAGATTTCACCGTCTTCATTAATGATCTCCACCTGATTTCCCGGTGTCGGTTTTCCCATGCTTCCCGGTTTAATATCCATATCTTTCAAGACACCGACTAAAAGCGTGCTTTCTGTTTGGCCATACCCGTCCCGCACCTTAATGCCGAAGTGCTTTTGGAACACGTCAATGACTTCACGGTTAAGCGGCTCGCCTGCGGACACGGCGCTGTGCAGGGCAGAAAGATCATACCGGTCTAAACCTTCAACCTTCGCCATTAAACGGTATTCCGTCGGCGTACAGCAGAAGACATTGATTTTGTAACGGCTTAAAAGGTCTAAATATTTTTCTGCTTTGAATCTGCCGTGGTACACAAAACCCGTTGCTCCGCTGCCGAGTACCGCTAAAAACGGGCTCCACACCCACTTTTGCCAGCCAGGGGCAGCAGTCGCCCAGACGACATCTTTTTCAGAAATATCTAGCCAAGCGCCAGCAGATGTTTTTAAATGAGCAAATGCCCATCCGTGTGTATGTACAACACCTTTAGGCTGACCTGTTGTTCCGGATGTATAAGATAAGAAAGCCATATCTTCTCTTGTTGTGTCAGCTGTTTGGAATTGACTTCCGTCCGCTTCAATCGATAAGAGATTTTTCCAGCCGGCATCGTTTTCGCCAACAGACAGTTTAATCAGTTTGTCAGCCGTAGTGACATCACGGAAAGCGCCGATAAATTCAGAATAGACGATGGCGCCTTTTACTTCTGCATGTTCAATCCGGTATTCAAGATCTTTCGCACGAAGCATTTCCGAGCACGGAATGACAACCATTCCTGATTTTAGGATAGCCAAATAAACAGCATAGGCTTCAAGCACACGCGGAACCATTACAATCAGCTTGTCTCCCTTTTTAAATCCAAGGTCAGCCAAAGCTGCTCCAATTTTATTTGTTTCTTCCATCAGCTTTTCATATGACCAAGATATTTGCTTACCTGACTCATCCTCCCATAGAAGAGCGGTTTTTTGTCCAGTGGCACTGAACTTTTCCATTTCATTCACTAAATTATATTCCATAGGGGCAATTAAATCTTCTCGTTTTAACACGTACAACTCCTCACTTTCTTCACCCATTATACATAAATACAGGCTCTTTCCGTAAGGATATGCCTAAAAACAAGCTCTGTAAACATAGGTTTTTATAGGCCGCTGGTCCTTTTTTATACATAAAAAACGAAAAAGAGTGGGGATATCCCCACTCCTAAGCCATTATGTGAAATTGTAAATTAGAATTGTCCTCCGCCCATGTTTTGTTGAGCAAAAGATACAAGACGTTTTGTGATCTCTCCTCCAACAGAACCGTTAGCGCGAGAAGTTGTGTCTGCTCCAAGGTTTACACCGAATTCAGAAGCGATTTCTAATTTCATTTGGTCGATGGCTTGAGCAGCTCCTGGTACTAGGAGTTGGTTACTGCTGTTACCGTTTTGACTGTTTTGTGCCATGTGTCTCACCTCCTTGTGAGTATAGAATGTGTTAAAACACATGGCTTCATACAGAAAAACTTTGGTAATTGTATACAGGAGCCGGAGCGATTTAAAAGAGTTCTGCGAATTTATCGTTTGCTTCTTGTTCACTATAAAGCGTCATTGTTTCAATGTTGTCAACCGCTTCTCGAATATACGGCTCAAAATCAACAAAGCTTTCAAAGTGTTCGATTTTTTCTTTTTTAGGACGTGTTTTCGGACTTGGCGGCGTAAAGATCGTGCAGCAGTCTTCGAACGGCTGAATGCTTGTCTCATATGTGCCGATTTCACGTGATTTTTCGATGATTTCTGTTTTATCCATGGCGATTAACGGACGCAAAATCGGTGTTGGCGTCACCGCGTTTATCGCATACATGCTTTCAAGCGTTTGGCTCGCTACCTGACCGAGACTTTCTCCCGTGATGATGGCAAGCCCGTTTCTCTTTTCTCTGATTCTGTCGGCAATTTGAAGCATGAGGCGGCGGGTTGCCGTCATTGTATAGTTCTCAGGTATTTGTTTTTGAATGAGCTCTTGCGTTTTCGTAAACGGAACGATATGAAGCGTCATGCTTCCCCCAAAGCGGGCCAGGCATTTTGCCAGATCCATTACCTTTTGTTTTGCGCGCTCGCTTGTGTATGGCGGGCTGAAGAAATGAACAGCTTCTACCGACAGTCCCCGTTTCATCGCATAAAAGCCAGCCACAGGGCTGTCAAAACCGCCGGAAAGCATCAGCATCGCTTTGCCTGCTGAACCAACGGGCAGGCCGCCTGCACCTTTTTCATCGCGGATCGTCAAAAAAGTCGCTTCTTCCCTGATTTCAATTCTGAGCGGGATGTCGGGATTGCGAACATCGACCCTCAGCCCTTCTGTATTTCGCAAAATATGGCCGCCGATTTCGGCATTCATTTGATTCGTATCTAATTCAAATTGTTTATACGCTCTCTTCGTTGCGACTTTAAACGTATCACCAGGCTGATACTGATTTTCGATAGCTTGCAGAGCAGTGGCCTTAATATCATCAAGACGGCTATCACACTTAATCGCCAGGCTGAAGCTTTGAATGCCAAACACCTGCTTTAAATGAGGAAAAAGAGCCTCAGGATCTTCTCCATTTAATGTAATCGTCATACGGTCCCGATTGGAAAAGTATTTTAAGTTCGTATAGTCTTTCAAAACGAGTCTGACGTTTTGCTTTAAGCGCTCAATAAAGCTTTTTCTGTTTTTGCCTTTGGTCGAAATTTCCCCAAAACGAATTAATATATGATCGTAATTCATATTCTACCTCATCATTTTCTTTAATTTTTTGATGCCAGGACGGAGCGCGTTCATAAACGGCTCTACTACATTGCTTGTCTGGCTGTAATTTAAGCTGATTCTGATGCTGCTTCCGGCAATTTGCTCTCCCTTGCCCATCTGCAGGAGAACTTCGCTGGGCTTATGCTCTTTTGCCGAGCAGGCCGATGTGGTTGAGACGAATATATCCTGTTCCTCGAGCATGTGTAAAAGCACTTCTGCTTTAATCCCAGGAACAGAGAAATTAATAATGTGCGGCGCACTATTCATTTGAGGCGTATTGACAACAACGCCTTCGATTTCACTCAGCCTTTTCCTAAACAATTCCTTTGCTGAAGCCATCGTGTCAAGCCTTGTTTCAAAATCAGAAGCGGCAAGATTCATGGCTTTGGCTAGCGAAACCGCCCCCGCAGTATGCTCCGTTCCGGCCCGAATGCCTTTTTGCTGGGAGCCTCCCGTTAGTAGGGGAATAAGACGTGTTCCTTCTTTTACGATAAGCGCGCCTGTCCCTTTCAGCCCGTGAAATTTATGCCCGGAAATCGAACAAAGATCAATGCCTGCCTTTTCAATCGCCAAGGGCACTTTATAGATGCCCTGCACATAATCGACGTGAAACAAAATGTTCGGGTGCTCTTTCAGCACTTCTCCTGCCTTTTCAATCGGCTGCACGGAACCGACTTCATTGTTCACATGCATCATGGTGACAAGCACGGTATCCGGACGGATGGCTTGTTTCAGTTCTTCAATTGAAACCAATCCTTCTTCGTTCACTGAAAGATAAGTGACGTCAAACCCGAATAACTCTGTCAGTTGTTCTAATGATTCCGTAACCGACGGATGTTCAATAGAAGTGGCAATGATATGTTTGCCTGCTTTTATTTTTGACAAAGCGGCTCCTTTTAAAGCCATATTATTAGCTTCTGTAGCGCCTGACGTAAATACAATATCATAATTCTTTATGCCTATGGCTCTTTTTATCTGATGTTTAGCTGCCTGAAGCAGCTGTTCCGTTTCTGCTCCATACCGGTGCAAAGATGAGGGATTTCCAAAATATCGTCTGCTTGTTTGTTCATATGTGTTCAAGACTTCATCGTAAGGTTTGGTCGTTGAACTATTGTCTAAATATAACATCTTTTTACTCCTTTAATATGAAAGCAATCCAAAACCAATTTTATATGTTACCATATCAAATTACTGCTGAAAAAGTAAATAAAATTACTATTGACTTCTTCATACATTCACCTATAATTAGATTTGTTACTTTCGTCATATTATCTGACAATTAATTGACAGAATATTCTACCAAAGTGAAATTAGGAGGATTTATACGTTATGAAATCATCACTATCAGCCAAGGAAACGATCGCCATTGGGCTTATGCTCTTTGCTTTGTTCTTTGGCGCAGGAAATATGATATTTCCGCCGGAACTTGGACAAGCAGCCGGTGAGAATGTTTGGAAAGCGATGACAGGATTTCTCGTGACCGGTGTCGGCCTGCCGCTTTTAGGTGTTGTAGCTGTTGCGTTAACAGGTACAGATGCTAAAGGCCTTGCAGATAAAGCACATCCTGTCTTCGGAACCATTTTTACTGTCGTTCTTTATTTAACAATCGGACCGCTGTTTGCAATTCCGCGAACAGGCACTGTTTCTTATGAAATTGGGGCTGTACCTTTTGTAGGCGGCATGCCGGCATGGCTTACACTTCTTATATTTACGTTTCTTTTCTTTACAGTTACGTACTACCTGGCTTTAAATCCTACAAAGCTAGTTGACAGGATTGGTAAGGTATTAACGCCTATATTACTTGCTGTTATCGCAATATTAGTCATCAAAAGCATCGTGACGCCGATGGGGGACATACAGTCGCCGCTTGAAGCGTATGCTTCCGAATCATTGTTTAAAGGATTTCTAGAAGGCTATAAAACAATGGATGCACTTGCTTCTATCGTGTTCGGAATTGTCGTTGTTAATGCCGTTAAGGAGAGAGGCATTACCAGCCGTAAATCAGTTGCTTCCGTATGTATTAAAGCGGGGCTGGTTGCCGCAGCGGGACTCGGCCTGGTCTACGTTTCACTCGCCTATTTAGGAGCAACAAGCACAGAATCTGTCGGACTCCTTGGCGCAGGCAGCAAAATTTTATCAGAATCTTCACAGCACCTATTCGGGTCATTAGGAAATATGATTTTAGGCGTCGCTATCCTATTCGCGTGCCTGACAACAAGCATTGGCCTTGTCTCTTCATGTGGAAATTATTTCTCAAAGCTGATTCCTTCTTTATCTTATAAAGCCGTTGTAACGATTGTCACTGTTTTCAGTTTTATTATTTCTAACTTTGGGCTGTCAAATATTATTTTGTTCTCAGTTCCTATTTTATCAGCTATTTATCCGTTAGCAATTGTTATCATTTTGCTTTCATTTATTGAAAAATCATTTAAAGGCAGACGTGAAGTATATATCCTTTGTTTGATTGCAACTGGTATTTTCAGTATTATTGATGGCCTGAATGCCGCGAGCATTCCGCTCGATTCTTTAAATAAAGTTCTCGGGCAATCGCTGCCGCTTTACAGCTTAGGATTCGGCTGGGTTATCCCTGCAATCATTGGAGCCATTGCTGGTTATCTGATTTCTCTTGCTGCTGCTTCGAATAAAAAAACAGCTAATATCAACGAGTAAAAACGAAAGCCTTATTGGTTCTACATCCAATAAGGCTTTTATATTATGAATACATTAAAAGGCCGAGCACTCACGCGTCGGCCTTTTATATACACGTTATTGATATTGATGCTCTTTTGTCTTTTGCGATTCTATTTTTCGGACAGCCCCTGGTGAGGCTTTTTCAACTGCTGCTGCTGCAATTTCATACGCTTCACTGTATTCATATTCATAAAAACGTCTTTCCGCTTCTTTCAGCTGTTCAGATAAAATATGATTCTGGCTTCTGAACCGGTTTCCGAACTGAATGATTTTCTCAATGAGGATCACCTGCTCGACAAGCTCCTCTGATTCCTGGCTTGCCCTGTTGACGATATCTTCTGCTTGCTTTAAGTGGGCTCCGGCTTCTTCCATATTTAATGGAAGTTCGTTTAGTTGATTGACTGTTTCTTGAATATGATGATATGCGTTTTCCAGCATCTCTTGAATATGACTCGGAATCCCTGGTATATTGCTTGTCTTCAGCAATCTTGCTGTCTCAGAAATTGTTTTTTTCAAATTGCTGAGCGTCTCTCTTGCCTGAAGCTCTTCTTTTCTCAGCGCTAGCAGCTTTTCACGGTATTCGGCATGCTCTTTTTTCACTTCTTCAATTTGCTTCTCTATTGAAGCAACTTCTTCTACTAAAAGTGAGTAGGCGACGTGCTCTGCATCGAGCTTATCTTTAACGGATGAGAGCAGCTTGCCAATTTCATCAAGGCGCTTTTCAAAAGCCTGCTGTTTACCGAGCTCGCCAGCTGTCAGTCTGTAGCTTTCCTTTACCAGCTCAGTTTCCGCCTTTGTATCCTCTTTCTCTTCTATCAGCTTGTCATAAGCAATGATCAATTCAGGCATTTTGCTTAGCACAGATTGGCCGGCTTCAACTTCGCCCTCCAGCTGCTGATAAACAGATTGAATATTTTCGTCTATGAGCTGCAGGATTGTGGACGCTTCATCAATATCCAGCTCAGTCATCAAGACATGTTCCGCCCGTTTCAGCTGATTTGACAGATTTTCTAATTCCTTATCAAGCTGGATATGCTCAAGCTTATACCCTTTCTCCTTCATTTCGCGATAGCCGTCCTTGAGCTTTGCAATCTGGCCTGGCACCGTCTGCTTGCAGTCAGCTAACAGCTTCGGCACGTCATCAATGTATGACTGAAGCCGTTCAAGATTGCGGTCCTGCTCAAGCAGCACTTTACGTGCAGTAATATAGTTTCCGCCTTCTGTCTCTTCTTCAAATTGTTTGATTCCGCTCCAGATTTCGTCAAGATCCTTTTCAAGGTTGTTATAAAGCTCTCCGTAAAGGTGGCTGTAAGCAAGCAGGTTTTTTCTCGATTTTGAATAGCGTTCTCTCACCTGTTCAATCTCTTCACGGCTCTTTTCCTCACTTGTGATGAGGTCGCTGATTTCGCGAAGAATCTTTTCAATGTTCGATTCCGCCGCTGTCAGCAGGTCGTCGATATGAACGAGCACTTGATTGGCCTTTTTAAAACGGTATTTGTCTGCATTTTCCTCGGCATCATAAAGGAGCTCTTCAACTTTCGGCATATGGGCTGTGACAATCTCATCCCATTCTTCGCGCCACTTCTCAAAGAACTCTTCTGTCTGACCCGTCATTTTTAAATGTTTGATTTTTGACATTTCTTCCACAATCGACCGGTTTAGAATTTCAATCTTCCACGATTCCAGCCGGTCAATTTCAGCGTAGATTTTTTTCCTGAAAAAGTAGCCTGCCGCAAACAGCGCGAGCAGTACAATTAATAATCCAATGACAAACTCCATAATGAGCCCCCTTGCTGTTAACCTTAATCTGTCAGGGTATTTTATTTAATCAGAAAGATTTCAGGATATGTATTGAGAAAAACTGTCGTTTTCATTGTTATTATGATACCATGTAACCAACATTTTTTGACCAGAAATCAAAAACTTTTTGTGCAAAATCGGCAGGATTTGACTATTTTTTCATGGAGTGACGCCAATGCAAAAGCGAGACGGACATATTCACACACCATTTTGCCCTCACGGCTCAAATGACACACTCAGGCAATATGCAGAGGAAGCCTTAAAAAAAGGCTTTGCTTCGATCACTTTTACCGAACACGCCCCATTGCCGCCCTCATTTACTGATCCGACACCGCTGAAAGACAGCGCAATGGCACAAGCCTCTCTGGAGCGCTATATCAATGAAATTTCCCGATTAAAGAAAGAATATCGGGGACAGCTTACCGTACGGACCGGGCTTGAGGTCGATTATATTGCTGAATTTGAAGACGAAATCAAATTGTTTCTGGACACATACGGGCCATATTTAGATGACAGCATCCTATCCGTTCATTTTTTGCGCGCAGGTTCTTCCTATCTGTGCCTTGATTATGATGAGCATACCTTTAAGGAGCTGATTTCAGCCTGCGGGAGCATTGAAGCTGTATATGAACAGTATTACCGCAGCATCTATTCTTCCATTGTAGCACCTCTTGGCTCTAATAAGCCAAGAAGAGTCGGCCATATCACACTCGTTCAAAAATTCATCAAGCTGTTTCCATACAGCATGTCTGAACATATTCGCGGACTCGTTTCTCAGTGCCTGAATGCCATACATGAAAACGGAATGGAGCTCGACTTCAATACTTCCGGCTTAAGAAAAGCGTACGCTGGCGGCATTTATATCGAGGATTGGATGCTGAATGAAGCGAAGCAAAAGAAAATCCCGCTTGTGTTTGGGTCTGATGCCCATCAAGCGGGAGATGTCGGATACGCATATGATACGTTTTTGAAGGGGTTCTAATTGATAAGCGCCACGTCTCCTGTCCGGAAGACGCTTCTGATCCAAATTTTGATTTCTTCAAAATACATTTTATAAAAATACGGCTCGTGCGGCTGCATGTAGAGCACTTCTGAAATATATTGAGGCTGGAGATATGGCATCATTAAGAGAGATTTTAATTGAAGAATAAAATGGGGCAGCGGCAGCGTTAGATGTTCACGCTGTTTTTCTCCTTTCTCAATGATCAGCTGGAAGATATACTTTTCCTTCATTAAATATGTCGACATAATTTCCCTGATTAACGTGGAGTCAATCGTGACTTCCCGGTAGACAAAACGAGTTAATTGACGATGATTATGCTGATAGGATAAAATATCGAAAACCAGTTGGAGAAGCTGTTCCTGCGTGCTTTGGGAAGAGATATTGCCTGCCGCTGTTTCAAGCGTTTTGCTGTAGCCTTCATAAAACTCTGAAACTAAGTGTTCCATCAAACCTCCTTTACCTTTAAAATAGTAGGAGATGTGCGCAACATTTACATCAGCTGACTTTGCAATTTCACGGACAGACGTGCCAGAAAATCCTTTTTGGTTAAAGAGCATGACAGCAGATTCAATAATTTTGTCTTTGGTGCTTACTTTCATACGGCTCACTCCTTCCTTTATGTACTATTCAAGCAGAAGGCCGCTGTTCCTGTAAGAACTTATCGACAAATGCCGGCAGAAAAGCCGGAACTTTGTTTTATATTATAGAAAAAGTGAGGGTTTTCCATGTTCCATGTCGAAAAACAATCTGGAGATAAAGAAAAAGACTATCAGCTTCTGCTAAAACAGCTCGAAGCCATGACTGAAGACGAGACAGATCAAATTGCAAACTATGCAAATGCCTCAGCGCTTCTGTATCATTCTTTGCCTGAAGTAAACTGGGCTGGTTTCTATTTTGCCAAAGAAGAGGACGGACAGCTTGTGTTAGGGCCGTTCCAAGGTCTGCCGGCATGTGTTCGAATTCCTTTCGGCAGAGGCGTTTGCGGTACAGCGTATGCAAACGGAAAAGTGGAGCGTGTTGAGGATGTAAACGCGTTTCCAGGACATATCGCCTGCGATGCAGCGTCTCAATCAGAAATTGTGCTTCCGATTCATGTAGGCGGAAAAGTTGTCGGTGTTTTGGACATCGACAGCCCAGTGAAAAACCGTTTCGACGAAATTGATGAAAAATATCTATCACAATTTGCCGAAACGCTTGAAAAAGCGTTAGCACAGTAATAAAAAAGCCCAAAACTGATGTTGTTTTGGGCTTTTTTTATTTTATTGATTCGTGAATCATCAAGCGGTTTTTTCCGCTTCGTTTCGCGCTGTAGAGCGCTTCATCAGCCTCATGCACAAGCTCTTTCAGAGACTTTCTTTTTTCTGCAGTCCAGCAGGAGATACCGCATGAAATGGTCACCTCGGGTTTCGTATTATTTCTGACCGCATAAACCAATCGCTCAGTAATCCGTTTCCCCACCGCAACCGGCACATTCGGCAAATAAATCGCCAGCTCCTCGCCTCCCCAGCGGGCGCCTACATCATGCTTTCGGATGTTGCTTTTAATTACCGAAGCGACTTGAATTAAAATCTCGTCGCCAGTCTGATGACCGTACGTATCATTTACATTTTTGAAATTATCAATATCTACTAGAATAAAGACACCCTTTTGGTGGATTTTCATGCTGTATTGAATTTTTTCATCTAAATATACCCTTGAATACAGTTCCGTTAGCTGATCTGTTTTCACAAGATGCTCAAGGCGGTCGCGGAGCATTGAATTGGTTACAGCCAGCGTTGCATGATGAATTAGCGCTTGAAACAGTTTGTACATTTCAAATGTAAAAGCGTACAGTTCCTGTTTTAATAAAACCGCAAAGCCTAAAAGCCGGTCATTCTCAATCATCGGAGCTGCCATCAGCGATCCGTAGCCAGCCTTCCCAAAAACAGACCGGCCATTTCCGATAAAAACCCCTTTTTCACCTTCATACAGCTTTTCTTTCAACTCATCATAAAAATCAGATGGTTTCGCTTCTTTAAAAAACGCTGTGCTGCCAGGGAGCAATGTTAGCTTTTCAAAATGGTCTATATGAAAAAAACCCACTTCTGCTGCCTGAAATGATCCTGCCATTCTCACAGCCAGATCATTCATTGTATCGGTCAGTGTCAGCCGTTGATTCAGGCGGCGTGTCGTTTCATTGATCAATTCCAAATTTGCGATGCTTGCTTTGGATTGTTCATAGAGCTGGGCATTTTCAAATGCTTTTCCCGCCGCGTTTGCTATCAGCGACATTTCATCAAGGTAGACGTCAGTAATTAAACTGCCGCCCGTTCCTTCAGCCATCAACACCCCGTATGTTCCCTGCTGTCCTTTGATCGGAATGTAGGCGGCTGATTCATTCTTCCGCAAAATATCCCCGGACAAAAACACTTTGAGAGCAAAGGAATCGGAATTTTCCCCTTCCATATACAGCTCTTTTGCAGGAACACCTAAACATTGATCTTGGTCGTGCGAAATAAATAATGAAAACTCAAAAGGAGAGAACGTGCGGGTCAAGCTTTCTAAAAGCTGCTTCAGCACCTCTGTCTGATCAAGCAGTGAATGGAACAGCTCTGTCATTTTGTATATCTTTTTTTGATAGATCGTTTGGATATAGAGCCTTTCCTGTTTCATTGACTGGTTTAAAAATGAAGCAATCAGGTCCGGAAGCCCTTCAGGGATCTCTCCATCCTGTCTGCATGTAAGATGAAAGCGCCTGCCGGAGCCGTCCTCAATCATATAAAATTTAGCGTTTATTTTCGAAGCGGAAAAATACAATTCATCATCTGCCAGTTTTTCAGCAGAGTCAGATAGTGACGGTGTAAGCGAAACGCAAAGGGATGAAAAGTAGGTTTGAATAGCCGAAGTCAGCCATAGGAATGAGTCGGTGAATGTGACTTTTTCAGATTTGGTTAATAAAAAATCTAGCATATGATAATGAAAGGCGGATAATTGTGCTTTTATTTGTTCTACCATGTTTTTATCACCTAAAAGTTTACCACTAATTTTTGTTCATTATATCATAAACGACGAGGCAATAATGAAGGAATGGTTGACTTCAAAACAAATAAATTATATAATGACCTTTGTGTGAAATATTGCAGCCTTTTTGTTCAGCTTCTATGTTTTCATTTTGTTCCTTATCCATAAGGTGTATCGTGTAACTCTCTGCTGCTGGAGCGAGGATACATGAAAACAAAATGTACATGGTCGAATAGAGCAGACGGTTTTTATTTTCCACAAAAATAAAACCAAAGGAGGAGTCACATTATGGCTCGCTATACAGGTCCATCTTGGAAACTGTCCCGCCGTCTAGGAATCTCTCTTAGCGGTACAGGAAAAGAATTAGAAAAACGCCCTTACGCTCCAGGTCCACACGGTCCAGGACAACGTAAAAAATTATCAGAATACGGTTTGCAATTGCAAGAAAAGCAAAAGCTTCGTCACATGTACGGTGTAAACGAACGCCAATTCCGCACTTTGTTTGACAGAGCTGGCAAACTAGCTGGTAAACACGGTGAAAACTTCATGATTCTTTTAGATTCTCGTCTTGATAACGTTGTGTACAAGCTAGGTTTAGCACGTACTCGCCGTCAAGCTCGCCAATTGGTTAACCACGGTCACATTCTTGTAGACGGAAGCCGCGTTGACATCCCGTCTTACCAAGTAAAACCTGGTCAAACAATCGGTGTTCGCGAAAAATCAAGAAACCTTTCTATCATCAAAGAATCTGTTGAAGTGAACAACTTCGTTCCTGAATACCTTACTTTCGACGCTGAAAAGCTTGAAGGTACTTTCACTCGTCTTCCTGAGCGTTCTGAACTTGCTCCGGAAATTAACGAAGCGCTTATCGTTGAGTTCTACTCTCGTTAATCGTTTTAAAAACCCCTGCCGCTATGCGGTCGGGGTTTTTTTATCGTCTGTTTCGTCTTTTACCTCTTGCTGGCCAACACTATCTCGCGCCTGCTGCTCCCAATAATCCCGCTGCAGCCTTTCTTTTGCAATCGTAAACATGAGATTCACGGTGAGCGCTCCTTTCTGTTAAAAGGTGGTGATTGATCGTGTTTGCCCTATCTAATATACTCTTTTCCTGTCTTTCCTATGCGCTAAACAAAAAGAGATCCTTTGCCCTTAGCGGCAAAGGATTTTTTTCTTATTTATAAGTTACAAGGAAGTATTTTTTCTTCCCGCGGCGTAGGACAGTAAATTGGCCTTCGATGCGGTCTTCAGCCGATAAGATATAATTGATTTCCGTCTGGCGTTCGCCGTTAATGTAAACAGCTCCGTTTTGAATGTCTTCACGGGCTTGGCGTTTAGAAGGAGATAATTTAGATTGCACCAATACATCTACAAGTGAAAGCTCCTGGCTGCTGTCAGCTTCCATAGATGGAACATCTTTAAAGCCGACTTTTACGTCTTGGGCAGAAAGCTCTTTAATATTGCCGCTGAACAACGCAAGGGAGATGTTGATAGCTTGTTCCAGCGCCTCACGTCCATGAACGAGCGCTGTCACTTCTTCTGCCAGGCGCTTTTGCGCTTCTCGCTTTTCAGGCGCCGTTTCTGTTTTCTCAGCGTATGTTTCAATTTCCTCTTTTGATAGGAACGTAAAGTATTTTAAGTATTTCACAACGTCACGGTCATCTGTGTTGATCCAGAATTGATAGAATTCATACGGCGATGTTTTTTCCTTATCAAGCCAGATAGCGCCGCCTTCCGTTTTTCCGAATTTCGTGCCGTCTGCTTTTGTGACAAGCGGAATGGTAAGACCGAACGCTTTTGCCCCTTCTTCTTCTGATTTTCTGATCAGTTCAAGACCCGCTGTAATGTTGCCCCATTGATCGCTTCCGCCGATTTGCAGCTTACAGTTTTTGTCTCTGTACAGATTTAAGAAATCATAAGATTGAAGAATCATGTAGCTGAATTCCGTGTATGAAATGCCGGATTCAATTCTTGAGCTGACCGTGTCTTTTGCCAGCATGTAATTGATGCCGAAGTTTTTACCGACATCACGAAGGAAGTCGATCACATTCATTTTGCCGATCCAGTCAAAGTTGTTGGCAATGACAGCAGGATTTTCTGCAGCATCAAAATCCAGAAATCTGGACAGCTGGTTTTTGATTTTTTGGGACCATTCGGATACGATATCAGCAGTATTTAATGTACGCTCCGCTTTTTTTCCGCTCGGATCGCCAATAAGGCCCGTCGCGCCGCCCACAAGCGCAATCGGATGATGCCCCGCAAGCTGGAAACGGCGAAGTGTTAAAATAGGCAGCAAGTGTCCGATATGCAAGCTGTCTGCTGTCGGATCAAAGCCTGAGTACAGGCGGATTTTCTCTTCATTCAGCTGTTTATTTAATCCCTCTTCATCTGTCATTTGCTGAATCAATCCGCGGAAGGATAAGTCTTCAAGTAAGTTTGTCATGAGATAAAGCTCCTTTTTTGATTAAAATAAAAACGCCCCTTCGTTTACACGAAGGGACGATTAATTATCGCGGTACCACCCTACTAATAAGAGAATGCAAAACATTCGTCTTATCACTTTGCCTGATAACGGATCAAATCCGTTCTTTCACTACTGAAAGCCTGGCAGGCTTTGTTTGCAAAAGCGGTTCATGAGTGTATTCGAGATATCCGTCTGTGCTGATTTTCACCGGCCATCAGCTCTCTGGGACGTAAGGATATTCTACTTGTCTCAATCTTTACCTTTTCATATGAAGCTATATCATTTTTAACATAAATAAAATTCCGTGTCAATGTCGCCTTTTAATCCTCCATCGTTGACAGATCTCCAGCCGGCAGATTCAGCTCCCACGCCTTCAGCACGCGTCTCATGATCTTTCCGCTCCGGGTTTTCGGGAGCTTATCTTTAAATTCAATTTCACGCGGAGCCGCATGGGCTGCAAGACCCTGCTTCACAAATAGGCGAATCTCTTCTTTCAGTTTATCAGACGGCTCAAATCCTTCTCTGAGTGCGATAAAAGCTTTAATGATTTCTCCCCGCACCGGATCAGGCTTTCCAATCACGCCTGCTTCTGCAATGGCCGGGTGTTCGACAAGCTTGCTTTCTACCTCAAATGGGCCGACTCGCTCACCGGATGTCATGATGACGTCATCAACTCTGCCTTGGAACCAGAAATACCCCTCATCATCCATATAAGCAGAATCGCCAGACACATACCAGCCGCCCGGCATGAAATACGATTCGTACTTTTCAGGGTTATTCCAAATGGTGTGCATCATGGAAGGCCAGCCCTTTTTAATGGCGAGATTGCCCATTCGGTACGGCGGAAGCTCGTTGCCCTGATTGTCAACGATTGCTGCCTCCACACCAGGAATCGGCTTACCCATTGAACCCGGTTTGATATCCATGCAAGGATAGTTGCAGATAAGCTGGCTGCCCGTTTCTGTCATCCACCATGTATCATGAATTCGTTTGTTAAAGACTTTGTGCCCCCATCTAATGACTTCCGGATTTAACGGCTCACCGACACTGAGCACATGCCGAAGTGAGGTTAAATCATATTTCGCAGCCACCTCATCTCCCGCTCCCATTAACATTCGAAACGCGGTCGGCGCGCTGTACCAGACGTTGACGCCAAGCTGCTCAATCGTTCCATACCAGCTTTCCGGGCTGAAACGGCCTCCGACGATGACATTTGTCGCTCCGTTCAGCCACGGTGCAAAAATGCCGTATACCGTACCTGTCACCCAGCCCGGATCAGCTGTGCACCAGTAAATATCTTCTTCCTTTAAATCAAGGACCCACTTTCCTGTCTGATATTGCTGAATCATCGCTTCATGGACATGAAGCACACCCTTTGGCGTTCCAGTGGAACCAGATGTATAGTGAAGCAGATAGCCGTCTTTTTTGTCCATCCATTCGATATCCAGTCTTGTGCTCTCCTGTTTAGCCGCTTCATCATAATGAATGATGTTTGTGCCGCTCTCAGCTTCTCCGCCGACTACAAATATATGCTGTAAGTGAGGCAGTTTGTCAGCCGGTATTCTCTCTAAAAGCTCAGGCGTTGTGACAACAACCTTCGCCTCGCTGTTTTCAAGCCGGTCCTTCACCGCTCCCTCCATAAATGCTTCGAACAGCGGTCCGGCGATAGCTCCAATTTTGATAGCGCCAAGCATAATAAAATAAAGCTCGGGTTGTCTCGGCATAAAAATAAAAACGCGGTCCCCTTTTTCCACATTTCCATACCGTTTCAGCACATTCCCAGCTCTGTTTGATTCTTCCTTCATTTCTTTAAATGTGTATTTTTCATTCCGGTTTGCGTCTTTATAATAAAGCGCTACTTTGTTTTTTCGAAACGATTCGGCATGACGGTCAATCGCTTCATATGCCGCATTTAGTTTCCCTGTCTCATGCCAGGAGAAATGTTTCTCTGCCTCGGCCCAATCAAAATGCCGGTACGTTTCTTCATAATTTTTTAAATGATAATCCCCTTCCACTGCTGGTAACGCTTTCAAATTCATGCCCAAACATCCCCCTTTGCTGAAGTTGTCACATTTATTATAGTATATATTCATATTCTTCTCAATTTTTAAAATATAAACCGTATTGAAAACGCTTTATAATTTGTTATTCTTAAAGAAGGCATGTATTTTTATAAGAATTGATGGGACGGTGGATCAGTGGAACATCATAAAACATACCATTCAGCAAACATCAAAACAGCAACCGGCTCCTTACTGATAGAAGGGCCTGTCTCTCCAGAGGATTTAGCAGGTTACGAGTTTCATAACGATTTAACCGCATTTCGCCCGCCCCGTGAGCAGCATGAAGCGCTAGTCAATATTGCAAGCCTTCCCGAAGGACGCATTATAATTGCCAGAGACAGCCGAACCATTGTCGGCTATGTGACGTATTTATATCCTGACCCGCTCGAAAGATGGTCTGAAGGAAATATGGAGGATTTGCTTGAACTCGGTGCCATTGAGGTGGCGCCGGCCTATCGGGGGTGTTCTGTCGGAAAGACGCTTCTGATCGTCAGCATGATGGATGAACAAATGGAAAACTACATCGTGATGACGACGGAATATTACTGGCATTGGGATTTAAAAGGGATGAAAAAAGACGTGTGGGAATATAGAAAGATGATGGAAAAGATGATGAATGCAGGCGGATTGGTCTGGTTTGCAACGGATGAGCCGGAGATCAGCTCCCACCCTGCAAACTGTCTGATGGCCCGCATCGGAAAAAACGTCAGCCAAGAATCAATTGAACAATTTGACAGGCTCCGTTTTTATCATCGTTATATGTATTAACTGACACTGACAAAGGGGAAAAAATAATGATTGTTGAGCAAATCATGAAAAGGGATGTCATTACATTAACGAAGACGGATACGCTTGAAACAGCAATATGCAAACTGAAGGAGTTCCATATCAGGCATCTGCCTGTTGTAGACGAAAACCTCCATGTGATCGGCATGATTACAGACAGGGACATGAAACAGGCCAGCCCGAGTATTTTTGAAGAAAGCAAACGGTGCCAATTTCTCACCCGAAGCGTAGATTCAATTATGAAAAAAGATGTTGTCTGCGCCCACCCGTTAGATTTTGTCGAAGAAATATCCGCTGTGTTCTACGAGCATGGCATCGGCTGTCTCCCAGTGGTGCAGCATCAAAAATTAGTAGGCATTTTGACAAAAACCGATTTGCTCCGGACATTTGTCAAATTGACAGGCGCTGACCAGCCCGGATCGCAAATCGAAATAAAAGTGAACGACATCACCAAAAGCCTCGCGGAGATCAGCAGCCTTTGCCAAGACCTTCAAGTGAAAATATTAAGCGTGCTTGTTTATCCGCATGATGATCCCGGTGTAAAAGTGCTTGTCTTCCGTGTAAAAACGATGAATCCGCTGCCGTTTTTGCAGGCATTACAAAGAAATAGGCACCATGTCATATGGCCTTCAGAGCAAAGGGATTTGCTATGAGAGACAGTGTATTTATCTATTCTCCATCGTATCAAACCTATATGTTTCATCAGGAACACCCATTTAATCAGCAGCGGGTTCTGTTAACTTACGACTTGCTCAAGACGATCAATGCTTTTGATGACGGAGACATTGTCAGTCCCAGACTCGCGGAAGAACTGGAGCTGGCCCTTGTCCATACGGACGATTATATTCAGGCGGTCAAGCTTGCAGGCGCGGGAAAACTTCCCGCTGAAGAAGGAGAAAGCTACGGGCTCGGCACAGAAGATACACCTGTCTTTGCCGGCATGCACGAAGCGGCATCACTCTTAGTCGGCGGGACCTTAACGGCCGCAGACTGGGTGATGTCAGGACAAGCACTGCATGCCGCCAACCTTGGAGGGGGCCTGCATCACGGCTTTCGGGGGAGAGCTTCGGGGTTTTGCATATACAACGACAGTGCTGTGGCGATTCAATATATCCAGAAAAAATACAGAGCCAGAGTGCTTTATATTGACACGGACGCCCATCATGGAGACGGTGTGCAATTTACATTTTACGATAATCCTGACGTATGCACGCTGTCCATTCATGAGACAGGAAGGTATTTATTCCCCGGAACCGGCCAAATCCAGGAAAAAGGCAGCGGAAAAGGATATGGCTATTCCTTTAATATCCCGCTTGACGCTTTTACAGAGGATGACTCGTTTCTTGAGGCTTACCAGACAGCGGCTTCTGAAGTAGCCGCTTATTTCCGGCCGGATGTCATTATCAGCCAAAATGGCGCCGATGCCCATTACTATGACCCGCTGACGCATTTATCTGCAACAATCAACATATACGAAGAAATTCCCCGGCTTGCACACACGTTAGCGCACCAGTATTGCGAAGGAAGATGGATTGCAGTAGGAGGCGGCGGCTATGATATTTGGCGTGTCGTGCCCCGCGCCTGGGCCAGAATATGGCTTGAGATGAAGGGAATTGATCCAGGAAACGATATCCCGCGGGATTGGATCGCTAAATGGCAAAAACAATGCCCCGTCACCCTTCCGTCCAGCTGGAGCGATCCTGCCGATTTATATCCCCCGATTCCCCGTAAGCCAGAAATCACAGAAAAAAATGCACAAACCGTCAGCAAAGCATTATATGCAATACGATCTGAGCAGCAGCAAAGAACAAAATAAAAAACGACCTTTACGAAGAGGTCGTTTTTTATTTTTTGATGACAATTTCCACACGCCGGTTTTCCTTCATATGTTCATTTGTCTTATTATCCTTTACAGGCTTTGTATCTGCATAACCGACAGCGATAAAGCGCTTGGAGGGAAGTTTTTCTTTTGATGTGAAATATTGAATCACTCCGCTCGCCCGCGCTGCCGACAGCTCCCAATTAGACGGATATCGGTATGTCGAAATGTTTCGGCTGTCTGTATGGCCCTCCACCTGAATGTCATTTGGAATTGCTTGAAGAAAAACAGCGATTTGGTGAAGAAGTGTTTCAGCATTTTTCAGCACCTTTGCCTCACCTGAATCAAACAGTGCAGCCTCCTGCAGAACGAGCACGACACCGCGTTCATCCCGTTTGGCTGTCATTTGGGCCTTCAAATGATTGTCTTTTATATATGTATTTACTTTCTTAAGAAGCTGATCCTGCTGATCCTCTTGCTTCTTCGCACCGGCTGGCGAGGTATCCTTTTTTTCTATGGACGTTTGGTCCGGCTGGAGTCCGCTGCCTTCCTTTTGGATCGAATCAACTGCCGCTTTAAATTTTTGCAGATCAATTTGGGACATGGAAAAAAGTAAAATAAAGAAAACAAGGATCAAAGTGATCAAATCTGAAAAGGTGACCATCCAGCTCGAGGAAGAATGGCTGTTTTTCCCGCTTCCATTCCTTCTATCAAAACGTTCTCTTCTAAGCTTCATGTACAGATCCCTTTTTTACTTTTGCTTGATTTGGCTGTTTTTGCCATTCTTCCCGGGAGCTGAAAACGACAAGCTGGCTTTCAAGATTGCGCGGGTTTTTTCCGGATTGGATTCCGATAATACCTTCCACCATTACCTGCTTGATAAAGATTTCACTTTCTGTTTTTTCTTCGAGCTTAGCAGCAATCGGGTTGAAGACCATGTTTGCCAGTAATGAACCGTATAAGGTCGTCAGAAGTGCGACAGCCATATTCGGTCCAAGCATATGTGGATCATTTAAGTTTTTGAGCATCAGCACGAGCCCGACGAGTGTTCCGATCATTCCCCATGCCGGAGCGAATTCCCCCGCTTTTTCAAAAACACGCCGTCCTTTGCGGTGCCGTTCCTCCATTGCTGCGATCTCTGAATCCATGACGAGTCGAATCGTTTCTTCATCCCAGCCGTCAATTGCTAGAAGCAGCCCTTTTTTCATGAATGGATCTTTGATTTCCCGAGACTGATCATCTAATGATAAAAGCCCGTGTTTACGCGCGTGATCGGAAAGAGAGACAAAGGTTTTCACAAGATCTTTCACATTGTCTTCCTGGCGGATAAATGCCTGCTTTAACACAGAGGGCGCTTTTTTCAGCTCTCTCGGCGGAAAACTGATAAAAACAGCGGCGCATAGTCCCCCTGTTACGATGAAGAAAGAGGTCAGATCAAGAAAAGAGCGGAAACCGCTTACTCCCGATCCCGAGATAATCCCTATAATAATAATAATCGTTCCTAACACAAAACCAACAGGTGTAAGATAATCAAAACGTTTCATCATTTCTCCCCATTAAAAAAGCAAGAATTCACCTTAATGGTGAAGCTTGCTCTCTTGTTTTTCTTATGACTTGGTTGACTTTCTTAGCTCTATGCGGTGCGGCAGTTCGACGATATGCTCTTCAACGGGCTCTTTATTCATGAGTTTCGTCAACAGCCTCATTGCTACGGCGCCAATATCATATGTTGGCTGAACAACCGTTGAAAGCTGCGGACGAACCATGAGGCTTAATCTCGTATTATCAAAGCCGATAATCTCGAGATCCTCAGGAATGGATAAGCCTTGATCCTGAGCTGCATGGATAATCCCGAGTGCCATCTCATCAGTTGCAGAAAGAATGGCAGTCGGTTTTTTGTCCAGGTTCATCAGATGCTGCAGCGCTTCAAGTCCGGAATCATATGTGTAATCCCCTTCAGCGATAAATTGTTCATTAAACAGAAGGTTCGATTCTTCAAGCGCACGTTTATAGCCTTGCAGTTTTTTCGAACGATTGATCGGTTCTGTCATTGGTCCGGAGACGAATGCGATATCTGTATGCCCTTTATCTACCAATAGCTTCACTGCATCATAAATCGCCTGTTCGTAATCGATCGCGACTGACGGTGTTTCCCTCTGCTCTTCTACAGAAGCAGCAAGTACGATCGGCACTGGAGAACGCTTAAATTCCTCAACATGCTCGTCCGTAATGTTTCCGCCCATAAACACGATGCCATCTACTTGTTTGCCGAGCATTGTGTTTAACAGGTGCAATTCTTTCTCCATGTTTTGGTCGGAGTTGCTTAAAATAATATTGTATTTATACATTGTTGCGATATCTTCAATTCCGCGCGCAAGCTCTGAATAGAAAATGCTTGAGATATCGGGAATGATGACACCTACAGTTGTTGTTTTTTTGCTTGCCAGCCCTCTTGCCACCGCGTTTGGACGGTAGCCGAGACGGTCAATGGCTTCCAAGACTTTTTTTCGCGTTGTCGGTTTTACATTCGGGTTGCCGTTCACGACACGGGAAACGGTTGCCATGCTTACATTAGCTTCTCTCGCTACATCGTAGATTGTAATATTGCTCATCCTAAAAACCACTCCTTTTACTGGATACACTTATCCTTATCTATAGCATAAACACTTTATGTAGAGAAATGTCACAATGTCCGAATTTATGTCGTTTATGATTTGTAAGCGTAAGTCAGTAGTGTACATTATTTTTCATTATTCATCAAATTTAATTACTTCTCATGAAATTATACACGTTTTTAAAGATGATGAAAACGTATACTTGGATTTTATAACTAATTAAACGAGAAAGCATAAAAAAGGCCGCTGACGCGGCCTTTTGGATTGTTCAATTAAGCGTTGACTTTCACCATAGGTTTCAGTTCATTCAACCATTTCTCGAATTCAGGAATCGCCATTTGCTGAGCAGAGTCAGAAAGTGCGACTGACGGATCAGGGTGAACCTCAGCCATAACGCCGTCTGCACCAATCGCTAAAGCGGCTTTAGCTGTCGGAAGCAAGAGGTCGCGGCGGCCAGTTGAATGCGTAACATCAACAAAGACAGGCAAATGCGTTTCTTGTTTCAAAATCGGCACGGCAGAAATATCCAGTGTGTTTCTTGTTGCTGTTTCGTATGTTCTGATACCGCGCTCACAAAGGATGATTTGGTCATTTCCTTGCGACATGATGTATTCAGCAGCATTGATAAATTCAGAGATCGTTGCAGCAAGTCCGCGCTTCAGAAGCACTGGCTTTTTCACTGCGCCGGCCGCTTTCAGCAATTCAAAGTTTTGCATGTTCCGCGCTCCGATTTGAATCACATCAATGTAGTCAAGCGCTTCTTCGATATGAGCCGGAGTTACGATTTCACTAATCACTGCCAGATCAAATTCGTCCGCTACACGTTTTAAAATTTGCAGGCCTTCAATACCAAGACCTTGGAAATCGTATGGGCTCGTACGAGGCTTAAAGGCTCCTCCGCGCAAAATTTTAATTCCTTGATTTTTCGCAGCTGCAGCCACTTCAGCCACCTGCTCGTAGCTCTCTACCGCACATGGGCCGACAATGAATCTTTGCTGGCCGTCTCCGATTTTTTCACCTTTGATATCTACAATTGTATCTTCAGGTTTTTTCTTACGGGAGACAAGCAGCGCTTTGCTATGATCTTCTTCCTGAAGCTCTAAACCGGCTTTGAATATCTCTTTAAAAATGTGCTGGATGGTAGAATTTTCGAACGGTCCGTCATTGTTTTCAATGATGTTGTTTAACATTGTGCGTTCTCTGACAGGGTCAAATCGGTTAACACCCTGTGCTTCCTTCGCTTTACCGATCTCTTTTACAACATTTCCGCGTTCGTTGATTAATTTTAATATTTGTAGGTTTAATTCGTCTGCTTTCTGCCTTAAAAGCTCTAACTCTGTGTTGCTCATTTTTTTCATCCTTTCCCTGCACATTCACTTTTTATTTTGTAGTTATCATGCATCTTACTATAAGTAATTCCAAATGGAAATACTGAAATACAAAAAAATTTTATAAAAATACCGCTTTATTACCAAAACGCTTTTAAGTGATAAAGTAATCTATGAAGTAATCCTACATGATGTGAGGGCAATGTTCAAGAGTTTTTTCAAAAAAAAGCGTCCAGATTATAATCCGGACGCTTTTTTTATGACAAATGCTGCTCAATAGCCGCTTCTGTAATTTGTGAATGTGAGGTATGCCATTTAACCTCGCCGTTTTGGATGACGAAAACCTGAGGGCTTTCGTGCTTTACGCTGTATGTTTCTGCGATGAAATTTGACAGCGGCCGAGCTTCTTGTACTTGCAAATAATAAGCCGGCACATCCTCATGCTGATTTGCAAAGGCATCAAACTCATGAAATGCTGCCTGGCTGATCGGGCATGTGATGCTGTGTTTAAAGAAGACGAAGGTGCCTTCCTGTTCTGCAATCCGTTTGAATTCTTCTTCAGATTGAATAAGCTGTTTTGCCATGACTCAAGCTCTTCCTTCCCTGCTCAGCGATTGATATGCTCAGCCTGTTTTTGTGCATCTTTCAGTTCGTCTTTTACATCCTCTTTCGTCTGGAGGACTTGATCTTTTGTTTCATCGGCCGCCTGCATCGCTTCTTCTCTCATCTCTTGCATATCAGTTGTTGAATCTGTTTTTTCAGATTTGGAACGGTCTTTTAAATCCTTGACCTTGTTCATGATCTGCCCTGACTGATCTGCTACAAGCTGTGTGATGTTAGATGTCTTATCTTTTGCGATGCTGACATATTGTGTGCCTTTTTCCTTCGCATCTGCTGTCATTTTGTCAGTTTTATCTCGCAAAGCAACAGCTTGGCTGCCGAGATCGTCGCGAAGTTCTTTGCCTGATTTAGGCGCTAGAAAAAGAGCTGTAGTGGCACCGATGATTCCCCCGATTAGAGTTCCGATTAAAAAATCTTTACTATTAATTCCATCTTTGCTCATCATTATTCCTCCTCATAGTATTTTTTTCTCTTAGAGAGTTGATTTTTTTCTTAGTTTCCATTTATCCCAAATTTCCATTGCTGCTTGGCTCCATGTGACAACTTGATTGATCTTGTCTTGATTTTCTCTTACTGATGCCGATACAGACCCTGCCGCCTGTTTCATGGATGTATTGAACTGCTGTACAGAAGTTCCCACCCCTTGAACAGCATGAACGACCGTGTTCAGCTTTTCTGATTTTTCTTGAATATCTTCAGCCAGACGGTTGGTCTTATGTAATAGCTCGGCTGTTTCAGTTGTGATGCCCTTCATTTGTCCCTCCAGCCCTTCGAGAGTGGATGCGACGTTTTTTAGTGTCAGCTGCAGTGACTTCAATGTTTTAGACAAGTAGATCACTAATACCAGAAATGCGACTGCGATGAGTGCAACGCTTAAATAAAGAATGATAATCATCTCAAACCTCCTTGCTGCAGGATATACTGCTGTTTACCCGTTTTCTTCAATCATAAACATGTGTACTGGGCTGTATACATATTATTCTTCATTATGTAAGAAAATCCTTTAACAAGCTGTTCCCTTCAGATAAATAAAAAGCAGTGAGATCACTGCTTTTTATTATGCCATGACGTTTTCGTAGGCTCTCATATATTTTTGGATATCTCCTGCTCCCATAAAGATCAGAACGGCTTTTTCATGAGCTTTTAAAACAGATGTGTCATCTTCTTTAATCAGCTTTGCATTATGAATTTTTCCCTGCAGGTCGCCGATTGTCAGCTTTCCTGCATTCTCCCGGGCTGAGCCAAAAATATCACATAAATACACACAGTCAGCTCCGCTCAGGCTTTCTGCGAATTCGTCAAGGAATTGCTGCGTCCGCGTAAATGTATGAGGCTGAAACACCGCGACGATTTCACGATCCGGGTATTTCTGCCTTGCAGCCTCAATCGTCACTTTTATTTCTGTCGGGTGATGAGCGTAGTCATCTATCAGCACTTGATCCCCGAGCTGCTTCTCATTGAATCTGCGTTTGACGCCGCCGAATGATTTGAGGGCATGCCTAATGATGCTGGAATCAATTTCTTCATAATGACATAACGCAATGACCGCCAATGAGTTTAATACATTGTGGTGGCCGTACGCAGGAATATAAAACGTATCATAGAATGTATTGCGTACAAATACATCGAAAGTTGTCCCTTCCGTGCTTTTCACGATGTTTCTTGCTTGAAAATCATTTTCTTCCCCCGTGCCGTAATATACAACAGGTACGTTGGCATGGATTTTCGGCAGATGCTCATCGTCTCCGCAGGCAATAATTCCTTTGTTGACTTGAAGAGCCATCTCTTGGAAAGCGTCAAACACATCGTCAATGCTTGAGAAGTAATCAGGATGATCAAAATCAATATTTGTCATGATTGCGTAGTCTGGCTGATAGCTTAAGAAATGGCGGCGATATTCACACGCTTCAAACACAAAGTATTCGCTGTTTTCATTTCCCTGGCCTGTTCCGTCCCCAATTAAGAAAGACGTCGGTTTTGCGCTTTGGATCACATGAGCCAGCAGACCCGTAGTCGACGTTTTGCCGTGTGCACCGGTAACTGCAACACTAGTGAATTTTTTCATGTAGTCGCCTAAAAACTTATGATAACGTACCACCGGAATTCCGTCAGACATGGCTTTTTCAATTTCAGGATGCGTGTCTGGGAATGCGTTTCCGGCGATAACTGTCATGCCGGGTTTGATATTATCCGCGCTAAAAGGAAGAATCGTGATATTTCTTTTTTCAAGCGCTGTTTGCGTAAAAATAAATTTTTCGATATCCGATCCTTGGACAGTATATCCATTATCATGAAGTATTTGGGCAAGCGGACTCATACCGGTCCCTTTTATTCCAACAAAATGATAAACAGTCATAATTGTACCTCCAACAAACGTCTATCTGTTCCCCAGTATATGACGCTCATTTCAATTTGCGACCGCGGCGGCTGAAAAGCCTCCTTAGCGGCGTATTTTATATGTTTTGTTATATTTAGTATCCGGTTATGTCTTTCCGATTAAACCTAGATATCAAGAATTGTCTATGCGCACCTGCTGTAAAGCGGCATAGCTGTTAAATGCTCTAAACACTATCATACCATGTTTGGTGTGAAAATGAACATTTATTATTCGTTTATTAAGTCACTTGCTGTGATCAGCACCTCTCGAGGCTTGCTTCCTTTTGCTTCAGAGATCATGCCTTCCGCTTCCATCATATCAATCAGCCTTGCCGCGCGATTGTATCCGATTCTGAATCTTCTTTGCAGGCTTGAAGTGCTCGCGCTGTTTTGCTCAACAACAAACTCACACGCTTCGTAAAACAGTTCATCCTCTTCTTTCAGGGCTGATCCTTGTCTTACAAGCTCTTCTTGTTCAAATAAATAGGTTGGCGGCATTTGTTTTCTGACGTGGGAAACAACACGGTCGATTTCGCGGTCCGACACAAAGTTCCCTTGAAGGCGGACAGGTTTTCCCGAGCCGTTTTCCAAAAAGAGCATATCCCCTTTTCCGAGAAGCTTTTCTGCACCGGCGATGTCAATGATCGTTCGGGAATCAACCTGGCTTGAGACAGAAAATGCGATTCTCGTCGGGATATTCGCCTTAATCAGGCCGGTGATGACATCGACTGACGGCCGCTGAGTTGCGACAAGCAGATGAATTCCGCACGCTCTGGCTTTTTGGGCAATCCGCGCAATGCTCTCTTCCACATCATTTGGAGCCACCATCATCAAATCAGCAAGCTCATCAATAACCACAACTAAATACGGCAGCTTTTCGCCCGTATGATGATCAGCGGTTAATTGATTAAAGCGGTCAATATCGCGAACACCTGAATGGGCAAACAGCTCATAGCGCCGCTCCATTTCCTCAACGACCCACTTTAACGCAGCCGTAGCCGCTTTGGCGTCTGTAATGACTGGGCTGACGAGATGAGGAATTTTGTTGTAAGGAGCCAGCTCTACCATTTTCGGATCAATCAGCAGCACTTTTACCTCACTCGGATCGGCTTTATACAGCAGGCTGACTAATATTGTATTGATGCAAACGCTTTTTCCCGAGCCAGTGGCGCCCGCAATCAAACCATGCGGCATTTTCTTTAAGTCGATGACGACAGGGTTTCCTGAGATATCCAATCCCAGCGCAGCCGTGAGCGGTGACTTGCTTGTCCTGAAGGCTGAGCTGCGAATCATTTGGCGCAAATCAACCACCTTGCTCGAGCGGTTCGACACTTCAATTCCGATTGTGTTTTTCCCCGGAATCGGCGCTTCAATCCGAATATCTCTTGCGGACAGGCTGAGTTTAATATCATCAGATAAGTTGGTGATTTTATTCACCTTTACGCCTGGCTCAGGATGCACTTCAAATCTTGTGACAGACGGTCCCTGGGTCACATGGACAACATTGGCGCGGACATTGAAATTTTTCAGAGTCAAATCAAGAAGCTGACGCTGTTCTTCAATCCAAGCAGTATCATCCTGAACTTGTGCTGGCGGAACATCAAGCAGTGCGACATTCGGAAACACATAGCTGCCGCGGCGCTCCTCTGCTTTTTGCTGTTTATGCGTATCCCTTTTCAGCATCATGACATTAAAAGGAACGGACGGCCCTTTTTGCGGAGATGCGCTTCGTTCAGTCCGTTTCTCCTGCATTGCAGGCCTTTTTTGCGGCTTCTCTATGGCTGCATGTGTTTCGTTCGCATGGATTTCCTGCCGATTTTCATGGGCTGCAGGAAACGATCGGGAACTCTGCTCCCGGCTGTCATTCTGCACCGATTGTGTCTGGCTTTCTGGCTGAACATCTATCTTCGTGTCCTCAGCTTCTCCCGGAATATCGGTCTGATTATTTACTAAGCTGTCTTCTGATGGCACTTCTGATTCATTCGCATTAGTTTCTGCTTGTGTCAGAATCTCAGATGCTGAATGCTCATGATCAGCAAATAAGGAAGGCCCTTCTTGTTGAATTTCCATTTGCTCTTCTTGAACAGATCGGGTCTCAGCAGCTTCTGCCGCGATTTCATGACGATTGTTTACTGAGCTGTCAGACGGCTCTTCAGATACTTCGGTCTCAGATATTGCCTCTGTCAGAGACCTTGGTGCTGTTTGCTCTTCATTTTGTTCACCCTGGTACACAGGCTCTTCCAATTCCGCTGGCTGTTGTTCCCTTTGTTCTTCTTGAACTTCAGTCGTTGCAGGCATGTTGTCTTCATGGCTTACTTCTTTTGCCTCAGTCACCGCATCTGCTAATGTCTCAGGTGCTGTTTGCTCTTCATTTTGTCCCCCAGGGAAGAAAGGCGAGTCTTTTTCTGGCCGCTGCTGAATGTCGGCAGCAGATGGCACTCTCTTGTCTGACCGTCCTTCGGCTGGGCGCTGCGCCCGCGCTTCTTCACGCCCTGCAGGCGTTCTGTGTTCTTCGAATTGGCTATCCGGTAAAGGTCGTTCTTTCACCTGCTGTACCGGTCTGTCTGGAGCAGGATAGCTGCGTTCACGTTCAATCTCTTCTGACAGCAGTGTTACTTTCTCTTTTACAGATTTGTCCGGTTCCTTCAATGTTTCAGAAGGCTGTTTCGGCACATCCTTTTTGACGGATGGTTTTTGATTGAATCCATATATAGGCGAAGGGATATTTGTCGGTTTAAACGGTTTCTTCGCCGGCTCTGATGTTTGATATGTATGCTGCTCTTTTTCATCTTTAGGACGTTCTCTGTATGAAGCGGCGCTTGGACGAGGCGCGGGTTTCGGTTCGTCCGATGGTGCACGGCCCCTTCTCAAGTCTTGATTTTTGTATCCATCAGGCACGATTGGAAAACGGAACTTGCCTTTTGGATATTCATAATATATTTTAGGATCTTCCAATCTTTTTAATTGTCCTTCAGGATGATGTACTTCTTGTTGCTGCGAAATCTGAGCAGGTTTGTTCTCCCGTTCAGCATTCTCTTCGCTCTCGCCTAAAAACAAATTAAAAAATTTATGAAGCCAACTCATAATTTATCTCTAACTCCCTTATAGTTTTCTGGGACGGTTTTTAGTATACCATTGCTGGTCGGCCCAGAAAAGATTAAGCTATCAGCAAAATAAAGCCGCTAAACAAGGGCTTAGCGGCTTTTTTCACATGATTCGTTTTTGGGGTCGGATTTATGGGAGTCTAAAACTGAAATGCGTCTCCCGCCTTATGTTCTCCTTCTAACACCAAAATTCCTTTTTCCGCAGGGGCATCCGGTAAAGCGAGCTCTTTTGCTGAGCAGATCATTCCGCTTGACGGAACGCCGCGAAGCTCTGCATCCTTAATCACAAGTCCGCTCGGCATCACGGCGCCCACTTTGGCAACGACAACTTTTTGGCCTTGGTCAACGTTAGGCGCGCCGCAGACGATCTGAAGCGTTTCTTCTCCTACATTGACTTTACATACGCTTAGTTTATCCGCATTCGGGTGTTTTTCTTTTGATTCCACATACCCCACAACAAACTTCGGAGATAAATCAACGACTAATGTTTCTTCAACGCCGTTTCTGCTTAGAATCTCATTCACATCGTGCACAAATGTTTCTGAAAGCGCAACAGGGCCGTTTTCATCAATGGTCAAGTAAGAAGACGCATTGAATATGTTGAAGCCCGTGGTTTCCTTTGTTTCGTTATTGAACATTTTGACGACGTCACCGTGTTTTTCATAGCCTATTTGTTCACGTGTCACATCTTTAAGAGAGATCAGGAGCGTGTCTCCCACACCTTCTTTATTATAAAAAGCGTTCATAAGTAAAAATCCTTTCTAATCCTTTTTCGGACGGCTTTTCGCCAGGATAAACACCGGTTCCAGCTTTCCTTCATTGTACAAAAATGAAAGGGCCGTAATCGGAACGGTGCCGCCTGCAAAGAAGCTCATCGACATTTGTCCTAGAATATCATACCCCGATTCATTCCGGATGTCAGCAAGAATCAGAACGTCCTGATGCGGAACAGAAATTGCCAGCTCACCTTCTGCACGTTGCTTGTACTCATTTAAAACCGCTTCGTTCAGTATGCGGCTGGCGTCGTAACCGTCGTTTGCCCTGAAGAAATAAAAGTAATTGCCGGCAACCGTATCCTCTTTGACAACCGTCGGCAGGGAACGGAGATTAAATGCAGCCGTCTCTCTGATCCGCTCTTTTGTCCAGTTTTCTTTCTCAAGCATGCGCTGATCAATTAAACGATAGGTTTTCCCAAGATCAAGCGCGTAATAAATTCTTGTCTCTGCGGTATGATCATCATAAATGAGCGGAATATCTTCGCTGGACTTGTCCGGGAAAGAAGTCGAGCGGATAACCGGATAAATGCGGCTTTCTTTTCCGGTTATTTCCTGAGCCTTCCCTTCCATTGCCGTCATTGCTTCGGAGACATAGTACACAATCTCATCAATGGCTTCTTCTTTTTTCAGTTCCCATTTTGCAATAATCGGCGGCAGGTCGAGCGTAATGCCCTTTTTGGTCGTTTGATCCTCAACACGAAGGGTGTCTTTCTCTCTGTCAAACAGAAAGGAACGATTCTCGTGCTGAAGGCGCTGTTTCAGTATATCTGACAGCTTCCTTGAGGTCATTTTCAAACCGATGTCCTCCTTTACACTTTAGCGAGAGAGTCAGTTAAAAACTGTTCAATTTCTTCTTTTGTTTTGCGGTCTTTACTCACAAAACGATTTACTTCTTTTCCTCCATTAAACACCACAAAGCTTGGAATCCCGTAAATTTCCCACTCTGCACACGTATCAATAAACTTGTCGCGGTCTACGTAGTAGTAAGTGAATTCAGGGAAGTTCGCTTCCAGTTCAGGCAGAAAAGGCTCTACAAAACGGCAATCTGGGCACCAGTCAGCTGAAAACATAAATACCGCCCAATCATCCTTTACCGCTTTTTCCAGCTCTTGAGTTGATTCAATTTTTTTCATGTCATATCCCTCCAGTTGTTTATGTTCTTACATGTTTGTTTATCAATACTCGTCCATTTGGATCATACCAAACTGCTTGCGGCAAAACCACTTATATGCAACGAATGTATATGTAAGATTGGCTTTCCCATTATCATTATCATATTTCATTTGCATTATCAAGCTCGTTTCGTTTAACATCGTGTACATGAGGGTAAAATTTACAGATGGACATACATAAGGAGGGATTCAGTATGGAGTTTACCGTCTATCTAGCAGGAGAAATTCACAGCAATTGGCGTGAGGAAATCAAAGAGAAAACAAAAACGCTGAAGCTGCCGATTACGTTTGTCGGCCCGATGGAGAATCATGACCGATCAGACAATATCGGAGAAGAAATTATGGGCATTCAGCCAAATGGCGTTTTGAAAGATGACAAAGCCTCTGACATAAACAACTTCAGAACCGCCGTGCTGATGAATAAAGCAGACTTTGTGATCGCCCTGTTTGGCGAAAAATACAAACAGTGGAACACGGCAATGGATGCATCATATGCAATCGCAAAAGGAAAACCCCTGATTATCATTCGGCCGGAATCGCTCCACCATCCGTTAAAAGAGCTTTCCAACAAAGCAAATATAACGGTTGAAACCGTGAACCAAGCCATTAAAGCCCTTTCCTATGTGTTTGAAACAGAATAAGAAAAAAGCTTGTCGATCCGGGCTTACTGCCCCGTTCAACAAGCTTTTTTGAATTTCTACATATTTTCTTTAATCGCATCCACCGTCTGCTTATCGCAGGCTGTTACAAGTTTGATGAGCATTTCTTTAGCAGCAGCATAATCGTCGATATGAATGATAGAAGCGTTCGTATGAATGTAGCGGGAGCAAATTCCGATAACCGCAGAAGGAACGCCGCTGTTGGAAATATGAACTCTGCCTGCATCTGTTCCACCGCCTGATACAAAATATTGATACGGAATACCATGTGTTTCCGCCATGTCAAGAACAAATTCTCTCATTCCGCGGTGCATGACTGTCGTTCTGTCAAGAATGCGGAGCAAAAAGCCTTTTCCAAGCTGGCCAAATTCATTTTTGTCACCGCTCATATCGTTTGCCGGACTGGCGTCAAGCGCGAAAAACAAGTCCGGTTTAATCATATGAGAAGCCGTCTGCGCGCCTCTCAGCCCCACTTCTTCCTGAACCGTTGCGCCCGCATAAAGCGTGTTCGGAAGCTCTTTTCCGTGCAATTCCTTCAAAAGCTCTATGCTCAAGCCGCATCCATACCGGTTATCCCACGCTTTTGACAATATTTTCTTTTCATTCGCCATCGTCGTAAACGGACAGACAGGAACAATCTGCTGTCCCGGTTTTATGCCGATTTTGATAGCGTCTTCTTTATCATCCGCTCCGATATCGATCATCATGTTTTTGATATCCATCGGGCGATTACGCTGAGCATCTGTCAGCAGATGCGGAGGTATGCTTGAAATCACACCCGGAACCGGCCCGTTATCTGTTTGAATTTCAACTCGCTGTGCAAGCAGCACCTGGCTCCACCAGCCCCCGAGCGTCTGAAACCTGAGCAACCCGTTGTCTGTGATGGATGTAACCATGAAGCCGACTTCGTCCATATGCCCGGCTACCATGATTCTCGGTGCGCCCTCTGTGCCTTTTCTCACCCCGAAAACACTTCCCAGTCTGTCCTGAACGATGTCATCGGCATATTTGGCAAGCTCCTGCTTCATAAAAGCACGAACCTGATGCTCATTGCCCGGCGCGCCGGGAAGCTGCGTCAGTGTTTGGAAAAGCGCTTTCGTTTCTTGATTCATGTTTTCCCCTCATTTCTATGTAGTCCTTTTATTTTATTAGAAAAAATCAAGTTTTCCAAGCACCCTGACCGAATCTGCTCGAACAGCCGCGTATTGCTTAACAGGATTTGGCTGTTTCTGTATAATGAAAAGTACGATCAACCAGGAGGTGCTTTATTTTGAAATTGCGTCATCTTCTTTTAGGAGCCGGACTTGGCATTTGTACGGCTATCGTTGTGAAACAATATGTGATGAAGCCTTATATTTCTTCAGAAAAAGCGCTTCGAATCGTAAAATCCGCTTTTAAGCAACGGGGGCCGATTGATGGATCATGGATTTACACCCAGCCGGAGCCTTACAATGTGAACGGAGAAACAGTACAGGTGTACAAAACCGGCATTACACGATCAGCTTTCGGAGAATTAGAGCAGTATGAAGTCATGGTGGATGCGAAAACGGGGGAAATTGTAGATGTTATTGATACAATCGCCTCTTAATACCGGACAAGCGTAAAATAGAAGCCGCTGCCCATGCAGCGGCTCTTTTTTTTATTATATCGCGCGAATTGGTTTATATACCGGATACCACATTGCGTCCTGCACAGCCTGTATGATGTCCTCAGGCTCTTCTGTCGCAACGCCTTCCTTAATCGCAGTTTTAGCGACTTCAACTGCGACGGTTGCCGATACAGTCCGCAAATCCTCTACTTTCGGAAGCATCGGCGCGCCAGGCACCCCGACATTGACCATACTTGCGATCGCGCGGGCACATGCTTCAAACATGCCATCGGTTATTAATTTTGATTTGGTGACAATCGTTCCTAGCCCGAGACCAGGGAAAACAAGCGCGTTGTTTGCTTGGCCGATATGGTATGTTACCCCGTTATATTCTACTGGCGGGAACGGGCTTCCTGACGTAATCAGCGCACGCCCTTCTGTCCATTTGATTAAATCCTCTGGTTTTGCTTCAGAAAGAGTAGTTGGATTCGACATCGGCAGAATCGCCGGACGTTTTACGTGCGACGCCATTTCTTTTACAATTTCTTCAGTAAAAGCACCGGAAACCGTAGAGGTACCGATCAGGATCGTTGGTTTCGCCTGTCTGACCACTTCAAGGAGATCAATGCCCCCGCCTTCTCCGTTACGCTGATAATCCTTCACTTCATCAGACGAACGGGCGTAAGGCTTTTGGAATTCGAGAAGCTGGTCCATATCATCTGTTAACAGCCCGTTCCGATCTATGCACCAGAAGCGCTGGTATGATTCTTCCTCACTCAGCCCTTCGCGCACCAATGCTTCCCGCAGCTGTTCAGCAATTCCGATTCCTGCTGTTCCTGCTCCGAATATGACAACTCTATGATCTCTCAGCGGCACTTTAGACGCTTTTGCACAGGATAAGACTGCCGCCAGTGAAACAGCGCCTGTACCTTGAATATCATCATTAAACGTACACACTTTATCTTTATAGCGTTTCAAAATGCTGCGCGCGTTTTTCGCTCCGAAATCCTCCCAGTGCAGCAATGCATTTGGGAATGTTTCTCTCGCCAGAGCAACATAATCGTCAATGAATTGGTCATAGCGTTCTCCGCGCACTCTGGAATGCTGGTTGCCGACATAAAGCGGGTCGTTTAAGAGGCTCTCCTGATTTGTCCCCGCATCTAAAACGACAGCCAGCACTCTGCTCGGATCAATGCCGGCAGCCGCCGTGTAAACCGCTAGCTTGCCGATAGAAATCGCGATTCCGCCGACGCCCCAGTCTCCGATTCCTAAAATGCCTTCCGCATCAGTTGCAACAATTAAATCGATTGAATCGCTTTGATCTTTATACTGTTTAAATGCTTTTCTCATACCGTCCGGGTCATCGATAGACAGATAGAGCCCTCTAGGCTTTCTGTATTCATGGCTGTATCTCTGAATCGCCGTTCCGACTGTCGGTGTGTAGACAATCGGGAGCATTTCCCCTAAATGGTCATTTAACAGGCGGTAAAATAACGTTTCATTCCGATCGTGCAGTGCCGTCAAATAAACATTCTTGCTCAAATCGTCAGGCTGTGCAGAATATTGTTCGTATGCTCTTTTCGCCTGATCTTCAATTGTTAATACCTTTGGCGGCAGAAAGCCTGTTAAGCCAAGTTCTTTTCTTTCTTCCTCAGTAAAAGCAACACCTTTGTTCAAAAAAGGAACAGAGAGTACTTCAAGGCCTCTTAATGTTGTTTGAATGTCTCCTTCGTTTGTTACTTTGAATTGTTTCACCCTGCCTCTTCCTTTCTGAGCATAATTAGTACTAGGTTTGCATTATTAGCCGGAAAACATGCAGGGTAAACATAAAAATATGCTATTGCTACATTCGCTTAACTGAATCTTTGATACTTCCATCCTCATTCCATTTAAGCGCGCGATATCCAGCATCATGATAAAAAATAAACCAAGCGTCTTTTTCCGCTGCGAATGCCTGCCATTTCTGCTTTTGCGGTATAGAGGTCATCGGATAATCATCATAAGCCAGCACCCATAGCGGATTGCGGTGTGCGTGTGTCGGCATCAGATCTGCCATATGTACGGCGGTTTCACCGGCATCCTCGCATATAAGTATACTATGTCCGTCGCTATGGCCTCCGGTGTGATGCATCGTAATCCCCTCTGTGATCGTTAAGGTGTCTTCAAACGTTTTAACTTGGCCGGCAACAGCCTCCCAGTTTTCTTTCCAATACGTATTTTTCGATCTTATATTTGGATGGCGCATTTCATTCCATTCAACAGCTGATGCATAAATTACTGCATTCGGAAAGACAGAGACGAGCTGTTCTCCTTCATATTCCGTTAAACCGCATGCATGATCGAAATGAAGGTGTGTCATAGCGACTACATCAATATCAGCAACCGTCAATTCTAGCTCCGCTAACGATGTTTTCACATTCGATTCTTGGGTCACGCCATAGTTCCGTTTTTGTTTCTCAGTCAGCTTGCCGTACCCAATGCCGGCTTCGACGATGATATTCATCCCTTCCTTTTGAATAAGGATCGGATCTGTCCTTAGTTCAATCTGGTTTTTCTCATTAACTGGATATTTTTTAGACCACAGCGGCTTCGGAACGACGCCAAACATGGCACCTCCGTCCATATGTGTCACGCCTCCGTCAAGCCAGGTTAACGTCATGTTCCCAATTTTCATTGATTCCATTTTCATCCCCCCTGTCATCATGGTAGCAAACGGTCCATAAAAAAAACAGACTCCTTCAGAGTCTGTTTACGTTCTCCATTCAACTTCAGCCCGATAGATCGGCTGTCCGAGTGCTGAGAATTTTTCTTCATATTCTGTCATAATATTGCCTTCCAGATTGCTGTTATGCAAATCGAGACTGACATATGTCAGCAGCAGGCCGTACTCAGAGAAGCTCTTCAAAGAGTACTCAAACAAGCCGCGGTTGTCCGTTTTAAAATGAATCGCTCCGCCTTTTCCCATTACTTCTTCATATGTTTTGAGGAAGTGGGAATACGTCAGACGGCGTTTTTCGTGGCGTTTCTTCGGCCAAGGATCAGAAAAGTTCAAGTAGACCCGTTTGACTTCACCCGGCTCAAACACATCCGTCAGCGTGTCCGCGTCTATATTCAGAAGCTTTACATTCGGCGCTTCGCTGTCTTTTACTTTTTGGACGGCTGTCACGATGACGCTTTTAAACAACTCAATACCAATATAATTGATATCGGGATTTTGTTTGGCCATTCCAGAAATAAATTGCCCTTTCCCTGTACCAACCTCGATATGGATCGGATTGTCGTTGCCAAACACTGTTCTCCATTTTCCTTTATAATCAGCAGGATTGCTGATGGCAATATCTGCGTTTTCAGCCAAAAAGTCATCAGCCCAAGGCTTGTGGCGCATTCTCATATGATTGACACCTCTATCTATTATTTCGACTAACAACATACCATGAATTAAAAAGACCCGCAAGATCGTTTTTCCAGCGTGTCTTCTAGGGCCAATTATATAAAAAAAGAGGTTCCCGTCTGCCGGAACACTCCTTTCACATGCATAAAAACGCTCTATTTTGAACAATTTAACCCGTATGATCATGAAGGGATGTGTACCATTATGGGTTTACATTATGAGCATCAAGTTCATTTATTGAAGGATATATTGACTGACCATCAATTGGACTGCTGCGGAACAGTCGCAGAGTACGAGCAGCTTGAGCGTGTGATTAAATCGCTTATGGCAAACACCGAGCTTGATTCAAACTTCAAAAACGTATTGGAAGATGTTTACCGCTACAGCCAATCAGGAATATCGTCCAAATCCATCGACTCACACATACAAGAGCATCAAAACAGCCTGTCTCAATGGGTAGAGCAAATGGATTCGTATTCCTGATTATTCAACGATACGTTTCATGAGAATATGCAGTTCTTCCATTGCATCATGAAATTCCTTATCTTTGCCTTTTGCTTTGTGCCAGGCAATGAAAGTGAGTGTTTCAGATAACACATACCAAGCCATTCGTAACCGAAGGCTTTCTGTTAACTCAATGCCGTACATGCTCAGCCAGCTCTCCCAAGCTGGCTTTTCGACGTAGTGGTACAGCAAAGGCCCGAGGTCCATCGCAGGATCAGCGATCATGGCGCCGTCCCAGTCAATTAAATACAGCTGGTTGTCTTCAGACAATAGCCAGTTATTATGATTGACATCACAATGGCAAACGACTTTCTCACCGAAATGCACTTCATGCAGATGTTCTTCTAAGTACTTGATCCCTTCTTGAATCAGCGGCGAAGATTGCTGCACAGCAAATACAGCTTGCTTCAGCTGAGTCAGAAAAGCCCCCGGGTTCAGCGGTTCTTTTCCAAGTCTCTTTAGCATGTCCAGCAAGGCTTTTGATGTGTGTATTTTACGAAGCAATTCAGCAACGGGCCGTCCGCTCATATCTTTAGGCTTCAGCTCTCTGCCGGTCATCCAGTGCTGAGCCGTGATGACATCTCCATTTTCCATCCGTTTTGTCCAAACCAGCTTCGGAACAATGCCTTCGGCGGATAAAACAGCTAAAAAAGGTGAGCTATTACGTTTTAAAAAAAGCTGCTGCCCGTTATGTTTCGCATAATATGCATCTCCTGTAGCTCCTCCGGCGGGGAAGATCTCCCAATCGCTACCTAGTAATTGTCCCAACCAGTTCATATCAATGTTCAACCCATCATTTCTTAAAATATTTTAGAATAAAGGCTAATCGTCTCTAGTCTATCCAGCGAGTGCCTTTTTCGTACGAATCGTATGAAAATAAAAAAGACAGCTATTGAGAGTCTCATATGCTAATCAATAGCCGTCCTTTAAATTTTAGCGCTATAGGACAAACTTCGTCAAGCAAAACTCTTAAGATCTGATACCAAATATAAGATAACTGTTCCGATGCCGTTTACCGCAACCGCTTTCTTGATTTCTTTCGGGTCACGATGAAAACCTGATGTATCACATAAAAGCCGGTACGTTTTGTCGTTTGGCAGCTCCCATTCAACGAAGTCCGGACTCGCGTGATGAATGACGATGATGTCTTCCCATTGGTCGATCCCGTTAAGATCATAAAGCCTATATGCGATAAGGTGTTCTTTTAGCGTTAAACATTCAAGATGGCTCTGGATGTCTGCAGAGGAATTGAGACGAAATGCCGGATGCGTACTTCTCAGCGAAATCAGCCTGCGGATATCGTCAACATCTTCTTTGAACGTGTCACGCCGATCCCAATCCAGCTGGTTGATGCTGTCACTGGATTGATAGCTGTTTTCCACTCCCTGCTTCGTCCGGAAAAATTCCTGTCCGCTATGAATGAACGGCACCCCTTGGGCAAGCAAGATAATCGCGGCTCCCAGCCTTTGCCTGCTTCTCTTTCGGCTGTCAGTTTCTTGAGAGAGCGCAAAGCCTATTTTATCCCAAAAGGTGTGATTGTCGTGTGACTCAACATAATTGATGGACTGGCTGGGATCAGAAACAATTGGTGCTAATGCCTCTCATCCGGAAGAGCCGGCTATCCCGTGCATAACGCTATCCGCTGCTTCACCGCCGCCGAGCGCAAATCCCGCTGCCATGAGATGAAAGGTGTTCCCTTTCACAGCGTCACGAAACGTATCATTAAAAAACCGCTGCCCGGCATTTTTGCAGTGTTTGCCAAGGTCGCTTTTTGTTCATGCGTCGCCAAATCCCATCCTTCTCCAAAAAGCAAAATTCCAGGCTTTACTGCAGTTGCTTTTTCTTTGATATAAAGCACGGTATCCATATCTAAAATGCCAAGCAGATCAAAGCGGAAGCCGTCGACATCGTATTCCTCAATCCAGTACATGACGCAATCCGCTATGAATTTTCTCGCCATCCTCTTTCTGACGCGATGTCATTGCCAACGCCGGTGCCGTTTGCCGGCATCCCAAATTCGTCTTGCCGAAAAAAATAACCTGGCACCGTCTTTTCAAAAGGTGAATTCTCCCTCTCGTATACGTGATTAAAGACGACATCCAGAATGACTCGAAGTCCATGCTGATGAAGGGTTTTGATCATTTGTTTTAACTCTGTTTTTCTTGTTTGAGGATCATGAGGGTTTGAGGCATAGCTTCCCTCCGGAGCAAAGAAATGAAGCGGGTTATATCCCCAATTGTAAGCATCGAGCGGCTTCTCTTCATTCATTCCGGCAAAATCATTCACCGGCAGAAGCTCTACATGTGTAATGCCTAGCTCTTTTATATACGCCAGTCCGGAAGAACAGCCATTCATGGTTTGCGTTTCTGTTTCCGTCAGCGCTAAGTATTTTCCCTTGTTTTTCATGCCGCTGTTTTCATGGATGGAGAAGTCGCGGATGTGCATCTCATAGATGACGGCATCTACAGGGGTTGAGAACGGTTTGGGCGGAGCATCCCACTTCATTTGATCCGGGCGAAGGACGACGCCCTTCTCTCCATTTACAGTCACAGCCTTTGCATACGGATCAACGGTTTCCGCCCATATTGTATTGTTGCAGATACAGAACACATACTCATACCTGTGAAGATCACCGGTGACAGTTATGGTATAGACGCCTTTTTCAGTTCTAACCATTTGGAAAATGCGGCTGCTTTTATTTGGATGTGAAAGCCTGACAGCAGCTGAGGTCGCAGCAGGCGCCCATACTTTAAATACGGTATGAGCCTCAGTCTAAACGGCACCCAGCTCTCCATCATAATAAAATAAATCATCAAACGCGTCCGTCCGGATAACTGCGCCAATTTGGAGATCGGTTTTATCGCCGCTTGTCTTTCCGAATGTCACTGGAGGTTCTGATACGCAGACGTACTTGTATGTGCCTTCAAGGCGGTATTCCTCCCTGACAGCCAAAGGAAAATCGGTTGTTTCTGTCTCAAGCCGAAACGGCGGTGTCATGATTGCATTTTGTTCTGCAGGAATCAGAACGGTAATGACATTCATGTCATCGACATACGCTTCGAGGCTGCGGCGGATGTTGACCATTGGGACCTCTCTCCTCCAAACACGTTTATGTTTTGATCCTCAGGGGTGAAGGACTCGATGCCAGACGAAACGGGGTGGTGCCCATGATTTCTCCGTCAGCATGGAAAGGAATTTTGCCCTTCGTGTAAAACGTAATGTCCTTCGCTTTAAACATTGTCACGCAGTCCAGCTTTGTATGTTTTCCAAATGCCATCAGACATAAAAGCCAATATTTTTTTAAAAACGGCTGATTTCTAACGATCACGATATCAAATGCCTTCTCGCGCGGATTTGCAAGCGGCGCAGCCTTCATGCCGCCGCCATAAAACGGATGGTTGGATACAACCGCAAACCAGACATCTTGAAATTCTTGTGTTTCTCCTTCTATTGTACAAGCTAATGAAAACGGCTTAAAGGTCGCCGAGGCATGCAAATGGGAAAGCGGATACACAAGAAATCGTAGGCGAAGAAAAAGAAAAAACCGTCTCAACGGTAATTCCTTCGCCTTTTTATTGACATATGCGTCAAACCCGATCCCGATATGATTCATAAAATATAGAATTTGAGATTTATCCTGAAGGAAATTAAGGCTCCCTAAATGAAAGGTTCGGGTTAACGGGCGCTTTACCTTTTTGATTTCCTGTATCAAATCTATTTTTTTAACAGAGAATCCTCTCGAAAAATCATTATACGCGCCCGCCGGCACAAAGCTCAGTTCAATATCGTCAACATCTTTCAGCCCGTTGATAACTTCGTGCATGGTTCCGTCTCCGCCAATGACGATCAGGCGCTTTATCTTATATTCCTGTATCGTTGAAATCTGCCTGGCGAGCACCTCGGCGTGTCCCGGGTGTTCAGTTAAAAATGAGCGGTGCTCGACCTTTCGTTTGATCAATTCCTTTTGAATGGACTTCCAAACACGCAGGCCGTTTCGATGCCCTGCTGTCGGATTAATAATAAAAAACCAATGGCTCATCTTTCTCACCTGCTTATGGTATGAGAAAACCGCTTAAATCGTTCTCTATTACTCCAGCCACTCTTGTCTGCGATAGGAGTCAGACATGCAGTAGGACAATAGAGCTTTCGCTGCCTTTACCTGATGATGTTTAATCGGAGCAGTGTTTTTCTTCTGCCGCTCAATCCATTCCTCCGCGCCCCGCTTATCTGCTATTTCTAAGCCGTATGGCGGTTCCGGGTAATCGATGTACGACGTTCTGCTCAGAAGCAATTTTCGAACTGGAATTTCAGCCTGTTTTTCCTTTATGATTTTTGATACAACGGAGTCCGTGCGAAACACGCTCAGCCCCGGATTTAACACTGATGCAGTCTGAGAGGCTGTTTTCTTCTCCCAAAAACGATTTTTAGACCCTATGTATACACTGTCTTCCTCTGCCTCTAAAAAAGAAACGCAATAAATGTCAAGCGGGGAAATAATCACAATGCTTAATTCAACCGCCGCCTGCTGAATTTGCAGCACAGGCTTATACATAATGAAATAAGAGTCAGGCAGCTGCTGGGTCAGATAACGCAAAATGCGGTCCTGCTTCACCTGGTTTGAGAGATGTGATATTTCTGAAAGAGTAGAGCTTGCCCATTTTAGCTGAAAGTCATATAAATGTCTTTTATAAAAAGAAGCAAGCGCCATCCTGCTCTTCGGCAGCCTTACATGTAAATCGTCTTCTTCCTCAAACCATTGGTGTCTCTCTTCTTGTATATCGGCTTTTATCTCTTCTTTTCTTCTTTTCAATGAAAATTTTTTTCGTTTCCGCACCGATTCCGGCTCTTCTGTACTGGCTTGTCTTTCTTCATGCTGGCGCTCCGCTGCTTCTAATAGTGAAAGCCAGCGCTCTTTTTTCAGCCGTACAAACTGATTAATATAATGGTACGGATCAAGCTCATATCTCGATATATAATCATGAATTTTGATGATTTGTGCCATGTTTGTTTCTCCACTCCGCAATGAATTAAGATAAATGAAATTTGATTATTTCCTCGTATTTTGGTGATTGGTTCAAGTGTATTTGAAAGAGCGAAAACCGTTCAGCCATCATGGAAACTTCGCTGCTTTCAAACGGAACATGTGCCGGAAATCCCTCTTCGCCTGTCCACTTTCTAGCCAGCGTCATATGAGGGTGATACGGTCTTTTTTCCACTTGAAATCCAGCTTGAAGAACAGCCTGTTTTGTATGTTCCCGCAGCATTTCAAGTGTTTTGTTTTTCTTTGGCTCGAGGTGTAAGACACGCGGCCTTCTGCGGTCGCCGAATACATCAATTTTGCCAAACTCAATTGGAAACGGATTTGTTTCTGAAGCAACCGCAGCTAGTGAGCCTTCAAGCTGCTGGATTTGCGTCTCATCCGCCGCTCCGAGAAAAATCAACGTGATATGGTAGTCAAGCGGGTGCACCCATTTTTGAAACGTCAAAATCGGCTCGTTTTTCGCAGCATGGTAAACCGGATTCGCAATTCCCTCAGGAATGGGAACACCGATGAAATAATGAGGCCGTATATCTGGCATCCGTCTGACACTCCCTTCCTTTGACAGCTATTATTTTATCAATAAAGAGGCTGTGCGAATAGAGGAACAGTGTATGAAAACACTCTCGCACAAACGTTTATTATGTTAGGATATTATGTGACACTTGTTTTATTCAGAAAGGAATGACAATGTTGAAAATCGTTGAAAATACAGCCGATTTAATAGGAGATACACCGCTTGTGAGATTGAATCGGCTTCAGCCGGAAAACGCGGCACAGGTCTATTTAAAGCTTGAATTCTTTAATCCGAGCGGCAGTGTGAAAGACAGAGCCGCTTATCAGATGATCATAGAAGCAGAACAAAACGGTTTGCTCAAGCCGGACTCAGTTATTATAGAGCCGACAAGCGGAAATACCGGAATCGGGCTCGCCATGAATGCGGCAGCACGCGGCTATAAAGCGATCCTAGTCATGCCTGATACGATGACGAAGGAACGGATCAACCTACTAAAAGCTTACGGCGCCGAGGTTGTATTAACACCCGGAGCGGAAAGAATGCCGGGAAGCATCAAAAAAGCGAAGGAGCTTGCCGAACAAATTCCGAACAGCTATATTCCGATGCAGTTCGATAACACCGCCAATCCTGACGCGCACCGGAAAACGACGGCGCTTGAAATTGCCCGGGCAATAAAGGAAATCGGAAAACCGCTCGGCGCTTTTGTCGCCTCTTCCGGAACGGGCGGAACCATTACCGGAACAGGTGAAGCGCTCAAAGAGATTTTTCCGGAAATTACGGTTCATGTTGTCGAGCCTGCGGGGTCGCCCGTATTATCCGGAGGTAAACCCGGGGCCCATAAGCTTGTAGGGACGAGTCCGGGCTTTATTCCCCCGATTTTAAATCAAGAGGTATATGATGAAATTTTCAAAATCTCTGATGAAGACGCATATGCGACCACAAGACGCCTTGCTGCTGAAGAAGGAATTCTTGTCGGGCCTTCGTCAGGAGCTGCCTGCTTCGCAGCAATCGAAACAGCGAAACGCCTCTCTCCTGACCAAGTTGTGGTCTGCATGACAGCCGATACGGGAGAACGGTATTTATCAACTGATTTATGGTCATTTGTTTAAAAAAGGACTGGCTTCAGAAGAAGCCGGTCCTTTTATTTTGCAAGTTCATAGATCGCCTGCGCATATAAAGCTGTCGATCTAAGCAGATCATCGATTTCGATATATTCATCCTTTTGATGTGCACTGTCGGGACGTCCGGGGAACAGCGGGCCGAACGCGACACCGGCTTTTAAAGATCTGGCATAAGTTCCCCCGCCGATTGAGATTAATTCAGCTTTTTTGCCCAGCTGGCCTTCATAAACCTTTTGCAGGGTTTTGACTAACGGATGGTCTGCTGACACGTGATGCGGCTTGCTGTCTTTGAATTCTCCGAGCTCAAATTCATCGGCGTTTTCGAATGCATCACGGATCACTTTGCTGTCTGCGGTCACAGGATATCGGATATTAATCCCAAGCTCGCCTCCTTGCCCTTCCGTATAGCGCAATGTTCCGACATTTAATGTCAGTTCTCCGCTAATGTCATCCTCACAGTCGATATTCAGTTTCTTCCCTCTCGTATCGTCTGAAAACTTGCCTGTCACAACTTGCACAAATCGCTTCCCTGCTTTATCAAGCTCAGCCTGGTCCAGAAATTCGCACAATAAAAGGCCGGCATTAATTCCGTTGTTCGGTTCCATCGCATGGCAGGAAAGCCCGTACATACGCAAAATGAGCTGTCCGTTCTCTATTTCAGCTTCCCCTTTTCGATCTGTCGTACGAAGCATGTCTTTAAACGAAGCAAGAATCTCTTCTTTTTTCGGCCCTTGAATGACAGCTTCCGCAGCATCAGGCACCATGTTCAAGCGGAGGCCCGACTGAAATGAGACAAGCACTGTTTCTGAATCGGCTTCGTTTGAGCAGTGCGGGATGAGTAATGAAGCATCAATGATCCCTTTTTCCGCGTTAATAATCGGAAAATCGGCGTCAGGCGCAAATCCCAGCGTTGGCATCTCTTCGTGCTTGAAATAATGCTCCACACATCTCCAATCGCTTTCTTCATCTGTTCCGATAATGATTCTGACACGTTTGGACAGCGGCAGATTCATATCTTTCACGATTTTCAGCGCGTAGAACGCAGCCATTGTCGGACCTTTATCATCAATGGCGCCTCTTGCATAAATCCTTCCGTTACGGATATCAGCTGAAAACGGATCACTCGTCCACCCATCTCCTGGCGGCACGACGTCAACATGGCAAAGTACGCCGACAATGTCATCGCCCTCGCCCCATTCAATATGGCCCGCAAAGCCGTCAAGATTTTTTGTTGTAAAGCCTTCTTTTTCTCCCAGCTTCAGCAATGAAGTCAAGCTGGCGTTTACCCCTTCTCCAAACGGTTTGCCGGGTCCGGCAGTTGTCTCGTCCATTACGCTGTTGATTCTCAAAAATTCCTGCGTATCACGAATTAAATCCTCTTTTTTTCTGATCACTTCGACTTCCCAGTTCATAACGTTCCCCTTTCCGCAAGATATGACTTGCAAAAACAAAATAAAACGAATAATATTAATGGTGTTTTGTTAAAACGTTCGTAATTGGAGGATACTATGTTTCATCTAAAAGAGCAGCAAACATCCATAAAGCAAGAAGTCATAGCAGGACTGACCACTTTTTTCACAATGGTCTATATCGTCGTGGTTAATCCGGTCATTCTGGCTAACGCCGGAGTTCCTTTCGACCAGGTTTTCACCGCAACGATTATTGCCTCCATTGTCGGAACGCTGTGGATGGCCCTGGCAGCAAACTATCCGATTGCTATTGCGCCCGGCATGGGCTTGAACGCTTATTTAGCCTTTCATGTCGTAAGCGCAAGCGATGGCGGCATTACGTACGCAACAGCTTTCAGTGCCGTATTTACAGCAGGGGTTCTCTTCATTATTCTATCGTTAACACCTTTAAGAAAACAACTTATAGAAGCGATTCCAAATAATTTAAAATACGGAATCACAACAGGGATTGGGCTTTTTATTGCTTTTATCGGTTTGCGGCAGGCGGGAATTGTGGCGGCTGATGAGTCAAACCTGGTTACTCTCGGCAATTTGCATTCACCAGGTGTCATATTAACGCTGATCGGCCTTCTGATCAGTGTAGTCTTAATGGTGCTGAATGTCAGTGGCGCCTTATTCATCGGAATGGCAGCTACCGCTTTGATCGCCTTTTTTACCGGGCAGCTGCATTTTCCAAAGGGCTTTATGTCACTTCCACATTTGCCGGAAGGATTGATCATCTCTAATCCGTTTTCCGCTTTTGGCGATGTCGTTCATCACGGCCTGTACGCTGTCGTCTTTTCTTTTCTATTGGTCACGATATTTGATACGACCGGCACGATGATCGGTGTTGCCGAGCAAGCCGGGCTGATGAAGAACAACAAGCTGCCGAACGTGCGAAAAGCGCTGCTTGCCGATTCTACGGCGACGACAGTAGGAGCTGTTTTCGGCACAAGTCCGACAACCGCATTTATCGAGTCTTCCGCCGGTGTCGCAGCCGGTGGAAGAACGGGGCTTACGGCTTTAACTGTTGCGGTGCTGTTTGCGGTTTCATTGTTTTTCAGTCCGCTTGTCAGTGCATTATCCGGCATAGCCGCCATCACCTCTCCTGCTTTGATTATTGTCGGCAGCCTGATGATGAACTCGGTTTCTCGTATAAATTGGAAAGAGATGGACGAGGCCTTTCCTGCGTTTCTTGTCATTCTGGCCATGCCTTTGACATCCAGCATTTCTACAGGAATTGCGCTCGGATTTATTTTGTATCCGATCGTTAAAGCAGCGCGTGGAAAATGGAGAGAGATTCACCCGCTCGTCATCGTTTTCGCCATTCTGTTTTTCATCCAGCTGTTTATTTTATAGCACATGCAAAAACCCAAACGTCTGACGTTTGGGTTTTTTATGTAAACAATAAAGAAACAACGGCCGCTACAAAACAGCAGGCGACAAATGCATAATGCAGGGTGCTTATACAGCTTTTTCTGGCTCGGTAATACTCATCACTTTCCTTATGGGCTCCAATTAAAATAGGCGCGTCCATCACTTTGTCAAAGATAAGCGTAAGGATATAATAGCAAACTCCTGTATACACCAGCAGTGCAATCACCTTCAGCCAGATCGGGGACATCAAAATTAAGATGATGAATGCTGACAACAGCATGCACATCCGCCTCGTATACTCAACATTCCTCAGCATAACTTTAAAAAACAATTCCTTATAGCCAGTCATGATCGTTCGTCTTTTATATATCCTTTTTGAATTCCGGTATAATAATGGCTTCCTTCTCAACCTGTCCTTCACTTTCGGGATTCCCGCCTCCTGGCTCATCATCATCACAAGCCCGGCAAGCGCAAGCCTGCTTTTCTTCTCTTCAGTTACCTCCGCTTCAAAAGCCGATATCGAAGCTGTCTTTTTCCAACCGCGGACGAATGCAAAAATCAAAAACAAAATGCCAATGAACGCAAGCAAACGCCGCTCAGTGAATACGATCAGGACAGCAGAACCAGAGAAAAGAACGGCTCTGAAAAGAATTTCGGCAATCCGTCCCGAAATGGAACGCGGCTTTCTGATCCTATCTTGCTTTAAGGATAAAAAAATTGTATGAAGGCCAAACATGTAACACAATAGAGCAGCGCTTTCTGCCGATGTGACGTGAACAGAATGACTGATAAAGGGAAGGACAATGAAAAAGAGCAGCAGCCATTTGACCAGCGTGACCAAAAAAGTATACACCAGCGCGTACCGCTTGAGTGAATAGATTATCTCTTTCTTTTGCAGCAAAAACACTTTGTCTGCTTCCATTAAAAACGTATGGATTGAGCCTGTGCACAAGATAAGCACACACACAGCGTACAGCCATCTCCATCCCATCATTTCAGACCACTCATAAAAAAGGCCTCTTCCGTTCATCAAATCAATATACTGATAGATGACAAAAGCAACCGCCGGCAAAACAATGTAGAGGGCGACTGTCCAGTCAATGACCGCATGGAATACGTTAAACTGATATCTATAATAGTCAAACAGCCTTCGAAAAAAGAGCGATCGCCCGTTCATGGCCGATCACCTTGGACCGCCTGATAAAAACAGTCAAGCAATGATTGTCCCTCTAATCCGGTCTCGCCCTGAATATCTTTTAACGTGCCTTGGAGAAATAAAGAACCATTCTCAATCATGTAAAACCGGTCACAGATTTTTTCGGCGGTATCGAGTACATGGGTACACATGAGAATGCCGGCTCCTCGATCTTTTTCTGCCTTAAGCATGTCCACAAAACGTTTTGTCGATATCGGATCAAGACCGATAAATGGTTCATCAATCACATATATATCCGGCTTAGAGAGAAAAGCCTGGATAAGCATCAGTTTTTGCTGCATGCCTTTTGAAAAGGTGACTGGCAGCTCGTGCATGACATGATGAAGCGAAAACGTCTCCAGCAGGCTTTGGGCCCGATGCGCAAATTCACTTTCCTCAATACCGTGGAGCGTGCTGATCAGATCCAAATGCTCCCACAGCGTCAGTTCTTCGTAAAAGGACGGATGCTCCGGAATATACGCAAATGAACAGTCGTTCCAGGCAATATGCCCTTTAAGTCTTCTGAGAGTCCCAGAATGGCCTTGATTGCGGTGCTTTTTCCGGCGCCGTTAGCTCCGATCAGACCGACTAGCTCTCCTTTTCCAACTTCCAAAAAAACATTGGTGAGCACTTTTTTTCGGCTTGTATACCCTGCCTGTTCTATTGAAGCTTCAAGCAATTTTGTCAAATCTCACCCACCTCCAAAATTTACTACGAAACAGAATAAAAAAAGTTTCTTTAACTATAATAATATTGTGTCGAAATACATAGTTATCCAACAAGGATGGCTGCCCAACTCAAATTGGAAAAAATTTATAGGAGTTATCCCTAGATTCATCACTGCGATATCGTGTATAATGAGGGCGAATTATTTTATAAAGATTACAGATGTCTGCCTTTGTTGCTATTTCGTACGCAGTTGATAGTCGTGAGTTGTGGTTAGTCAAGTCCATCCGATCTTATGATAGGGAGTGGTTTTTTGAAACCTTCAACAAACCGTATGCTAACTCGAATCAAATCAGTTTACATGTTTATCCAAGAAAAAGGTCTTGTGACAACACAGGAACTGGTTGACGAATTCGGCATTACACCTAGAACAATTCAAAGAGACTTAAATGTGTTGGCATATAATGATCTTGTTCATAGTCCAAGCCGTGGCAAGTGGGAGACAACGAGAAAGAAAGTAAAGATTACCTCATAAATTGAAAAATTACATAGGGCCGCCTGTGAGCGGCCTGATAGATATAGGGCGCAGAAACGTCTGAGCCTTGTTTTTGTGTGCTTATAAATATAAAAAATCCCGCATCGAAATGCGGGATTTTTTCATGCTTGCGGCTCATTCAGCCTCTTAAGCTCTTCTTCTGTAAGCTCACGATATTCTCCCGGCGCCAGAGCGGGATCCAAGGAAACTGGACCCATCGAAAGCCGCTTCAGATAAATGACTTCATTGCCGACAGCCTTTGCCATTTGCTTGACCTGATGGTATTTTCCTTCTGTAATCGTCAGGTAAACTACGGAATTGCCATTGTCGTTGGCTTTGATTTCCGCTGTTGCCGGCTTTGTTTTATAGCCGCCTTCAATGTAGACACCCGTTTCCAGATCAGAGATGTTTTCCGGTGAAATCTGTGATTTTAAATGGACTTCATACGTTTTGGGAACATGCTTTTTAGGCGAAAGGAGCCGATGTGCGAGCTGGCCGTCATTTGTAAGCAGCAAAAAGCCCTCTGTATCTTTATCAAGCCTGCCGGCGGGAAACGGCTCAAATCTCATCTCCTCTGGCGTCAGCAGATCGATCACTGTTTGCTGCCGGCTGTCCTCAGTCGCCGACAGCACTCCCTGGGGCTTATTCATCATCAGATAAATGAACTCGCGGTAATCAACCGGTTCCCCGTATACAGTAACCTCCTGCGTATCAGGATCAACGTGCGCCTTTACATCTTTTGCCGGTTTACCGTCGACCATGACGGCACCCGCCTTCACAACAGCTTTGACTTCTTTTCTGGAACCATATCCGCTGTTGGCAAGCAGCTTATCAAGTCTCATACCCGATCTCTCCTTTATAAAAGAAAGCCCGCAGCTGCGAGCTCTCAGTTTCAATCTTGTTCATCAGCCAGCATGTCTGCCTCTCTTTAAGAACCCCGGCAAACGGCGGCCTAATATTTTCTGCAAAAATCCTAACCGGTAGCCGCAATACAGATAAACAGCTCCGCCAACAGCTGCCGCAATCACCACAACGATCGCAGCTTGCACCTGGCCATCCTGGTAGGAAATAAAGAAGCTTAATACCCACTGTACGATTTTCACGGCAATACCCATAATGGCTGATAAGACCAGCATCAAAACAGTCCGTTTAACTAATATCTTATACGAATAGCCTGCATGGCGCTTAATCATGATAAATCCGTATAAAAGTGAAGCAATATATCCAAGCGCTGTCGCTAAAATCGCGCCGTCAGCCTGCATCAGCTTGATCAGCGGAACATTCAGCACAAGCTTGATCACGACGCCGATCACAAGGCTGACAACCGCAAATTTTTGTTTGTTGATGCCCTGCAGAATGGCTGCGTTGACCGTAAATAATGAGAACAGAATCGCAACTGGCGAATACCAAAGCAGGATGTTTGCCCCCAGCTCAGGATGAAGGCTCTCTGATCCGTAAAAGAACGTATACGTCGGTCCTGACAGTAGAGAGATCCCGACAACAGCCGGAATAATTAAAAACAGGATCGTCTGCATCGTTTGATTGATCTGCTGATTCAGCAGCTTATAGTTTCCGCTTGTAAACGATTCAGTAATCGTTGGAATTAATGTCAGCCCGAAAGCCGTCGCAAGGGAAACCGGGATCATCACGAGCTTCTGTACATACAGGGTAAGAATCGCCAGCATGTCCTGGCTGATGGCTTGATGGCCGGCTTCGATCATCGCTTTGTTAAACGTATTTGTATCAATATAGTTATACAAAGGGATGGCTAGTCCCACAAAAACGTACGGAGCGGCATAGCTGAACAGCTCGAAAAACATTTTCTTGTAGCTTAAGTTTGCTGTCGGCCTCGTATTCGGCATCATCGCCAACAGGCTGCCCTTCCGTTTGTTCCAATAAATATACAGCACGATCAGTCCTCCGAAGGCGCCAATCAGCGCTGCGAAGGTTGCATAACCGACGGCGATCACAAGGCCGCCGTTGAAAACCTTCAAAATTAAGAATGTCGCGCTCAGTAAAAAGATGATGCGGACAATTTGTTCAACGACCTGGGAAACAGCTGTCGGTCCCATCATTTGGTGCCCTTGAAAGAATCCGCGGACAAGGCTCATAATCGGCACGACCAAAAGCGCTAAGCTGACCATGCGAATGACATAAACGACATGATCAATTGTCACGCCGTTATTATCCTTGCCCCCAAGCGATATTTCCGCAAAAATCGGAGCGGATAAATACAGAATGAAAAAGGCAATCATTCCAGTGACGAGCATAACTGACATGCCCGCCTTTAGCATTTTTCTGCTTGTTTCATAATCCCCTTTGGAATTATATTTGGAAACAAATTTAGAAACAGCGGCCGGAAAGCCCATCGTAGCAATATTCAAAAATAAAGTGTATTGGTTGTATCCGTATTGAAATAATGCACCGCCTGTCGCCCCGACCATAATGCTGAAGGGAATTAAATAGACCATTCCCAGAATCCGCGATATATATGTACCGAGCGTTAATACAAACGTGCCTCTTAACAGTTTGCTTGACATGTTTCTTCATCACCATTTTCTACGAAGATTCAACTTTTCTATTTTACCACAACTGGGCATTTAGACGGTAATAAATACAAAAGCAATCTGGTGAACATTCAGGTTCGCGGCAAAAGACGTTTAAGGAGAGGCTTTCTTTCGCTATAATAGTAATGCGGACAAGGTGTTCGAACACGAAACGGATAAAGAAAGTTGATGATAAAGATGAAACAATACGACGTAATCGTAATCGGCGGAGGCCCCTCAGGCTTGATGGCTGCGATTGCAGCAGGTGAACAGGGCGCAGATGTTTTGCTGATAGATAAAGGAAATAAATTAGGCCGGAAACTCGCGATTTCCGGGGGCGGCCGCTGCAATGTGACGAACCGACTTCCTGTAGAGGAAATAATTAAGCACATCCCCGGCAACGGGCGTTTTTTATACAGTGCGTTTTCTGAATTTAGCAATGAAGACATTATCAAGTTTTTTGAAAATCTCGGCATTCAATTGAAGGAAGAAGATCACGGCCGGATGTTTCCTGTAACAGACAAAGCCCAAAGCGTCGTTGACGCGCTGTTAAACAGGCTGAAACAGCTCCGCGTAACCATTAGAACGAACGAGAAAATTAAATCTGTCATCTATGAAGATGGGCAAGCAGCAGGGATTGTGACGAATAACGGCGAAATAATTCATAGTCAGTCAGTCATTATCGCTGTCGGCGGTAAAAGCGTGCCTCATACCGGAAGCACAGGAGACGGCTATGAATGGGCTGAAGCCGCTGGGCATACAATAACAGAGCTGTTTCCAACAGAGGTTCCCGTCACTTCTGCCGAACCGTTCATTAAGCAAAAAACACTTCAAGGATTATCACTTAGAGATGTTGCTGTCAGTGTGTTAAATAAAAAAGGCAAACCGATCATCACACATAAAATGGACATGCTGTTCACCCATTTCGGCCTCTCGGGACCCGCCATTCTCAGATGCAGCCAATTTGTCGTGAAAGAGCTGAAAAAACAGCCGCAAGTGCCAATCAGAATTGATTTGTATCCAGATATCAATGAAGAAACACTATTCCAAAAGATGTATAAAGAAATGAAGGAAGCACCGAAAAAAGCCATTAAAAACGTGCTGAAACCTTGGATGCAGGAGCGCTATCTCTTATTCTTGCTCGAAAAAAACAGCATCTCTCCGAACGTATCATTTTCTGAGCTGCCGAAGGACCCTTTCAGACAATTTGTAAAGGACTGCAAGCAGTTTACCGTTCTCGCAAACGGCACACTGTCTCTTGATAAGGCATTTGTCACAGGAGGGGGTGTCTCTGTAAAAGAAGTTGATCCGAAAAAGATGGCTTCTAAAAAAATGGAGGGCCTTTATTTTTGTGGTGAAATTCTGGATATCCATGGCTACACAGGAGGATACAATATTACCTCAGCCCTTGTAACAGGAAGGCTTGCGGGGTTCAATGCCGGTCGCTTTGCCCGCGCTTGACCAGCCTTTTCAAATTTTTACAAAACGCTGAACATTTGAAAATTCTCCGCATTCATGGTAGGGTGAGACTTGTTTTGTTTCACCTGATTGCGGGGTAATTTTAAGAGAGGAATGATCTGCCATCGTACGACCATACTAAGCCTGCGAGCAAGATATAGGCGTACACAAAAAATTTAGAGGGTGAGAATATTTGAAAAATATATCTAGTGTATTTTGGATTGTGATTGTGATCACAGCTGCTGCTGTATTGTGGGGCGTTGTGTCTCCTGTCAGCCTGCAAAACGTATCCCAATCCGCGCAAGCTTTTATCACCAATTCGTTTGGCTGGTATTATCTTTTAGTTGTTTCGTTATTTGTCGGGTTCTGTCTCTTTTTGATTTTCAGCCCGATTGGGAAAATTAAACTCGGTAGGCCCGATGAAAAACCGGAATTCGGGTTGCTATCATGGTTTGCCATGCTGTTCAGCGCAGGCATGGGAATCGGCTTGGTATTCTATGGTGCGGCTGAACCGATCAGCCATTACGCAATTAGCTCTCCATCAGGTGAAACAGAAACCCCCCAAGCCTTCAGAGATGCGCTCCGTTATACGTTTTTCCACTGGGGTCTGCACGCTTGGGCCATTTATGCCGTTGTGGCATTATGTATCGCTTATTTCCAATTCCGAAAAGGCGCTCCGGGATTAATCAGCAGTACGCTGACACCGATTCTCGGCGATAAAGTGAACGGCCCGATCGGAAAACTGATTGACTGTATCGCTGTTTTTGCCACAGTTGCCGGGGTAGCGACAAGCCTTGGTATCGGGGCAACTCAAATCAATGGCGGATTGAATTACTTATTTGGGATACCAAATAACTTTCTCGTTCAATTTATTTTAATAGCAGTTGTTACGATCCTTTTCTTGGTTTCTTCGTGGAGCGGACTCGGAAAAGGCATGAAGTATTTGAGCAACTCCAATATGGTATTGGCTGGACTGTTAATGCTGTTTGTGCTGTTTGCTGGCCCCACTGTATTGATTATGAACTCTTTTACAGATTCTATCGGACAGTATATACAAAACATCGTGCAAATGAGCTTCAGACTGACGCCGTACGAACTTGAGAAACGTGAATGGATTAACGGCTGGACAATTTTCTATTGGGCATGGTGGATTTCCTGGTCTCCATTTGTCGGCATTTTCATCGCCCGGGTATCCCGAGGGCGGACGATTCGTGAATTTTTGATCGGCGTCTTGGTAACACCATGTATTCTCGCGTTCCTATGGTTCTCTATCTTTGGCGTATCGGCTATGGATCTCCAGCAGAACGGCACATTCAATGTAGCAAAACTGTCAACTGAAACGATGCTGTTTGGAACACTTGACCACTATCCACTGTCGATGGTGACATCTATTTTGTCATTAATCCTGATCGCTGTGTTCTTTATTACATCTGCTGACTCTGCAACATTTGTGCTCGGCATGCAGACGACATACGGTTCATTGAATCCGGACAATTCAGTAAAATTCAGCTGGGGCATCATTCAATCTGCCGTGGCTGCTGTCCTCTTGTATACCGGCGGGCTTTCCGCTTTGCAAAATACAGCGATCCTAGCAGCGCTTCCTTTTTCTATCGTCATCCTGCTGATGATTGTCTCACTCTATAAATCGCTCTCAAAAGAACGGAAAGAGATTAAAAAAGCAGAGAAAATCGACAAACCGAGAAGTCCAAGAGTGAAGAAGGCATATTAACAAAAAAGATCTTTCCGCAGTTGCGGAAAGATCTTTTTATTTGCGATATAAAATAAGGGCGGAAAAACAGTAAAGCTGCTCACCGTCTGGGTCACACGCCGCCGAAACCGTATATTTGATATCAATTAGCTGCTCCTCCGATATCCCTTTTAAAAATGAATTGATTTCCGTCTGCAAGTCTTTTTCATGCTCTTCGTCAAATACTGCCACCTTCAGCATCTTATCCGCTCTCCTTTCTCTATCAATCTATTCCGTTTGGAACAGCGTTATGATAGAGAAATGATGATCACCTCGCCTCCGGATAAAAAGCTTTCCGTGTATGGTGTTTCTTCTGCGCCACACCGTCTTGCTGCTCCACTTTCAGCAGCACGGCATAAACAATTCGCATATGACAGTAGCTGATCAGGCTGACGCTGAAAAAAGGGACAATGCCGGGCAGGTATGCAAGCAAGAAAAAGAGAGCGACAGTCAGCGCAAGCATGACGAGCGTATATTGTAAATACGCCACACTGAGCAAGAGCGAAAACTTCACATATAGACGTTTTTTCCAGTCAAAATGGACAAGCAGCGGAAACACATAAAAAAGCATGGATACGAACAAAAACCCAAATATCATAATGGCGAAGCGCAGAACATGCAGAAGGAAATGACTCGGATAAATAAAGGCCAAATCGATATAAATGATCAATCCGATGACCGCCAATACAGCGCCAATCAGATTTGAACGAAAAAATTCAGCCTTGTATTCCCGCCAAAACGTTTTTAACACTGGAATGTTGTCCTGGCCCTGAATCCATTTCCGCATGACAGCGAATAAAGCCGCGGTCGCGGGCATGACGCCAAACACACCGAGACCGAGCAACATAAAAACCAACCAAAGCAAGTTTGTATACGCCAATCTCATGATCCACTCGCAAAAGCGCAACACCCGCCCCATTGAACCATCATGCTCCACGGCGGCCCCTCCTTTTCCGCATTATACATTTTGCATCTGTAAAAGCCTTTTAATGTCGATTGGCTTCTTTTCGGCAACCGAGCGCCACATCCCCTCACCAACCGCGATGGAGTAGGCTCCTGCTTCAGCCCCGGCTAAAATGTCATAGCGGCGCAGCGGGTCTCTTCCTAAAAAAAGATCCTCAAGCAAAAGCGGATCGCCGCCGCCGTGTCCTCCCTCATTTTTGACTACTTGTATCGTCTGCTTTGATTCAAATAGCGGATAGTATTCAATCGTCTGCTCAGGAAAAGCAAACGGAATTCTGGAAGGCTCGTGAAATTCATTTGATTCGATACGCCCTTTTGTGCCGTTGATCGTCAGCCGGTAGCCTTCATACGGGGCGGAAAATAGGATTGAGTAGCTTAAAAGCGCGCCGCCGTCATATTTGACAGCCGCCACGTACGTATCTTCGATGTCAATCTCTTCGTCAAAAATACACGCGTCAGGCCTGTATGCGGTATATAAGCTGGACTGGTCTCCCGCTTGGAGATGATCATCCTTAACAAAGGCTTTAGAGGAGCGGGGATGCCATCTTGAATAGTAAAGGCATCTTTCTTTAACCCGGCACGTCCCGCAAAAACGCCCGTCTTCTTCCGGCAGCGGGTTCCACTCACTGTCCGGCCCATAGTAATTCAGGGCGCCGTAAGCAAATACCTCTGCTGGATTTTGCCCGAGCCACCAATTAACGAGATCGAAGTGGTGTGTTGATTTATGGACAGAAAGACCGCCGGAAAGTGGCCTTGACCGGTTCCAGCGTTTAAAATAGCTGGCGCCGTGATACGTATCAATATACCAATTCAAATCAACAGAGGTTATCCTGCCTATTTTTCCGTCCAGAATCATTTCTTTTATTTTCCGATGGAACGGGCTATAGCGATAGTTAAACGTGACGGTGACTTTCCCTTTGCTTTTCGCCTCAGCCTCAAGCACCCGATTCGCATCCTGCACCGTCGTCACCATTGGTTTTTCTGTAATCACATCCGTATCCCACTGAAGGCTTTTTAAGATATATGTGACATGTGTGTCATCCCTGCCTGCCACAATGACGATATTAGGCTTTGAAACGCGCATCATCTCATCAAATGCATCTTCGTTGTACTCCGGTACGTGGGCAAGCTCTGGAAACTTCTTCTTGCATACGGCAAAACGTTTCGGATCTGCATCCAGCAACCCTGTAATCTCATAATGTGTTGAAAACCGCTCCATCAGCGGTTTGATAAACATACTGAGAGCTCTGCTGCTCAATCCGCAAATGACGATGTTCTTCAATGTCCTCACCTCTATCGGGCTTCAGTTAGTTGAGAAATCAGCTGCAGCGCTTCCTCTGTTTTTTTAGCATACACAGGGATAAACGCCGCCATATCTCGATTCAATTGAAAAGAATAGCCATTCAGCTGTTTTTTCCCTTTTTTGATTTGAACGGCATAGACCGTTTTCTCTCCTGTTTTTTTATTAACCGTTGTATAAGGAGATGTTTTTTCCAATCGTAAGCCGTCTAACGGCTGAAAATTTTCCGGATCATCGTACGCTTGAAACATGTCTTCAGGCACGATGAAAACATCTCCCTCGTGAGCGGTGATTTCAGTCAGCAGTTTTTCCGGAAAGGCTGGAAAGATATCAACCTTCCCGGCCTTCTGCTCAGCAGCCTCTTTGATGTTTTTCTGTACGCCTGCCTGCATATCAGAAAAGAGGATGACATGCATTCCGTCCGGCCTGCTTGAGCATGATGCCAAAAAGAGCAATGAAACGATCACACACAAAGCCGTACGTATACTTGTTGTCATTTCCCCGTTGACCTAAAAAGAGGCTCCAGCTCTGTCATGGCCAAAATAAACGCGCCGGCCCCGTGCAGGTCGTTTGTGCTTCTTTCCCGGCTGACATAATAGTCATAAAAACCGGCTGACGTTCCGACACAAATATCTTTGACGAGAAACGCACCGTCGGCTGTCGTTTCGGTTTTATACTGAATCAAACCTTGATACGCATTGAACAGGGTTGGTTCGTATGCTCTGTCTAGATATCCTTTATTGATTCCTTTCGCGATTGCGTACATGTACAGACAGGATCCTGAACTTTCCAGCCAGTTATCGGACCTGTCGCCCTTATCAACGATCTGGTACCATAACCCCGTCTCCTTGTCTTGATAGCGGCAGATGCTTTTAATCATGTCCTGCAGCGTTTTTTTCCACACGTGACGGTTTGGGTGCTTTTTCGGTAGCTCTTCAATCATGTCAGCAAGAGACATGACGTACCACCCGATGGAACGTGCCCAGAATTCCGGTGAACAGCCTGTCTCTTCATTGGCCCAAGGCATTTTTTTCGCTTCATCCCAAGCGTGATAATAGAGTCCGGTTTTTGAATCCCTCGTATGCTTTCTCATTAGCGACTCTTGGAGCACGACCTGATCAAACAGCTCCGGCTCCTGCTTCAGATTCGCATACTTCAGTGCGAACGGCCCGCCCATGTATAAACCGTCAAGCCACATTTGATAAGGATAGCCGTCCTTGTGCCAAAAGCCATCCTCAGACGTCCGGTTCAGTGTCCCATACAAGCCCCGCAGCCTCTTTGCCGCTTTGACATACCGCTCATCCTTGGTTTGCTCGTATAATGGAAAAAGAATAAGACCCGCTTGAATAGCGTCAAGCTCATCTCTTCTGAATAATAGATTGCCATAATCATCGATTAAAAGATCTGCATAAGCCTTCACATACTCAAAATACCGCTTTTGCCCGGTTGCTTCCCACAGCCGCAATACACCGCATAAGAAAACACCCTGATGGTAGTGCCAGCGGTTTGCAGGCGGCAGCTCCTCCACTGTGTACTTGTTCATAATGGTTTTTGCCAATGCCTCCGCGTACGTAAGAGGCGATTTTACAGCGATTGATTGATCCATTGATCCCATTCCTTTCTTAATAGATTCCTTCCTCGCCAAATTTCTTCGCCAAACGATTCGCAAGCATGACCAAAATCAGCCCGACCGCAGCTTTAAACACGCCGACCGCTGTACTGTAGCTGAACTGGCCCTGTTTCAGCCCTGCAGTATAAACGTACGTATCAAAAATTTCCGCCACTTCCCTGTTTGTCGCGTTTAACAGCAAATACACATGCTCGAAGCCAAGCTCCAGCGTGTCTCCGATTTTCAGAATCAGCAAAACGACGATAACGCTTTTAATGGCGGGCAGCGTAATATGCCACATTTGCCGCAGCCGTCCCGCTCCGTCCATTTTTGCCGCTTCATACAGCTGGGGGTCAACCGCTGTAATGGCCGCCAGATAAATGATCGTCGACCAGCCCGCTTCCCTCCAAATGACCTGCAGAATATACAAGGGCCGGAACCAATCTTCGTTCAGCAGAAAATTGATTTTTTCGCCGCCAAAAAACACAATCAGTTCATTAATCAATCCTCCGTCTACCGTTAAAAGTACAAACGAAAGCGATACAACAATGACCCAAGACATAAAATGCGGGATATAAATCAGTGTCTGAACAAACTTTTTAAAGAGAGCGATCCGCACCTCGTTTAATAGAAGCGCCAGCAAAATCGGCACCGGGAAAAATATAACCAGATTCAAAGCAAATAACACGAGCGTGTTTTTTAACAGGAGAAAAAATGTAGGCTCTGTAAACAGCCTGATAAAATGCTTCAGCCCGACCCATTCACTGCCCAAAATGCCGAGAAACGGCTGATAATCCTGAAACGCAATCACAATTCCCCACATTGGGAGATACTTAAAAAGCAAAAAATAAATACACCCCGGCAAAATCATTAAGTACAAATATTTCTGTTGGATAAGCTTGCTTAGTAAGCGCTTTCTTTTTTCTTTTTTTAAAATGACTGCCTCAACAGCCGTTGCTTGCGCTTCTGCTGTTTTCATCTTTTCCAAGCCTCCTTTCACGGGTTCTTGCATTCACTGTAGCGCAGCAGGCAAAAGTCCGTCTACAATCATATGATCACATCCTGCCTTATCCCTTTATGAACAAGGCTTCAGCCGTTCCACCTGAAAAAAAGACACCGATATTAGAAAATGATTATTGACAATATCTATCAATCTTTGGATTAATTGTATTATGATGAAGTGGATGTTATGAAATGGGGGGTTTTATGAAAAGAAGCCAATACAAGTTTTATTACAAACTCATCACGTTTTTCTGTCTGCTCAGCACCATTCCGGTCATTCTGGTCGGATTGTTTTCGTACGAGCACTCTAAGAAAACAGCTATCTCCAATGTTTCGGAGGAAAAACTCGACACACTTCAGCAGACCCAGCAAAGCATTGAGCATATTTTGAAAACCGTTGATCACTCTTTAACCCACTATGTGAGTTCGCCGCCTCTCCTTCGCACACTGTCCGAGCCTTTGCACTCTGACCAATTTCAAATTTATAACCAAGTAAACCAAGAACTCAACTATCTGCAAAGTTTTGATACCGACCTGTCCAACATGACGCTAGTGAGTTATGCGAAAAAATGGTATATGAACAATTCCGGCTTGTATCGTTTGAATACAGACTCCCTTCATGAAGCATCAGCAGCGTACACGCAACACAAAGCAAGCCGCTCGTATTGGACGCTTGAAGAAAACAATCATTTGATTTCAACAAAAGAAGGCACATCAGACAACTGCCGCTACAATATCAATTTGATTAAACAGCTTCCTCTAAACAGCACTAATACGAAGGGATTGGCCGCCGCAAGCATCCCGAGCTGTTCGCTTGTCAAAAACATGCCTGACTATTCAAACGCCAACAACCTGTTTATCATTGATGAAAAAGGCCGCATCATCCTGCATAACAACATGTCTGACATCGGTGAATCTCTTCAAAACGACGACTTTGTCCAAAAAATGCTTTCGCAGACCGCCATTAGCGGTCAATTTGAAACAGTTATTGATCGGATTCATTATAAAGTCACCTATCAAAAATCTGACTATAACACATGGACTTATTTCTCTCTCGTCTCCTTGCCTGAATTAAAAAAAGAGGCCAAGTCAATTGGCTGGATCACTTTTACGGTATGCTTTATTTTGTTAGCGCTTTCATTACTGTTCTCTTGGCTTGGCTCACGCCATTTTTACAAGCCGATCAAAGTGCTTTACGAATCATTTGCAAGGCATGGCGCCATACAAGAGAAACAGGCGCCTCTAAATGAATTTGAGTTAATTGAACAGAGCTTTAAGCAGTTAAAAAACAGAAATGACGACCTTGAAGAAACGATGAAACAGCAGGCAACTCACCTGCAGCAATATTTTATGGTCAGGCTCATGCTTGGAAAACTAACGGATGAGGAGGTCAATAATCGTTTTGAAAGCCTTGGTTTAAAGCAAAATTGGCGGCATCTCGCCTTGCTTGTGCTTCAAATTGATACGCTGAATCATACGCCTTATGAGAAAAAAGATATGGATTTGCTTTTGTTCGCCGTCAACAGCCTGATTGAGCGAAACATTCCGGCAGACAAACATCTTGCACCCGCTGTTGTGGACAAACAGCAAGCAACCATTTTGATCAACCAGAACGGGACAAAGGAAGAATTCTTGGCTGAGCTGAGAGAGGCTGCAAGAATGATTCAGGAAAAAGCGGAAGCTGAGCTGCAGCTGTCTGTCAGCATCGGCATCAGCCAGCCGTTTGATGCGCTCACCAAAGCGAAAACAGCCTATGCGGAAGGCTCAGAAGCGTTGAAATACCGGCTCAAAGCGGAAAACAAATCGATTATCTTTTACGAAGACCTTGACCAGAAAAAAACCTTCAAAACCCATTTTCCAAAGCAGCTTCAGCATGAGCTGTTCGATGCCGTAAAAGCGGGAGACAAGGAGAAAGCGGACAAATGCCTGCACGCGATTTTGCAAGCTATTTTCACCCAAAACACCAACCCGTATCAATTTCAAATCGCAATCGCCCGCTTTTTGAACCATGTGATTGAGTTAATGCATGTGCTCGGGATCGAATTGTTTGAGCTTGAAGAAAACAAAATGCTGTATGACCAAATTTTTGAACTGAAAACGTTTGAGGATACCGAAAACTGGCTCAAGAATGAGTTCATTCATCCAATGACAGACAAAGTGAACGCCCGTGCGGGTGCCCAGTACAAAAATATTTCCGACAACATTATTCATATCATCCACCATGAGTTTGAATCCGATTTGACACTTGACGAAATCGCCCGCAGGCTGCATTACAATCCAAACTATTTAAGCAGCATTTTCAAAAAAGAAATGGGCATTTCATTCAGCGAATATGTCTCCAGCTACCGCCACCATATGGCGAAAAGCTGGCTTGCCGAAACCGATATGGCAGTGAAAGACATTGCTGAAAAGCTGAAATACAAAAACTCACAAAACTTTATCAGGTCATTTAAGAAGCTGGAGGGGATTACACCGGGAAACTACCGCCAGCAAAAAAGAAGCATGTAAAAAAAACCCAAAACACGCAAGCGGTTTTGGGTTTTTCCAGTATTATTTTGATTCTTTAAACGCTTCCTCGTATTCCTGAATAATTTGATTTCCGCCGCTTGACTTCCATTTTTCCACTTCTTTATCAAACTGGCTTTCTGTGATGTCTCCAATCATATATTTATAGGTCGCGTCATCGATGATTTTCTTCAGTTCATCTCCCCGTTCCGACTCCGCAGCGGAATACAGGCTTTCAGCAGGGTTTGAGACGATGATCTTTTCATTGTCTTCAGTCAGCTCCTCGTACGCCGTCCGAAGCGGATCCCCAGTGTTTTTTAAGTAAGCTTTATCAATGGCGATTAAGCCGGACAGCGGCTGAATATCAGTCTGCCAGTCTTTCACTTGGCTTTCTTCGCGTGTGAACGTTTTGCCCTCTCCTTTGTTGTAATGAACACCGTCAATGCCGTAGGTCATTAGACTATAGACGTCTTCCTCGGCAATTCGGTCAAAAAACGCCAAAATCCGTTTAAGCTCAGCTTCCGTTTTCACACTCGTTTTTGGAAAAGCAAACAAGCCGTTATGCCCTCCCGATGCCCACACCCGCTCTTTCCCATCCGGGCCTTTTATGCGGTTTATGATTTCAAGCTTCATCGATTTATCAGAGGCATGGTCGCGCAGATTAACCGCATCTACCATATTCCCAATGTAGATGCCGGCTTTTCCTTGAGAAAACAGCTCTTGCTGCTGGGTTTTGCTTGTGACAGGAAAATCCTTATTCATATAGCCGTTGTCACGCAGCTTTTTCATATAGTTCATTGTGTCTTTGTATTCCTGCGTCATGAAATCAGGCGTGAATTTGCCGCCTGATTCCTTCCAATCTGTCGGCATGCCTTCATAAGAGCCGAGCGTTTTAAATGCCCCGTAAATTAAGTCATTGCGGTCTGTCAGCCCAAATGTATCGTCTTTCCCATTCTTATCCGGATCATCCTCCGTAAATGCTTTGGCCACTTCATAAAGCTCATCCAGTGTTTTCGGCGTTTTCAAATTCAAATTATCCAGCCAGTCCTTCCGAATGACGATCCCCTGTCTGGAAAGCGGACGTTCTCTGTATATCCCGTAGAGCTTGCCGTCGATCGTTACATTTTTTTTAATAAGTTTGTTCATTTTGTTTAAGTTCGGATAATCTTTGATATAATCGTCAATCTCCCAGAACATTCCTGATCTAAAGGCATTCATGACTGACGAATTTTTAATATCCTGGATGGTTACGATTTGCGGAAGATTGCCGGCTGCAAGCGCTGCATTCAGCCTGTCTTCTTTCACCGCGTCTGGTACCCAGGTGATGTCCAGTTCAGTATTTGTCAGCTTTTCAATTTCTTTAATCGCCCTGTCTTTCGGTGGCTGCTGGTGATACAAAATCGCCATCCAAGACAGCTTCACCTTTGAATTCGAGTCAGCTTTGCCTTCAGCCGAAGACTGATCAGCCCCTTTACAGCCCGCCAGCACTCCGCCAAGTGCAAGTATTAGCACAATCAAAAGCACTCTCCATTTGTTTCCCATCGTACCCCTCCATTCATATTGTTTATCCTTTGACAGATCCCAGCAAAGCTCCTTTTGCAAAATGCTTTTGTATAAAAGGATAGACGAGCAGAACCGGGATGGTTGCCACCACAATCACGGCCATTTTAATGGTTTGCTCAGGCGGCGGGCTGCCCGACCCCATTTCTGACATATCCCCCTGCATCCCGCTTGATACAATCACGATTTGGCGCAGAAGCACCTGAATCGGCCATTTTGCTGAATCATTTAAGTACAAGATCGCAGTCATGTACGTGTTCCAATACGTAACCGCATAAAATAGTGAAATCGTTGCGATCGCAGGAAGAGACAGCGGCAGCACAATTTTAAAGAAAATGCCCAGATCATTGCACCCATCAATTTTCGCAGACTCTTCCAAACTTGACGGGATATTTTGAAAGAAGTTTTTGAGAATGATCAGGTTAAAGGCATTAATGGCTGTCGGCAAAATGAGCGCCCAGTAAGAATCGAGCAATCCAAGCGATTTGACGACAAGGAACGTCGGAATCATACCGCCGCTGAAGAGCATCGTAAATACGACGAGAAACATGAGCGGCTGCCGGCCGATTAAATCACGGCGGGATAACCCGTAAGCCATCAGTGACGAAAGAAACATGCTGACCGCAGTGCCTATCACTGTCACAAACACAGAAACAAGCAAACTCTTATAAATAATATCTGTTGAAAAAATGTAACGATAAGCATCAAGCGAAAAAGTGGTCGGTATTAAAATAAATTTCTTCGACACGACTTCTTCTACTGTGGCGAAAGATGCCGCGATGACATGAATAAACGGAAGTACGCATATTAAAGCGAACATCAGCAAAAACCCGTAAATCAAAATATCAAACAGGCGATTTTTCAGTGAATGTGCGATAGCCCCCACCTCTCTTTTTTGTAAGCGTTGTCATTCTTTTTTAAACGAGCTGCAGCATGTGACGATATCGTGTCTAAAATGTAGCAAATCTGTGATTGCCATGTCTATAATCATTTAAACAGAGCCCCGGCACGGCGGGGGGGCTGGCGTGGATTAAAACCGATGAAAAAAGAAAAAGAGCATCATCTTAGAAAATGATTATGCTCCGTTCTCTTCCTCATTCAGAAGCTCGGCCGTATTGATTTGCGGCGAAAATCCAAGTTCATTCACAGCGGATTCAATCGACCATGGCCGGCCCGGATTATCAGAGACGGCGTAATAAGTGCCGTACCGGATATTGGTTTCAATGGCAGCTTTAAAAATCGACAGCAGATCGGGGTGGGAAAGCAGTGTTTTTTTCGTCCGTTCTTTTTCATGCAGCGTATCCATTTCATCTGTGACGACTGTTCCAATTCGAAGATTGATCACTGAAAGCTTATTTTCCAAATAAAATAAATGGCCGATCTGTTCCGAGGTCAGCTTTAAAACACCGTACAAGTTTTTGGACAACGGATAATCGCTTGTTGTGATTTCCCGTCCTAAGAGAGAACGCCCGTCCTTTTCGTATACATCTGTGACATGATTGCTGCTGGCGAACACGAGCTTTGGAATGCCGAGCTCCGCTGCTGCGCGGCACAGATAATAGCTTGCCCTATAGAAAACATCCGTCATTTTCTCGAATTCAGCGATGTCCATGACATCGTATTTTATTTTGACAGCCAATAGATTCAAAATCACATCGGTATCTTTCGGAATTTTCTTTAACAGCTCCTCATAATTTGCCGCATCAGCCTGAATGGAAGAGGCTGTGCCATCAAAATGATCTTTATCAAGCACTGTCACTTCATAATCTGAAGTAAGCCCTTCCGTCAGTAGTCTCCCAATCACACCATTTCCGCCGGCAATCAGCACTTTTTTCACTGTGTTCACTCCCCTTTTTTATAGATTGCCCATTTTCGGCGGGGCTGACACTTTTTTTGGCACTCACATGCTCTGGTTTATTCAAAAGTCACCGGCAGCTTCTCAAGCGCCCGAAAACCAAAAAGAGGCCGGTACCGCCATTCAGAATGAGCGAGCTTGAGACCGGGCATTCGCTGCAGAAGGGTATGAATCGCCATTTGTGCTTCTAATCGTGCAAGTGAGGATCCTAGGCAAACATGATGGCCCTGCCCGAATGAAAGATGCGGATTAGGGCTTCTGGTGATATCGAAGACATCAGCGCGCGTGAATTTGTTTGGATCTCGATTGGCAGCCCCTAACAGCAGATAGACTTGTTCCCCTTTACGAATCGTCACCCCGCTAATATCAATATCTTCAGACGCCACTCTGGCTGTCATTTGCGTAGGACTTTCAAAGCGTAAACATTCCTCAACTGCGGACGCAATAAGATCTGGGTTTTCTTTTAGCTCCAAAAGCTGTTTTGGGTGCTGCAGCAGACAAAGGATTGAATTGCTGATGAGATTGACCGTTGTTTCATGTCCGGCGATCGCAAGCAATATGCATGTAGAGGCCACTTCCTCTTCCGTTAGCTTATCCTTTTCTTTCTCCTTCAAGAGCATGCTGACCATGTCCTGCTGCGGATGCCGTTTTCGCTTTTGAATCAGCTCTCTAAAATATGCCATAGCCTGTACAGCGATATGATTGCCCCCCGTTAATGCCTTTCTTGACCGGGTAAAATCAATCGTTTGAATAAGACTTGCAGCCCATTCTTTTAATTGCGCCCTATGTTCTGCCGGTACACCTATCATGTTAGCTATGACGTAGCTCGCTAAAGGAAAAGCAAAGTCCGAAATCACCTCCATCTTTTTTTCACCTTGCACTTGATCAAGCAAGTGATGGACAGTTTCATCGATATACGGACGATAGCTCTCTGCCATTCTCGGAGTAAACGCTCCGCTGGCCAGCGTCCGCAATCGTCTATGATCAGGCTGATTCTGAAACAGCATCATCTGATTTTGTACATGTGTAAGATCCTGATATTTGATTGACGTCTCAGGGAGCGGAGTCCGGACTTTGAATCTGGCATCTTTCAGGATAGCTGCCGTTTCTTCATATCCTGTGACATACCAGCCCGGGTTTTTTAGAAAACTCCCTTTATATATAGGATGAACAGTCCGCAATGTTTCGTAAAAAGGATATGGATGTTTCAAAAACTCAGAAGATGCCGTTGAACATGCAATTGTCATGTGTGCCTTTCCTCTCTATTAAAAATTAAAAGCAATCGACATCAACCGATTGCTTTTATTGATTCTTTCAGCTTTTCGCACTTAAACTGGCCTTCATTTCTTCAACAGATTCGACTTCAAAGCCTAAATCATTCAGCATTTTATGGTCCTCCGTCTCCTCTTGTCCTGCAGTTGTTAAGTAATCTCCGACAAAAATGGAGTTAGCGGCATAAAGCCCTAATGGCTGTAATGAGCGGAGATTGACCTCTCTTCCTCCGGAAATGCGGATTTCTTTTGACGGATTGATAAAACGGAACAGCGCCAGCACTTTTAAACAATACAGCGGGTTTAATTCGTTGACGCCTTCCAACGGCGTCCCGTCAATCGCATGCAAAAAATTCACCGGAATGGAATCCGCGTCAAGAGCCTTCAAGCTTTTTGCAATATCAATGACGTCCTGTTTCGTCTCCTTCATTCCGATAATGGCGCCTGAACACGGAGACAGCCCTGATTCCTTTGCCATTTCAACCGTTTTGACCCTGTCATCGTATGTATGTGAAGTCGTGATGTTGGAATGGTTTCTCTGTGACGTATTCAAATTATGATTATAGCGGTCTACTCCGGCTTCCTTCAGCCGCTTTGCCTGCTCCGGCTTTAACAGTCCGAGACACGCACAAACCTTCAGTCCATAAGTCTCTTTAATTTCCTGCACCGCGTCTACGACCTGATCCACTTCTCTGTTGGACGGCCCCCTGCCGCTTGCCACGATGCAATATGTGCCGATATTTAGGTCGTTCGCCCGCTTTGCGCCTTCAAGAAGCGTTTCCTTATTCACCATCCGGTAAGATTGAATCGGCGCTTTTGAAATTGCGGACTGTGAACAATAGCCGCAGTTTTCGGGACAGAGTCCTGATTTCGCATTCATAATCATATTGAGCTTTACTTTTTTTCCATAAAAGTGTTTTCTGATATGAAAAGCCCCATGCATTAATAGCAAAATCTCTTCATCTGGACAGTTTAATATCGAAAGCGCCTCTTCGTCGCTCACTTCTGCTCCAGCAAGCACCCGGTCTGCGAGTTCCATCCATTGATTCATTCTCATACCCCCACTTGATTCATCAGTAATGATAGATTGATATGGTCTTTTACCATATGGAGAACCGTTTCTTTCGTCACATTGGCAAGCTTTGGCGTAATCCCTAAAATCGGCACACCGCATAAGCGCTCAATCATTTCTGGATTGTTTTTTTCATCATCGCCAAGAGAATCACTGATTCCATTAATGACAATTCCGGCAATTGGCAGACCCATGCTTTTTGCATATTGGCAGGTTAAAAAGGTATGATTGATTGTTCCGAGATGAGGACGTGCCACTATGATGATGGGAAGCTGTAGCGCTTTTATGACATGACTGACTAAAAAATCCTCTCCCAATGGCACAGAAATACCGCCCGCACCTTCTACGATAAAGCATTCATGTTTTTCTCTTATCCGCTCCCAATGGCTTAAGACCTCTTCCATAGAGACAGCCTTTCCTTCCAGCTTTCCTGCGATATATGGTGCAAGCGGTGCGTTGAAGGCAAAAGGCGTAATATCTTCATGAGAAAGCTTGGTCTGTGACATGTCTTTCAGCAGACTTGTATCACTATCCGGATGATGTCGAGATATACCGCTTAAAAATGGTTTAAACACCCCGACATCTTTGTTATGTTCTCGCAATAAAGCGGCGATTCCGCTGGATATAACCGTTTTCCCCACTTCTGTATCTGTTCCTGTTACAAAAAAACCCCTCAAATGACATGCAGCTCCTTTCCAATTGATTGAAATGATGTCAGCAAATGATCAATATCACCCATACTATGATCAGCAGTGATTGTTAATCGGATCCGGCTTTCACCTGGCGCAACGGTCGGCGGCCGAATGGCAGGGGCATAAATTCCATTGTCCTGCAGTTTTTCAGCAAATGTGACTGTTTTTCGGGCATCGCCGATGACTATAGGAATAATCGGCGTGTGATCACCTTTTACCACATAACCCATGTTCTTCAGACTGGTTCTGATCATGTTGATATAAGAAAATAAAAGCTTCCGTTTCTCCCTGCTGGCTTCAATGATGTTGAAAGCCTCATAAGCGGCTGCACAGCTGGCTGGCAAAATAGCAGTTTGAAAGATAAATGTTCTGGCATGGTTGAGCAAAAACTTGATGAAGACCGCTGAACCTGCGGCAAAACCTCCTTCCGTGCCAACAGCTTTGCTTAAGGTGCCAATCACAATGTCAGGACAAACACCAAAGTACTCACTCGTTCCTCCTCCCGAATCACCCAAAACACCTGTTGCATGGGCATCATCAACGATCACGAAGGCATGATAGCGTTTCGCAAGTGAGATGATCTGATCAAGAGGGGCAATTGTGCCATCCATGCTGAATACCCCGTCTGTTACGATAAAACGGCGCTGATAACGCTGTGTTTCATTCAGCTTGTTTTCAAGATCATCCATATCAATATGCCGGTAAACAACTGTATCAGCCTTGGACAGCCGGCAGCCATCAATTATACTTGCATGATTGAGTTGATCACTTAAAATGACATCTTCCTTTTCTGGCAATGATGAAAGGACACCGACATTGGCTAAATAACCGCTCGAAAACAGTAAAGCCGCTTCCGTCCGTTTAAAGGCGGCAATCTTTTTTTCAAGCTTTTCATGCCAAGCCGAATTGCCTGTCGTTAAACGGGAGCCGCTGCTTCCTGCCCCAAATTGTTGCAGTGCTTCTTGGGCTGCAGAAATCAAGCGGCTATGGCTTGCCAGTCCTAAATAATTGTTTGAAGACCAGACCGTTTGATTCTCTCCATCAATGTTCCTCTCTGGAACCGGAGCCCCGTTCATTGTCCGCAAATTACGGTATAAGCCGGCTTCCTTTGCTCTGTCTAACCGCTCGATTAACCAGGCGTCAATCTTCAAGGCTGGTAACCTCTTGGATCGCTTGTTTCATAATGGCAACCATTTCCGCGAGCTCTTCAGCTGTGCTGGCGAGAGGAGGCAGAAATGCAATCACATCCCCAAGCGGCCTTGTCAGCATGCCAAGCTCCCGCATTTTTAAGGATACTTTGTAGCCAATCCGCCGATCAGCAGGGTAAGGCTTTTTGGTTTCCTTTGACTGAACAAGCTCTGCACCGCACATAAAGCCCAGCTGCCGAATATCTCCCACGTGAGGAAGAGCATACAAATCTTGAAGAAGGAAATGGAGTTTTTCACTTTTTTGCGCTACTTGTTCCACAATGTTTTCAGATTCAAATAACCGCAGATTTTCAAGTGCAACCGCACAGCCAAGCTGATTTCCTGTGTAGGAATGACCGTGGAAAAAGGTTTTTTGGTTTTTATAATCATCATAGAATGCCGTATAGATGTCTTCAGTGGCAAACGTAACGGCGATTGGCAAATAACCTCCTGTAATGCCTTTGCCGGCAGCCATTAGATCAGGCTGGACATTCTCGTGTTCACACGCAAACATTTTTCCGGTACGGCCAAAACCTGTAGCCACTTCATCAACAATCATCAACACGTCGTATGTAGTACATAGCTCGCGCACGCCCGCCAAATATCCTTCCGGCATCACAATCATACCGGACGCCCCTTGGACCATTGATTCTATTGAAAGCGCAGCAATTTCCTCATGATGTTCTTCGAGCAGCTGTCTGAGCTCTCGCAGGCACTCATCACGGCACTCATCAGGATCTCCGCTTTCAGAGCGATACACATAAGGAATCGGAGCTTTGTAACTATCAAACATTAACGGGCCGTATATGTGGTGGAACAGTTCAATTGAACCGACACTGACAGCGCCAATCGTATCACCGTGATAGCCATTTTTCATTGCGATAAATGTTTGTTTCTCAGGCTTTCCGATGTTCTTCCAATACTGAAACGCCATTTTTAGGGCGATTTCCATCGCTTCTGCACCGCTGTCTGAATAAAAGACTCGCGTAAGGTTTTTCGGACTGATGTTGATTAATGTTTCGGCTAGCTGGGTTGCAGGAACATTAGTCATGCCCAATAACGTGGAGTGCGCGATTTTTCCGAGTTGTTTTTTTATGGCGTCATCTAATTCCTTTTTGCGGTGCCCATGGACATTAAGCCAAACAGAAGAAAACCCGTCATAGTATTCCTTGCCGTATATGTCTTTGACTTTGATACCAGTGCCGCTTTCGATGATTAATGGGTTTTCATCATAATCTTTCATTTGGGTAAACGGCAGCCAGAGGTGCTTTTTACTTTTTTCTATCAAATCATGAGTCATGGTCTTCCTCCCACTCGATTAAAATAGGCTCCTTCTGCAGATCATGTATGTACGTATTTACATCTTCGGAGCTATTAATAAAAAAGATGCGGCAGCCCTCTTCAGACCCGTATTCTTTCATTGCTGTAATACGCTGATAGCCCATTTTCTTGCCTGCAACGTAGCCTGTTATGTAATCAGGGTCATCTGACCAGCATAATTCTGCAACGGCTGCCGGGTACCGGCTAGCCTTTGTGGCGAGCGCAAGTGCCTCTTTTATTCTAGAATGCGCCGGCACGTGATAGCGAAGCGCCCATTTTTCAAAGTTGGCGTCCGGCCAATCCATTCTGGAGACCCTCACCCCTTTTCCTTTTGTTTGATCAATCCGTTTGCCTGAGTGAATATCAAACAAAACAGCTCCCCTGACACCCGACCATGAATGAATTTGTTGATATGCTTTTTCAATCACTTCTCGTGAAATGCCTTCTCTTTCCAACAACAATCGGGCAAGCTTTTGTCCCTCTTTCGGGGAACTCACTTCGTTCGTATACACTGGCAATGGCTGAATGGTTTTTATCGGCTCATGTACCTCTTCAAATTGAATTTGCATAAAATCAGGTTTTCCCCTTGAGTGGGATAACCCTTTCTCTAGTAAAAAATTGACTGTACGCTTCATCTCATGGAAAGGAATAAGCCGTTCTCCGCCAGATATATGCTTTCCGCCGTCTTCATGAGATCCATTCATAGAAGCTCTCATTCTGACACTATAAAATACTTCTTCTTGCATCTTTTCTCGCCCTTTCACTGATAACTGAAGAACGTATATCACATCTTATTCTAATTGTTAACCAAATATAAATTAAAGTTAACAGTTAGAATATTATTATTCACATACGATTCTGTCAATATAGGAAATCTTCATTTTGTTTTAGAGCTGGTTCTTAAAACGAGCAAAAAGACCGTTTTACAGGAAAACGGCCCCTTAGATGTCTATTCCTCTGCGTTTTTTTCGACTTCTACACTTGATAAACAAGCCGATCCCATTTATCATCAACAGCCCAAAAACCGTATTGCCCAACGGCGCCCAACCATTTTTACCTGTGAAAGATAAGGACAGGGCCACCTTCCCAACAAGTGTCACATTCAATAGAATGAAACCAAATACAAGCGACCGCTTCCAGAAAGCAGCCAAAATAAAACTGAGAAAAACCATCATGAAAGCAATTGTTAAAACAGCCGAGACCGGACTGCTTAAAAGCATTTGCTCGAATTCGAGCACTTCTTGCATTTGCAGATGAATCTTCTTAGGTTCCGGAAACCAGACCATACTGCTCATCATCAATACAAAAGTGATGATGATGCCTTTCCAGCTGCGCTTATACGCAGCATAAACCAATACGAGTAAAAAGAGGGGACGAATATACCAGATTAATGGATTGAGATGCCGTCGGAAAGCCCAATCCAAAATGTCTTGTAATTCTATTGGTTCCACATCCCTCGCTAATTCATTGAAATGTGATATGTTTCTAACAAAACTCTTTCACCTGGCCTTCTGCCAGTTTCCCGTAACGGTCACAGCCACTTTTGCAAAAACCGGACGGCTTCATGCCTCATCACTGCCGTTTCGAAATGGCCAGAAGCGGAACGGACCACCCGATAGCAATCAGAAGCGTCCTGTCCAGCATACACAGCTGTCAATTCTTTTTCGATTTTGTTCACACCCTCAGCCGGCGTTAACCGGTCGTGTACACCAACAAGGCTAAGGTGCGGGCGCGGTGCGATCATGCTTTGGATCTCTGAGGCAGAAAAATGCTTTGCAAGCGACGGAACGTAATAATAAAAGCCATGCCGGTCAAGATTCTGTGTTTTCATCAGCACGTGATGATCTACCTGGCTGCACAAATCCACACACACCTTAATCCGGTCATCGAGCGCCGCTGTCCACCACGCCATCAACCCTCCCATAGACATGCCGATGGTCCCGATTCTGTCAGGCTTCACATCAGGGCGAGACTGCAAATAATCTAACGCTCTTAAACTGTCATAAATCATCATGCCCCACATCACTCTTCCGGTAAGAAGCATTTCTTTAAAAATCTCGCTTTCCGTTTTTCCCCGCCGATCTCCAAATCCCCAATGGTCAATCGCCAGCACGCCGTACCCAAGAGAAGTCAGCTCACGGAAAAAAGAAGGCGCTTTCAAATAATCCGCTCCTTCAATCAGTTCACTCTTTCCCCTGTCATACTGGCCGCCATGCGAATGCTGAAACAATACGGCTGGATAAGGCCCTTTTGCAGATTTCGGTTTCACAAAATAAGCGGGCACCTTTTCATGTCCGTTTAGATGGAGCAGGAGCGTTTCAATGATGTTTCCTTCTCTTTCTTCAATACGCAATATCTCTGTACTGATTTCCCCCTGATCAGGCAAATCTCCAAGCAATCGAAACAGTTGCTTTCTTCTTTCCGTACTCATTCTCTCACCCTTCCTTATTCGCTTACTTCACATTTACGAGATGAATCTGGTTTCCCCTTTATTTTTCCAAAACAAATTGAATCATTTACTAAATATTTAGTAAATATAATTAAATATTCTGAAAATAACTGTTGTAACCGCTTACTTTCATGTGATAGCATCAATTTATCAAAACAGATGGGTTAACATTTTACTAAAATAGATGAGAGGGATACCTATGGTTCGGATTAAAGATATCGCTATGAAAGCTAATGTTTCCAGCGCAACTGTTTCCAGAATTTTGAACGAAGATGAGTCGCTTTCTGTGGCAGGCGAAACAAGGCAAAGGGTCATCGCTATCGCAGAAGAGCTCGGCTATCAAACGGTTGCTAAACGCCGAAAAACCCGCGGGCAAAAACAGCGGGCCCATCCGCTGATCGGCGTGCTGAGCTGTCTGCCCCTTGATCAAGAAAGGCAGGACCCTTATTTTTCCTCGATTCGCAAAGGCATTGAAAAGGAATGCTTCGAACAGGAAATTTTCATTACCAATTCGATTCATCTCGGTTCCTTTCAGGAGCCTATCTTTCGGGCACTGGATGGTGTCATTGTCGTCGGCCGTGTTCATGATGAAGCGGTTAAGCATATCAGCGGAAGGCTAGAACATGCCGTATTTATCAATCATTCTCCCGATCCGCAAGCATACGATTCGATTGGCATTGATTTTGAATCCGCTTCACACCAAGCGATTAATCACCTTTTCTGTCTTGGTTACAAACGGTTGGGTTACATAGGCGGGCAGGAAAAAGAGCATACGCTGAAGGACGGTCAAAGCATTCGCAGAACCATAGAAGACAAACGGCTGACCGCCTTTTTGGAGTCCTCCGCCCCCCAGCCTGAGCATGTACTGATCGGAGAATACAGCATGCGCGAGGGTTATCGCCTGATGAAGAAAGCAATCGCCAAAGGCAATCTGCCGGAAGCATTCTTTATCGCGAGTGATTCCATGGCGATCGGCGCGTTAAAAGCGCTTCAGGAAGCCGGATTGCAAGTGCCGCGCGATACAGCGATCGTCAGTTTTAACGGCATTGAAGAAGCTGAATTTGCCAGTACGCCTTTAACGACGGTGAAGGTATACACAGAGGAAATGGGCCGAACAGGCGTAAAACTGCTGCTTGACCGCCTCAATGGCCGAACCCTCCCTCACCATGTCACCCTGCCCACAACATTAATCGTGAGACAAAGCTGCGGATATACAGCTAAGGAGGTGACATAAGCAAGCATTCATCACGATGATAAGGAGGAAAAGATGAAACACACTTTTGTTTTATTTCTCTCTCTTATTCTGCTTGTTCTGCCCGGCTGCTCAGCAGAGAAAAGCTCAGCAGATACCGCAAAAAAGACGTTAACCATTTATTCTACAATGTCAACTGACAGTGAAAGAGATACGTTCAGAAAACTGGCGGCAGCGTTTGAAAAGGAACACAGAGACCTTCGTGTCAGCCTTCATTTCCCAGGCAATGACTATGAAAATATGATGCGTGTCAGAATGGCAGCCAATGATTTGCCTGACCTTTTCGATACACATGGCTGGGGAAAAATCAGGTATGGAGAATATACAGCGGATCTCAGGGATATGGGATGGACCCAAGCTCTTGATCCCAATTTAAACAGCATCCTCAAAAATAAAAGCGGAAAGGTGTATGCCTATCCGATCAATCAGGCAAAAGACGGCCTAGCATATAACCGCAATATTTTAGACCGTTATGGCATTAACCCGCCGGAGACCATGGATGACTTTATCAAAGCGCTGAGAACGATTAAAGAAAAGAGCAAGGGAAGCATTGTTCCCTTCTGGTTTGCCGGATATGACAAAAGCTCATTCGCCCAATATTACGACCAATTCGCTACACCTCTTCTCATCACAGATCCTGCCCATAATGAAAAAAAACAGCTCACCAACGGCACTTTTCAATGGAACAAATTCACTTACTTATCAGACATCCTTAAACAAATGCAGAAAGAAAAATTGATTAATATTGACGCCGTAACCGCAAAAAAATCACAGCTCATTGAATTAATGGCCCAAAACAAAATCGCCTTTACGATGCAAGGCGGCACGCTCGGCCAAGACGTTGCCCAGATCAATCCAAAGGTCAAGGTCGGCATTATCCCCACACCTGCCATACATGAAGGTGATGAGCCGATATGGATCGGCGGTGAACGCTACACACTTGCAGCATGGAAAGACTCCCCTCACGTAAAGGAAGCAAAAGAATTCATCGCATTTATGGCCCGTCCCGCCAATGCCAAACGAATGGCTGAAGCCACATCGCTTCCATCAGGTCTGACCAATGTCAAAGCTGATATTTTCTATTCAAATGACTATGAGCATTATCAAGATGTCAAAGTCGAGCCTTACTTCGACCGTTTATATTTGCCAAACGGAATGTGGGATGTCCTAGGCACGGTCGGGCAGGAGCTTATGGCTGATATTTTAACGCCTCAAGAGATTTCGAAGAAGCTGGGAAGAGAATACAAACGACTCCGGGAGCAATCGGAAACACAGGGAGCTGAAGAACAATGAGTGAGATCGCAAGAGACGTTCATGTGAAACAGGTTAAGCTGAAAAAGCAGTCCTCCCTTTGGTGGATGTATATTCCTGCTTTGCTCTCCGTTCTGATCTTTATGATTTATCCGTTTGTGAAAGGAACATTGATCACCTTTACAAACTGGAACGGCTTTTCACAAGTCTACCAATGGGTGGGATTCGCGCAATATGAAAGGCTGTTTTCTGATCCCGACACTTGGCACATCTTAAAAAACACGCTGCTTTACGGGCTCGGTAGCACCTTTTTCCAAAATGTAATCGGACTCCTGTACGCCCTGCTCTTGAATCAAAGCATTAAAATGAAAGCGATGACAAGAACAATTGTCTATTTGCCGGTGATGATCAGCCCGCTCATTATGGGCTATATTTGGTACTTTTTCTTCTCCTATGACGGAGGCGCGCTTAACGATTTGCTCGGTGTATTCGGCATCAGCCCGATCAATGCGCTCGCCAGTCCATCGCTCAACCCGTGGCTCATTGTCATGATTAACACGTATCAATATGTCGGGATTGCTATGGTTGTCTACTTAGCCGGCCTGCAAAGCATTCCGAAAGACTACTACGAAGCGGCGCAAATGGATGGTGCGAAACAAGGCCAGCAGTTTTTCAGCATTACGCTGCCGCTGTTAATGCCCTCGATCACGATTAATATGGTCATCAACATTATCGGAGGCTTAAAGCTGTTTGATGTCATTATCGCGCTCACCGCAGGCGGTCCCGGAAACGCGTCACAATCCATGTCCACATTTATGTATGATTTGTATTTCAAACGGCAGGATGCCGGCTATGCCGCAACGCAAGGCATATTTATGGCATTTGTCATTTTGATCATCAGCTTTTGCGCGCTTGCGTACTTTAAAAGAAAGGAGACGGAAACGTCATGAAGGCCGCCCGTTCAAAAAAACTGCGGATCGTTACACTTTTTGCAGCCATTGTGGCCTGTGCGCATGTTATCCCTTTTTACATCCTGCTGACCACTTCATTAAAAGCAAAAGGAGACTACAGTTCAAAATGGCTGTTTCCAGCCGACATCTCCTTTCACAATTTTTCAGAGGCATGGGAGCGCGCTTCGTTAGGAAACTCTTTTATGAACACCATCATCATCACAGGTTTTTCTGCCTTGTTATTAATTATATTCGGCTCACTTGCTGCCTACCCGCTTGCACGGCGGGAAACGAAACTGAATAAAGCTGTATTTGCCTTGCTGATTTCCATTATGATCATCCCTCCGTTAACGTCGATGGTGCCTTTGTACCGAATGGTCGTGGACGCCGGAATGGTCAATACACACGCCATCGCCATTTTGATCAATACAGCGGCTTATATGCCGTTAACCGTATTCTTGTATTCTGGCTTCATCCGTTCGACCATTCCAAAAGAGCTTGAAGAGGCCGCAAGAATAGATGGCGCAGGCATGCTGAAAATCTTTTTTACGATTGTGTTTCCTCTGCTGAAGCCAATCACTGCGACCATCTGTATTATTTCCTGTGTCTTCATATGGAACGACTATCAATTTGCGATTTTCTTTTTACAAGATCAAAAGGTTCAGACATTAACAGTAGCCATGGCAGGGTTTTTCGGTGAAAACGCCAACAATCTGCATTTAGTTGCCGCAGCCGCACTTATGGCGATGATGCCGATGGTTATTCTGTTTTTGGCGCTGCAAAAATACTTTATTGCCGGCCTGTCATCCGGAGCGGTAAAGGGATAACATTAAGGGAGGAAGCAATATGAAAAAGATTACATTTATCGGTGCAGGGAGCACCATTTTCGCCAAAAATGTATTGGGAGACTGCTTGTTAACTGAAGCGCTGAATGGATTTGAATTCGCCCTATATGACATTGATCCAAAACGCTTACAGGAATCCCAGCTCATGCTCGAGAATCTCAGAGACCGCTATAACCCAAGCGTGGCCATCAACAGCTATGCCGACAGAAAACTCGCCTTGCAGAACGCAAGCTATGTCATCAATGCGATTCAGGTTGGAGGATATAAACCGAGCACAGTCATCGATTTCGAGATTCCGAAACGATACGGGCTGCGTCAGACGATTGCCGACACAGTCGGCATCGGCGGGATCTTCAGATCACTCAGAACAATCCCAGTCTTATTTGATATCGCAAAAGATATGGAGGAAATGTGCCCGGATGCATGGTTTTTAAACTATACAAATCCGATGGCCTCTCTTACAGGCGCCATGCTCCGCTATACGAATGTCAAAACAATCGGACTCTGCCACAGTGTTCAAGTGTGCACGAAGGATTTATTCAAATCTCTCGGAATGGAGCATGACGGAATCGAGGAGCACATCGCGGGCATCAATCATATGGCTTGGCTTTTGGAAGTCAAAAAAGACGGCGTAGATCTATATCCCGAAATCAAAAGGAGAGCGATAGAAAAACAAAAAACAAAGCATCATGATATGGTGCGGTTTGAATTGATGGATAAGTTCGGCTATTATGTCACGGAATCGTCCGAACACAACGCAGAATACCATCCATACTTTATTAAACGGAACTATCCCGAGCTGATCAGCGAGCTGCAAATCCCGCTCGACGAATATCCGAGAAGATGCGTCAAACAGATTCAAAATTGGGAGAAAATGCGGGATGATATCGTCAATAATAAAAACCTTACGCATGAACGCTCAAAGGAATATGGCTCAAGAATTATAGAAGCAATGGAAACGAACGAGCCGTTTATCTTCGGTGGAAATGTCTTGAATACAGGACTGATCACCAATCTTCCTTCAAAAGCGGTTGTTGAAGTGACATGCGTTGCCGACAGAAAAAAAATTACCCCTTGCTTCACCGGAGAACTGCCTGAGCAGCTTGCAGCCTTAAACCGGACGAATATTAATACGCAGCTGATGACAATTGAAGCCGCTGTTACACGAAAAAAAGAAGCGGTCTACCAAGCGGCAATGCTTGACCCTCATACAAGCGCGGAGCTTTCCATGTCTGACATCATCTCCATGTGTGATGATTTATTTGCAGCACACGGCGATTGGCTTCCGGAATACAAATAAAAAACTAGGGGACTGCTTTCCCCCTAGTTTTTTGGTTTTGTTTCGCCTTCCCAGGCCATCATGCCACCTTCAACATTGACTGTTTTAAATCCCTGCTCATCCAAGTATCTGCAGACATTCATGCTGCGCATTCCTGAACGGCAGATAAATACGTACTCTTTGTCTTTATCAAGGGTGTCCATTTTTTCAGGAATATCCCCCATCCGAATATGAACGGCTTGCGGGATCATGCCTTCCGCCACCTCTTCATCTTCTCTGACATCAATCAAATATAATTCTTCGTCCGCCTCAATCTTTTCTTTTAAAGCGGCTGTGCTGATTTCTTTTATCTCCAATGAAAACACTCCTATTCACAATGGTCATGTTCAGTATAGCAAAGTCAGCCGTGCGATTGCTATTCAGAGACTGATGAAAAACCCCCTTTTGGCAAAGGGGGTTTTTTCTCAGGCTTAGTTTGCCACAATATTGACAAGCTTGCCAGGCACCGCGATGATTTTTCGAATCGTTTTGCCTTCAAGCTGCTCTTTGACCTTTTCGTCTGCTTGAGCAAGCTCTTCCAGCTGTTCTTTCGTTGCATCAGCAGGAACCTGTAATTTCGCTTTTACTTTTCCGTTCAGCTGAACAACGATTTCAACTTCATCATCCACAAGTTTTGCTTCATCATATACAGGCCAAGCTTCGTACGCAATCGTGCCGGAATGGCCAAGCTTCTCCCAAAGCTCTTCCGCTAAGTGAGGCGCGATTGGAGAAAGAAGCTTTACGAAGCCTTCCATATATTCTTTCGGAAGCTCTGTTGCTTTATACGCTTCATTAATAAAGACCATCAGCTGGGAAATACCCGTGTTGAAACGAAGGCCTTCATAATGGTCTGTGACTTTCATGACCGTTTCATGATACACACGCTCCAATGTTTCACCAGCGCCTTCAACGATTTTGCCATTAAGCTCACCGTTGTCTTCAACAAACAGGCGCCATACGCGGTCTAGGAAGCGGCGCGCGCCGTCTAAGCCTGATTCAGACCAGGCGATTGAAGCATCAAGCGGCCCCATAAACATTTCGTACAATCTCAGCGTATCAGCGCCGTGAGAAGCAACGATTTCGTCAGGATTGACAACGTTCCCTTTAGATTTACTCATTTTTTCGTTGTTTTCGCCGAGAATCATGCCTTGGTTGTAAAGCTTTTGGAACGGTTCTTTCGTCGGCACTACACCGATATCATAAAGGAACTTATGCCAGAAGCGGGCATACAGAAGGTGAAGCACGGCATGTTCTGCACCGCCGATATACATATCAACCGGAAGCCATTTTTCCAATTTTTCTGGTGATGCCAGCTGATCCGGATTGCGCGGATCAATATAGCGCAAGAAATACCAGCAGCTTCCCGCCCATTGCGGCATTGTATTCGTTTCTCTTCTTCCTTTTTTCCCTGTCTCAGGGTCTGTGACTTCCACCCAATCTTTAATGTTCGCAAGCGGTGATTCGCCTGTTCCGCTCGGTTTGATTTCATCCGTTTTCGGCAAAATCAACGGCAGCTCCTCTTCCGGCACAGCCGTTGATGTTCCGTCTTCCCAATGAATGACCGGAATCGGTTCGCCCCAATAACGCTGGCGGCTGAAGAGCCAGTCGCGCAGACGGTACGTCACTTTCTTCTCGCCGTTTTTCGTTTCTTCCAGCCAAGCGATCACTTTCTCAATCGCTTCCTGCTTGTTAAGGCCGTTCAGAAAATCTGAGTTCACGTGCTCGCCGTCGCCAATGTACGCTGCTTCCTCAACGTTTCCGCCTTTCACGACTTCCTTCACCGGAAGGCCGAATGTTTTGGCGAATTCAAAATCACGCTCATCGTGGCCAGGAACAGCCATAACAGCACCTGTTCCGTATGAAGCAAGGACGTAATCCGCAATCCAGATCGGCAATTTTTCTCCGTTTACCGGATTGATCGCATAAGCTCCTGTGAAAACGCCTGTCTTTGTTTTCGCAAGATCTGTACGCTCAAGGTCACTCTTTGATTGAATGTCTTTGATATATGCTTCAACAGCTTCTTTTTGCTCTGCCGTTGTAATGTTTTCCACCAATGCGTGTTCCGGAGCAAGGACAGTGTATGTAGCGCCAAACAGCGTATCTGGTCTTGTCGTAAACACCGTAAAGGATTCAGCATGTCCATCTACAGCAAAATGAACGTGCGCGCCTTCAGAACGGCCGATCCAGTTGCGCTGCATGTCTTTAATGCTCTCCGGCCAGTCAAGCTCTTCCAAGTCTTCAAGAAGCCTGTCCGCATATGCTGTAATTTTCAGCATCCACTGCTTCATCGGGCGTCTCTCGACCGGATGGCCGCCGCGTTCGCTCTTGCCGTCAATGACTTCTTCGTTAGCAAGAACCGTCCCAAGCGCAGGGCACCAGTTTACAGGCACTTCGTCAACGTAAGCAAGGCCTTTTTCGTAAAGTTTTAAGAAAATCCATTGTGTCCATTTATAGTATTCGGGGTCAGTCGTGTTGATTTCACGATCCCAGTCATATGAGAAGCCAAGCGACTGAATTTGGCGGCGGAAATTATCAATATTCTGCTTCGTAAACACAGCGGGATCGTTCCCTGTGTCAAGCGCGTATTGTTCAGCCGGCAGGCCGAATGCATCCCAGCCCATTGGATGAAGGACATCATAGCCCTGCATACGCTTCATACGGGACAGGATATCTGTCGCTGTATATCCTTCAGGATGGCCGACGTGCAACCCTGCTCCAGACGGATAAGGGAACATGTCCAGCGCGTAAAATTTTTGTTTTTCATTATGATCAAGAGTGGCAAATGTTTTGTTTTCAAGCCAATATGTTTGCCATTTCTTTTCTATCTCTTTGTGCTGAAAACTCAAAGTAAAAACCTCCTTCTGATTGAATACGGCGTTTATGGTTTAAGTAGTGACGGGAAGGAGAGAATTATATTCAGAATATTCCCAAACTAAAAAAAACTCCCTCATCCCAAAAAGGGACGAGAGACTTTCGTTTTCCCGCGGTACCACCCTCGTTAGCGCGGCATGAGCCGCACTCACTTGATACTTTTAACGCAGTTATGCGTCAGCGGCTTTTCACCGCTGCAACTCTGAGGTGAGTTCGGAAACAAACTTGATTGACTTTCACCAGCCGTCAACTCTCTGCAACAATATCTGCTTCTTACTGCTCCTCTTCATTGTTCTTATCGCAACCGTAATCTTAACTGTATTTTATAGAATTCTGTTCATAAGTGCAAGCAGGTTTGTATACAATGGGAATGTACCCTGAACGGGCGAAGATTGAGGACAATTATTCGGGTGGAGTTTTGGTTTGACGTTTGGACTCGGCCGGTTCGCCGCCGCTGTTCATTTCTCTTACAAAGTCAAAGCTTCTGAGAACAGCTTCACCGCCGTAGCCTGAGATAATGGATAAGATGACAAGTTGAATTCCTGAATCGGGGTCAGCGGATAATACAAGTAAAATGGAAGCTGTCATTCCGATAAACCAATCTTCCAAAAATCCAAGATAAATAAACCGCTTCGTCATTCTGGGCTTCTCCAGCCTGCCTCTCTTTTTCACATGACCGAGAATCCCCATGATTCCTCCAATTACACAAGCAATGAGTACCTGATGCAGCATCTTCATCATCACCTTCCTAAAGCCCTTATTTCGTAAAGCGACTTCAGGCCATCCAGCCCCCTTAAACAATTCCGATGATTTTCGATATCTACATACTGGCAAATCTGAGAAAAGCTTGTTTCTTCCATTATATGTGAACATATGATCGGTAAGCTTGATGCATTGGATTCATTTTTCACCCAGTGACATTGACCTAGTCACTCACTTAGCTACTTCCATTCATATGTTCAATCTCTGTTCTTATTTTTAGTGTATACGAGGACAAGCCTTGATGACAAACATCAAACTGCGCTTGCTTGAATCAGAACATGTGTTGTGCTACGGTTACTGTAGAATTCATTAAAAAAAGGGGAATATCAGGCTTTCGCACAGTTAGCTGACAGCCTAAGGGGGATTTATATGGCTAGTTTTCAATCATTTGGAATACAAGGACAGCTGGATGTCATCAAAAAAGCGCTTGACCACGCACGAGTCGGTGTGGTAATCACAGATCCTGCACTTGAAGATAATCCTATTGTTTACGTAAACCAAGGCTTTGTTCAAATGACCGGCTATGAAGCCGGGGAGATTCTAGGAAAGAACTGCCGCTTCTTACAGGGGAAACATACAGAACCCGCTGATATAGACAACATCAGAATTGCTTTGCAAAATAAAGAGCCGGTTACCGTTCAGATCCAAAACTACAAAAAAGACGGAACGATGTTCTGGAATGAATTGAGTATTGATCCGCTGGAGATCGAAGACAAAACCTATTTTGTCGGAATTCAAAAGGACATCACCCAGCAAAAAGAGTATGAAAAGCTTCTCGAGGATTCCCTCACAGAAATTACTGCACTTTCAACGCCTATTGTCCCGATTCGCAACGGCATTTCGGCTCTTCCGCTAGTCGGCAACCTGACAGAGGAGCGATTTAATTACATCGTCAGCACATTAACGAATATCTTATCAACATCCAAGGACGATTATTTGATCATTGATTTATCGGGTTTGGCCCAAGTAAATGAACAAACCGCCGACCAGATTTTCAAGTTAAGCCATTTGCTGAAATTGACTGGAACCGAATTAATCATTACCGGCATCAAGCCTGAATTGGCCATGAAAATGAATAAACTGGACGCCAATTTCTCATCGCTGAAAACATATTCTAATGTAAAGGATGCCGTGAACGTGCTTCCGATAATGTAAAAAGATCCCGCTCATCCGGCGGGATCTTTCAGATTGTTGACAAAATCCTAAAATGGTTTTCATTTTAGGATTTTGTCATCTTTTCAGCGTGATTGAAAACCCTTGAAGTCTAGGAAGGACGAGCATAGGAGCGGAGCGAATGTTCTAATTCGTGAGCACCGAAGCGCAGGCCTGACAACGAATGCGAGGGTTTGTCGACACGCTGAAAGATCCCGCTCATCCGGCGGGATCTTTTATTATGAAGAGATTGATGCTCGCTTATTTGTTTCTGTAGCCGGTTTTATTCGTTTGTCATATAAAAGCGTTGTGGCAATACTAATCAACAGCAAAACCATAAGAGATAAAACAAGAGCCTGAATGCCGAAGTGATCGACAAGCAAACCGCCGAACAACGGACCAATCATTCTGCCGCCTGTCGCCGCGCTGTTGACAAAGCCTTGATAAAATCCTTCCTTCCCTTTAGGGGCAAGCTGGTTGGCAATCGTCGGCACCGCAGGCCAGACAAGCATTTCCCCGATGGTCAGGATCACCATGGCAGCCAAAAACATTGGGAAGTGCTTTGCCGTCAGCAGCATACTGAAGGATACAATGAAAATGATAAATCCGATGACCATTTGCGCTTTCAGCGACTCTGCCCATTTTTTCACCACAAAGCTGACAATCGGCTGGCCAAGCACAATTAAAATTCCGTTAACCGTCCACAGCACGCTGTATAAGGAAAGAGATATCCCAATGCTTTGCGTGTACGAAGCAATCGTGGTAGACCACTGGGAATATGCCAGCCATCCAAGCACATAGCCGCTGCTTAATATGATGAGTGCAGCAAATTTTGCTTTGCTGTTTACAGCATCATAATCAAGCACCGATGTTTGAGACGCATCCTTCGTCTGTATATTTCGAAATCCGAAATATACGATAAAGAAAAAGAGCAGATACAATGCAGCATTCGCCAAAAATACGTAAGAAAACGAGAAAGACGCCACGACACCGCCAAGCGCTGAGCCGACGGCCACCCCCGCGTTTTGCGCAACATAGATCGCATTAAATGCCTTCCTTCCCCCTTCAGGCCACACCGATCCAGCCATTGCATAGCTGGCCGGAAAAACAACACCGGAACCAAAGCCCACAATTGTCAGCAACACAATATAGGCAGGCCACTCATGAAAGAAGACAAGGCCCATCAAGCTTGCTAATGTAATCGCAATCCCAAGCATAATTGATTTAAAGCCGCCGATTTTATCAAACAAAAAACCGCCGCATAAATTTCCTGCTACACTGGCGCCGGAATTCAGCATCAGCACAAGCCCGGCTACTGTTAATGACTTTCCTAAATGATTATGGATATAAATTGTATTCAGCGGCCATAAAAAAGAAGCACCCGTCACATTGATAAACATTCCAATGATTAAAATTTTAAGAGCACGCGGCATACTAATCCCCCTTTCTTACCTAAAAAAGCTCATGAAAAAAACGAAACCTAAAACGGCTCCGTACGAATCGAGTTATCATAGCACATTCATTCTATCTCTCCGTCTCACATTTTTCAACTGATGAGCGTGAAAAAATCTAACAAATATTGTTCAAAAATTGTAAAATAAGTAGAAAAAGGGGGAATATTATGGAAATGGCATTCGCATTCTTAGGTTTTCTCACATGTCTCATTTCGCTTGGCTATGGATTGTATCACCTCGTCAGATATGTGCTGAAAAAAGAAAGACGTTTCTCTACGAAACTCTTTTGGCCGCTTTTGATAGGAGGCCTGGTGCTGCTTTTCATTGGAGCAGGATTGTCAGAACCTGATGCTGCTGCAGCTAATGCTGAAAAAAAGTATTCAGCGCTACACGCCGAATATAAAAGTCTCACAAAAGAGCATGAAGCACTTGAGAAAGAATATAAGTCTGTCAGCACTGAAGCAAAAAAATTGAAAAACAATACAGTAGATCAGGACAAGCTTGAACAGCTTGAAAAAGAAAATAGCGAGCTAAAAAAGACTCAGAAATCATTAAAAACTGAGATTAAAGAGCTTCAAGAAAATCAAAAAAAGCTCAAAGAAGATACAAAAACGGTAAAGGCTGAAAATGAAACACTCCACCAAGATAACACAAAGCTTGAAAAACAATTGAAAGAGGCAAAAAGCCAAACTGCCAGTTCGCTTGAAGACACTGGAAATTCTTCAAACAATACCTATACAAGCGATGAAGCCCCAACAGCTGACACAGCAGTGGGCTGTAATATTAAAGGAAGCAAAAACGGCATCTACCACACGCCGGGCAGTACATACTATGACCGAACAACCGACCCGGCTGACATGTTTTGTTCAGTTGAAGAAGCTGAAGCCGCCGGCTACCGGGCACCAAAACGGTAAACAAAAAGCTCCAGAATTTCTGGAGCTTTTGCTGTTTCACAACGAAGATTTAATAACCTTCTTATAATAGACAACTGACAGAAAACCAAAAATGGAGTAGAGCGCAGTGTATAACACCATCACCACTATCATTGGCGTCCACACCTCAGATCCGAATAAGAACCAGCCGGATTGGACGGCGAAGTAGCTGTGGAAGAGGCCGACAACCAACGGAATGCCAAAGTTGTACATTTGTTTAATGCGTATCCCCTTTATCAGGTCGCCCTGCGTAAAACCGAGTTTTCTCAAAATCGTATAATTCGGTTTTTCATCTTCACTTTCACCCATTTGTTTAAAATAAAGGATACATCCTGATGTAATCAGGAACGTTAATCCTAAGAAGCCGACGATGAACATCACGAGACCAAACAGTGATTTTTGGACAATGCTTGTATCCAATCTTGATAAATGCTGATCATTCTTGTTCACCTTATAAAAAAGCGCATTTGCTTTTTCAAGCTGTTCTTCATGTTTCATATTGAAGCCGATAAATTCAGGTTGCGCCAGCTGAATGCGAGGGTCTTTATCTTTGTTCAGCTGTTTGAACAGGTTGTCATCCACTATGACTGCGGGCATTCCCCCGCTTGTAAACGTGTAGGATACCAGAAACTCCTCTCTTAATCCTTTATAGTGTAATGATTGTGTCTCATGCTTGCTTTTTACTTTGATGCTGCCGGAATCTTTTAAAACCATTATTTTTTTCAGCAAGTCGGTGTATCCTGAGAAAACGGCTTCTCCAGCCGCCACATCGACTCCTTTTACATCTTTTTCGCTAACAACAGCAAGCTGTGTGTTGCTGGGATCGCCCTGCATCTCTTTCGAGGTTCCATCCATGATATTTGTGAGATCAAAAGACGCTTGCAGGACAGGCATTTCTTTTCGAACATACGAAATGTCATTTTCACTCAAACTGCTCTCAAATTGTTTGGCATCTTTCTCATTCATGAATGAAAAGTCAGCTGCTACATTTTGTTCAGCAGTCTTTTCTGCCGAGTAATACGAAATATAAGCGAGCGATAACAGCCCGATGGCGAGCGCTGAAACGGTTGTAATAATCGTCAATAGCAACGCGTTCGATTTCATTCTGAACATAATTGATGACAGTGACAGAACCTCTGAGATATTCAAGTAGCCGCCCTTGCTTTTCCGAATGATGTTCGAGATAAACGTAACCGATCCTTTATAAAAGAGAAACGTCCCGATAATGACGGACCCTAAGATAAAACTCATTGCGAAAAACAGTTCGTTTATGGTCTTGAATTTTCCGCTAAACAGCTCGGAAGACACGTAATATCCCGTTAAAATCAACACGATGCCCAGCGCCCCGATCAGCATCTGGAAAAAAGAGATTCTCTTCACTTTATCCTCAGTGGAAGACGTTACGTTAAACAAAGATAAAATGCTTTGTTTTTTAATAAATGTATAATTCATGATCATAATCAAAAGGTAAATGCCGCAGAACACAATGATTGTTTGAACCAAGGCTTGCTCTGAAAAATGCAGTTTTGCATCAGCTTTGACATCGACGATTTTGAACAGGATCATCAAAACAAGCTTCGATATCGAAAACCCAGCCACTACCCCAATCGCCAAGGAGCCGAAATACAGCATGATATTTTCCGCACTTAAGATACGAAAGATCTTGTGTTTTGTCATTCCGATTAGTTGAAACAGCCCGATCTCTTTACTCCGTCTTTTAATAAAAATGGTATTGGCATACAAAATAAAGATTGATACAACAGCCACAAGCAAAATTGAAGCGGTTTTAATAGCCGCGGCGCCTTTAATGGAAGCTTTTACTTCATTAATGGACGGGTCATATTGGAGTGTGACAAATGCGAAATAAAGCGCCACACTAAAGATTAAGGCAAACACATAGAGGTAATAATTCCTGATATTCTTTTTCAGATTTCGCAGGATAAGCTGATTAATGTTCATGCTGCACCCCGCCTAACACGCCCTGCGTTTTCATAATATCCTGAAAAAACGTCTGCCTGTCTTGGCCTCCTTTATTCAGCTGTGTAAACATTTGCCCGTCTTTAATGAAAATGACTCTCCCGCAGTAACTGGCCGCGACAGGATCATGGGTGACCATAATAATCGTGGCGCTGCGTTTCTGATTGAGCTGGCTCAGCTTGTTTAATAGATCAGAGGCTGATTTTGAATCGAGCGCACCGGTCGGTTCATCAGCGAAAATAATACTCGGATCATGAATAAACGCTCTTGCGGCGGATGTTCTCTGCTTCTGGCCGCCAGAAATTTCATTCGGGTACTTATCCCGCAATTCATAAATTCCCAGTTCCTTTGCAACTTCCTCAAATTTGCGATTGGCTTCCTTTTTTGATAGCTTCGTGATCGATAATGGCAGAAGGATATTCTCTTTCACTGTCAATGTGTCTAACAAATTGTAATCTTGAAAGATAAACCCTAAATGCTGTTTTCTAAATTCAGCCAGTTGCTTTTCCTTCATAGAAGTCATTTCGTTTCCGTTAATGTTGATCGTTCCGTGACTGACCTGATCAATCGAAGACAGTACGTTAAGCAATGTGGTTTTCCCGGACCCTGATGCCCCCATAATACTGACAAATTCGCCTTTTTGGATATGGATATCAATGCCTTTGAGCACTTCTTGTTTATTCAGCTTGTTTCCATAGCTTTTTCGAATTTTATTTGCTTGTAAGATCATCATTTCTATAATCTCCTTTATATTGGATAATCTCATTATAAAAAGGAATGCCGGGCTTTTCCTTCGATACGGCGAACAAAAAAGAAAAGCATGTGACATTTTCGTCACATGCTTATGACACGTTCAAATTGATTCCGTTTCGGAAAGGTTAATGTAAAAACTGTCCCCACACCTAACTTTGAATCAACATCAATATGGATCAATAACGGCGCCGCGGCTTTTTTTGCCAAGTACAGTCCCATGCCAGTGGACGCTTGATCATGGTGGTCCGTTGTAGATGTAAATCCTTTCTCAAAAATACGCGGCATATCTTTTGGCGCAATGCCCCTGCCAAAGTCTTTCACTTGGAGCTGTGTCTGTTCCCCTTTTTGAAAGCTTTTGATTTCAATTTCAGAGGCTTCGCTGTATTTCACCGCATTTGTAAGCAGCTGCCTGATCATAAACGCCAGCCATTTTGCATCGCTCAGCACTTCTTCAGCCTCCAGCTGAATATCAAAGCCGATCCCTTTTTGGATACACCACGATTGTAAATCTTTGATTTCCTTAAAGATCAATGGCTGAAGCTGAATGAATTCCACAGACAGATCGTTTTCAATAAATGAAATGCGCTTTTGATGCAGCTGCTGATCTAAAAGCAGGTGAATACGCAGCCATTCATATGATAGCTGGGATTTCAAAGCTTGGTCTTCCATTCTATCAATGATTAAATGCATCGCTGTCAATGGGGTTTTGACCTCATGGATCCATGCCATCAGCTCATCTTTTTCATTTTCTAATGCCAAGCGATGCCGGGCTGCTGTCTGCTTCAAGTGTTCCGTTTGCCCGATAATGCTTCTTTCAACCATTGATTCAAACGGCGTTTCCGGTTCATTTATCGCTGTCACATCAAGATTGTTCTCCCATGTTTGCAGGCTTTTATAAAACACCGTTTCTTTCCGATAGCGGGCAAGAAGAAATATCATAAAGAACAAGCCGCACAAATACACCATATAAAGAACATTTTCAAATGAAATAGAGGGATCAACAAGAGCAACGAATAAAATTAAAACCTGCTGAAACAAAAACACGGCAATCCAGCTTCGCCTTTCGGTAAGGAATGCTTTAATCATAGAAATGATCCTCTTCCTTCGCCATGTAGCCTTGGCCGACCTTTGTCTCGATATATGTGCCAAGCTGCAAGTCATCCAGTTTTTTCCGCAGGCGGTTGACATTGACGGTCAGCGTATTATCACTCACAAAACGCTCATCGTTCCACAAGCTTCTGATCAGCTCTTCCCGGCTGACGATCTTGTTTTTTTGTTCTATTAGCTGTTTTAGAATGAACATTTCATTTTTAGTCAGTTCAACAGAGCCTTCGTCATTGCTGACGATGTTCTGCTCTGTGTCTATGGCAGCCCCGCACCATGTTTTGATCGTGCTCGGCTCCGTATTATAATGATGCACGCGCCGGAAAATCGCTTGGATTTTCGCAATCAGCACATCAAAATGAAACGGCTTTTGAATAAAGTCATCTGCACCAAGCTGCATGGACATGACCATATCAGCAGGATGATCACGGGAGGATAAAAAGAGAATCGGAACATTTGACCGGGAGCGGATCAGCCGGCACCAATGAAACCCGTCAAATTTAGGAAGCTGGACATCAATAATGACGCAATCAGGCTTAACCGCCGCAAATTCCTGCAGCACTTGACTGAAATCCTGAATGCCATATACATCATAGGACCATCCCGTTAAGCGATCCTTGATTTCATGAAACAGCGATTCATCATCTTCAATCAGCAAAAGTTTAAACAATCGACTCACCGCACTTTTTCCTTTTTTATCAAGTGTATAGCAAAACACCTTCATACGCTATAGAGAAAGCCGGCTGTCTCAGCCGGCTCGTAACCATTATAATTCTCTTCTCAACGCAGTCAGCACGTTGGTTTTGGTCGCTTTTCTTGCCGGGTTCATACCGGAAATCACCGCAACCCCTCCGCAAATCACAACGGCAATGATCACAAGGCTGCCCGGGATATAGGAGAATGTGTAATTCAAATCGCCCGCTTCGCCTCCGCCTGTCGCCGCGAGAATCACTGGAACGGCCAGGTTGACAAGGTAGCTCACGCCGTAAGAAATAATAATCCCAATCACACAGCCTAAAATCCCAATATACGCGCTTTCCATTAGAAACATTCGGCGAATGATAGACGGGCTCGCCCCAATCGCTTTCATAATGCCGATTTCCTGCGTTCTTTCAGTAACTGCCATCGTCATCGTGTTAAAAATGCCGATTGCTGAGATAACAACAGCGATACATCCGACAAAGATCAAGCCGATTTTAAAGACCATGAAGAAGGTGTTGACTCCTTCAAGTTCGGTCGTAACTGATGTGACATAGTATCCGTCATCTGTCAGATCATTTGTCAGCTGTTCCACGTTCTCAAATTTATCAGCAAAAACACTAATGTTTGTTTCAGCATTTCCGCCTTTGAAGTCTAAGAATTCCGAAAAATCTTTCTTAAATTGCTCACTGATAAAAATGTTTGAGTCCTCCATCCAATCTTGAGATGGCTTTTTTGTAATACCGACAATTTTAAAGTCATATGTTTTTGTTTTTTCAACATCCCCTGTTTTAGAATCTGTCTTTGATACACTTAATTCAATCGTTTTGTTCAGAATATCTTTCGTATAGCCCTCTGGTTCTTTTATATCATCCAGGTTTCCACTTGCTTCCTCGATTTTTTTGTTATAATCTTCCGATTCTTTTTTCGTTAATAATCTCTTTGCAAAGTCGTATCCTACTACGATTTCGTTTTCCGACTTTGCGACTCTTCCTTTTTCCAACTCCATATTGGCCTTCAGTTCATCATTCATATTGGTAAAGATTAAATTAGAGCTTTCATTTGTACGATTGCCTAAAGTTGCTTTGTTTGGTTCATATACTTGCGTTCTTTCTACAACTGATCTTACATGATTGTACTTCTCTAAATCAGCTTTTTTAATGGGCTTATCGCCTTCCTTGCCCATTACACTGACTTTGGTCACAACCTGCTGGCTCATCGTGATATCCGTAATCGTCTTTTGAATGCCGAATCCAACAGATGACAGCACAACCAAAAACGCACACGCCATTGTCGTCGCCAGCACTGTCATAAAGACACGGAGCCTGTTTTTCTTCATATTTCTTCTAATAAAATGAACCTGATCCTTAAACCTCAACGGTAATTCCCCCTTTTAACACGCCGTCATGAAGCTGAAATTTCGAGTGTCCGATGGAAGCCACTTCATCATCGTGAGTAATGATCACAAATGTAATGCCCCGCTCACGGTTTAGCTGTTGAATCAAATTCAGCACTTCCTGTTCCGTTTCTGAATCAAGGCTTCCCGTCGGCTCATCCGCTAAAATAATGGATGGGTTTAAAATCAACGCTCGCGCAATACTGACACGCTGCTGCTGGCCGCCTGACAGTTCATTCGGATAATGGGCGGCGTGATTTTCCAGACCGACGCGTTTCAGCATGTCCTGCACCTTTTGCTTGCGTTCAGACGGTTTAATCCCTTTTAACGCCAGCGGCATTTCAACATTTTCATACGTCGTTAATCCCGGGATAAGCTGAAAGCTTTGAAATATAAACCCAAAGTGTTCAAGGCGGAATTGAGCCCATTCCTTTTCATTAAAGCCCGTGACATCAGTTCCGTTAATCACAATACGCCCTTTTGTTGGTGAGATGTAGCCTGAAATCAAATTCAGAAGCGTTGACTTCCCCGACCCGCTTCGTCCGACGATACAGGCGATTTCCCCTTTCGCAACAGTCAACGAGACATCTTTTAAGACAGGCACTTCATTCTCACGGCCCTTTTTTCCGATCGTGAAAGAATGGTTAATATGCTGAACATCAATCATCTTTTCTCTCTCCCTTATACATGTTTTGTTTTTTTATAAATCGCAAAATAGCTGATAAGAAAACCAATCACAGCGCCTGCGGCCATGCCAAAGAGATAGCCTCCGATACCCCCGCTTGCGGCGTATCCGAAGCAGCCGAAGCCTAAAATGCCAAATATAATGACAATCACTTGCACCGGTAGATCCAATGCTTTCCACAAAAAGAAGGACCCGTTTCGTTCATTTGACATTTTGGTGAAGCTAATGTACCCGATGATGTAAAACATGATGTTCATCACAGTCGGAATTACTAAGTAATACGGTGAATGCCCAACCCAGTTTGGAACAACATACGTAATCGGAAATACATACATCATCCATTCTGGTATAGGGAAATCCAAAAATGCCAATCTCCCGCCAAAAAGGATATCCATACTAATTGCAGGCAAGGTAATAACTAAAAAAGGTGAAATAACGACGGTAAATGACACTAGCAGCTGGGCAAAAATATGGCCTGTAAGAGCTCCGCCCGCCATGACAAGAGAATAAGCCAACATGCTGACGATAATCATGCCTAAGCTGTAGTAATGAAAATAAAACACCTGATCAGGTTTCAAAAGCACCAGCAACAAAACAGATAAAACATAGCCTATGAGTTGCGGTACCACAATCACCATGCCGCCTATCATAAACTTTGCGTTAAATACCTGGCCTCTTGTATAAGGAAGGCTTAAAGTAAATTCAGACAAACCCTTACTACGTTCAATCCCAATCTGGCTGACGGCCAAAACGACACCCCAAATCCAAAACAATGAGATAAATGTGCCGTGAAAATAATCGATTGTAAATAGGCAGGTTCCTCCCCACTCACTCTGTTGAGCGGCGCAACCTCGATATGAGTTATACTTACTTAAAACGGTAAAAGGATTGTTAATCATAAATGCCACAAAAATCGTAGTTAACAGAGCTTTATTTTGCCTCCACTCTTTATAAAACAGCCCAAAGTCCGGCAAATCACTTCCCTCCAAACCGAAAGTATTTCTTAATGTTTCGTTTTCTTATAAATAGAGAAGTAGCTCACAAAGAATCCAACTACAGCTCCAATAACCATCCCCAAAACATAACCAATGAAGGAATTTCCAGAGTAATATCCAAATAACCCAAATCCAAGAATTCCGAAAGACATAACCAGTATTTGTACCGGACGGTCTAATCTCTTCCAAAGGAAAAAGTGTCCGTTTCGTTCACTTGGATGCTTTTTGAAGCTTATAAAGCCAATCAAGTAAAATAGAATGCTCATTACCGATGGAATCAACAAAATATATTTACTGTTAGCTAGCCATTCATTTGCAACGTAACTAATCGGTACTAGATACAATAAATTGCTCGTTAGAGAAAAATAAGCCTTTGGGGAAGGGAATAGTTCCCATATACTCACTCCAAGCACGACTTCAACGTTTCCAGCTGGCAAAGCAACAATTAAATAGGGCAATACCGCAGCAGCAAATGCCGTTAATAATTGGGCAAAAACATTCCCCGTTAATGCCCCTGCGGCCATTAACAAACAGTAAGCCATAAAACTAATCACCATTACACCAACGCTGCTGTGCTCGAAATAGTACACATGCTCAGGTTGGTAAACAAGTATCAGCAGCCATGCGAGTAAAAAGCCAATCAATTGTGATAGTACAATCACTAAACCGCCTAACCAAAATTTCGTCTGAAAAATGTGGCTTCTGTTATAAGGGAGGCTTAATATAAAATCCATCGTGCCTTTCGAACGTTCCATTCCCAGGAAGCAAACCGCCAAAATGACACCCGGCACCCAGTTGATACCTATCAGATTGCTTCTATGATAATTTACAATAAAATCACAATATTGCGGGTCATGATGAGCCAAACACCCTTGATAAGACAAATACGTATTAACGATAGAAAGCGGATTTGCCAGCACTAAAAACACAATACTTAACAAAATCACCACTTGATTCTGCTTCCACTCTCGATAGAGGAGACCTCGGTCTACCATCTCCGCTTCCCTCCAAACTTCGCAATGAACACTTCTTCCAAGTTGACAGGAAGCTCATTCCACACTTTTGGCTTCAGCTCTCTCAAAAAGCTCTTGTTCTCCTCATCGCTTTTCGGGATCAGCACCGTGTAAAACACACCGGCCTGATCGAGCATCGGAATGTTTTGCTCTCTGATGGCCAAATTGACATCTGTATCGAAGGCCATTTGAATTTTAATGTATTCTTCTTTTAACTCATCAAGATCCATGACGTTGGTTAGTCTGTTATCTTCGAGAAAACCAATTCGGTTGCACATCCGCTCAATGTCCTCAAGGCGGTGGGAGGTGATCAGGATGCTCGTATCACGCTCCGCCACTTCATCGACCATCAGCTGCAATACATCATGTCTTGTCACCGCGTCTATTCCATCCGTTGGCTCATCAAGAAGAATCAGTGCCGGTCTCGCTGCAAACGACAGAACGAGCGACAGCTGTTTTTTCAAACCTGTCGACAGTTCGCGGTATTTTTTCGTTTCTGGAATTTCATATCTGTTCATCAGCTCATTCGCGTACGTGACATCAAATTTCGGATAAATTCTTCTTAGGATATCGACTAGCTGCTTGTATGTATACTTGTCGTAAAAAGGATTTTGAACAGGCATGTAAATGATATTCTGTTTGACCTTCGGATGCTTTTTGATTTCTACGCCATCAAACAAGATCGTCCCGCTGTCGGCGAAAATGATTTGCTGGATTAAGCGAAGCATTGTCGTTTTGCCTGACCCATTGCGGCCGAGCAGCCCGAAGATTTCTCCTTTTTCAATTGTCAATGAAACATCTTTTAATACTTGATTTCCGTCAATCGTTTTTGACAGCTGCCGTAATTCAATCATTCTCTCGCCCTCCTTTCACATCAGCGCTGATTTCCTTCATCCATTCCTGCAGTTTTTCCAGCTCAACCCCTGTATAATGGGCATCGATGATGAGCTGTTTCAGTTGCTCTTTAATCATCGTCATCTTCCCTTCAACCAGTGTCGTTTTTGCATTCTCCGATATATAGGTCCCTCTGCCCCGAAGCGTTTCAATAATCCCCTCTCGCTCAAGCTCTTTATACGCTTTGCTGACAGTGTTCGGATTCGCAATAATGATCGTCGCCAATTCTCTGACAGAAGGAAGCTTATCACCAGGCTTCATGATCCCTTTCAAACAAAGCTCTTTCATCTGCTGAATAATTTGTTCGTAAATAGGTGTTGAGCTCCTTGGATCGATTTGAATCATTTACTTCCCTACTTTCTATACGATCTGAACCTTTTATAGATAAAACTGATCAATTATACTTTTTTGCCATTCAAATCCGATCATCACAAGAATAAGAAAAAAAGAACAAGCGATCACAGATGCCGCGATCAGCATCGGCAGATTGCGTTTGTTACGTTTTTTATGTTTCATAACTGCCTCCCTTTAATTTCAATATATAAATGACTTCTATCAGTGTCTATAGTGTATTACTTCAATTAGTACACCTAATACAATAAACACTATGATCCACAAAGTCAATCCTTTTCTACAAAAAAACGGACCCTTATCAAAAGGGTCCGTTTCTTACACATCAAGAGGGTGCTGCAGGATCATATTATTTTGTAAAGCTTGAAGCTGAAGCCTCATTCTGTACAGCTGTTCTCTTTGCTGATCATTTGATGACAGCCACAGCTTATTTATGGCATTTACCGCATTTTCAAGCTGCATTTGTGCATCGCTGTATTCCTGGTCATTATAATGCTCTTGTTTAGAAGCGATTGTCAGCTGTTCTTCAGCATAATCATATGCCTGCATACATTGCTGGAGATGTTCATCTACTGATTGTCTTGTTGCCATAAAAAACCTCCTCCATAAAGGCTTATTTATAGCTTTAACAATTTGATAAAATAAATAATATGCAATAAGCTACTCATTTAACTTTTTTTAGATAAACAAAATTAATTAATATAATCTTTATAATATTCCTTCATTTTTCCTCTTTGTACTTTTCCACTCGTTGTTTTTAAAATTTTTCTTACTGGAATTATTTGATGTACCTCTAATCCTAACTGTTGGGAAATTTCTTTCTTTATCTCTTGATCCACTAAAGTCATGTCAAAACTTTTTTTACACCTAAAAAAGAGAACAAGATCCTCCTCACCTTTTACTTCATTATAAATTCCGCAAGCAACTATATTTCCTAATTCAACCTCTTTTACATTTTCTGCAATCCGTTCTATATCATGGGCATAATAATTTTGCCCATTTTTAATAATAATATCTTTAGATCTGCCTGTAACAACAAGACCACCTTCACGTATAAAACCTATATCTCCTGTATTTAGCCAACCATCTGGTGTCAAAATATCATTTGTAGCACTTTCATTGTTATAGTACCCGGATGTTACATTGTCACCTTTTATTTGTATAAAACCTATATACCCATCTTTTAAAACATTATTAAAATCATCACAAATACGGAGTAAACAATTATTAACAGCTGTTCCGACTTCAACAAAAGTAATACTTTCTTTTTGATTATTTATCTCCCTCACTTTTTGACCAATACCAACAGAAGTCCTGTCAACATTGACAGGAACAAAAAGTTCTCCAACTTTAGGAACACTAACAGCAACGGTCGCTTCCGCCAAACCATATACAGTATTAAGCGCATTAGGATTCAATTCAAATTGACGCATTTCTTGTAGAAAGTTATCACATAATAAGGCAGAAATAGGTTCAGCCCCATTAGCGATAAGCCTTACACACGATAAATCCCAATTATAAGAACCTCTTTTCTTATAATGATCTAAAAAAAATTTAAAACCAAAGTTTGGTGAATAAAGCTGAGTAATTCGATGTTCATCTGCTTTCATTAACCACAAATTCGGTCTTCTTATAAAAACTGATGTTGGTATAATATATTGTGGAATTTTTTTTAGAGTTGATGCTAAATGTACAGCTATGAGCCCCATATCATGAGTTAATGGCGTCCAACTTAACGATGAATCAACATCTGTAGTCCCCCAAGCATCATTTAAATCCGATAAATTAGTAGTAAGATTTTTATGGGTCAAAACAACTCCCTTTGGATCCCCTGTAGTCCCTGAAGAGAACTGAATAAAAGCAATATCTTCTGGTTTGGGTGGCATTAATTTTCCAATTAAATTAGTATCAACTTTAATTTCATTTAATTGTATAGACTTATTTGACATAGCATTAGAAATATCCGATTCCGCAATTTCTTGTAAAGAAGTTAGATTTTTTAAATCTGTTATAATAAACGGATTATTGAGGATTTTCCATATACGAATTACCTTTAATTTATGTTCAGGATTGTAACCTATACTTAATGGGACAGGTATAATTCCACCCAAAATGCATGCCCAAAAAACTTGTATAAACGTAGTGTTATCTGTTATTTGCAAAATTAATTCATCGTTTTTTTGCAGACCTTTCTTTTGTAACACACCAAGAATTTTTATTGATTTCTCATATAAATCATGATAAGAAACATAAGTTTCATCATTAGCTCCGCTAATAAATGTAATACCTTTGTTATTCCGGTGTTGTGCATCGGTTATTATGTCAAAAACTGTATTATTCATTTTTTCTCCTCTATATCTATAATATTTTTAAAATTTTCATTTAAGTTATCTAAAAGAAATTTTATTTTTTTTGTATTTAGGTAATAATAAGTCTTATTTTGAATTCTGGTACTTTGTACTAACCCTTGAATTGTCAAAACTCTCATATGATGAGATATTGTTGCATTTGTCAAATTTAATTCTTCCGCTATTTCGTTAGCATAAAACTTTTTATTTTTTAGTAAAATTAATATTTTGAACTTACTTTTATCAGATATTAATTTTAATAAATTTACTATTTGATCAACATCTATTTTTTCATTTTTAAATAATTGGTCAACTTTATATCCAAGACCTAGATAAATTTCATCAAGCTTTTTAGATATAGTAGCCGTATACGGGATTAGAGTAGGGTAGATGTTAATATAACTACAGTTTAGATACTCTTTCCCCTTAATTGTCTCAATAATATATTTTGGGAATTCATCATTAATATTCTTCAATTGATCAATCCAAATATCTCTAAATGGTATTAATATCGTTAAAGCATGATTAAGTCTATCATTAATGGATAGTAATTTTTCACAAAAAAGTTCTATATATTTTTTCGGAGATTTTAAAACCTTAAATATAATCCATTTAAATTCATTTTTTATCTTCAACTCATTTAATAATGAAAAAGTCTTATCTATATTATCTAAATATCCATCTATGTCAGTTCTATCTAATTGTCCATTTAAATACAATAAAGATTGTATTATATTTGTTTGTACTTCTTTATCAGAATAATTCAATAAAAAATCTATGACTTCGGAAAAGTTCTTGTCATATATATCAGACACTTTAAAGAAGGAAGTTGCTAAACAAAAAACATTAGCATTAACAACATCCTTATATTCACAAAAACTCCCAAAATAAAAGTTTAAATATTCTTCGTTTAAATTATTTATTTTTTTCAATTCCTCTAACAATTGATAATATTCTTTTTCTAAGTTCAAATTCATTTCATTACAGTATTCTATAAAAAAGTTAGTATGTTTTAAAAATAAAATCGAAGATATTTTATCGGAGAAATCAGCAACATTGTCATTCAACCTTATTTTCATTTTTAAAAACCCCTTATACTGTCTAAATAATATTATTATCTTTATACCTTTCCTTAATATACTTAATTGAACAAGTTTCTCCGTGCCCCGGGCAAACAATAGTATCTTCATTCATGTTATTCAGTAAATAAGAGATCGATCTTCGTAATAATTCTCCGTTACCCGTTTTTTTGTCAACTCCAGAATTTTCGTCCTTAAATAGAGTATCTCCTGTAAATAATAATTCATCAATTTTTATACATATACTTCCGGATGTGTGTCCCGGGCTAAGAATAGGCAGGAATTCTAATCCTTTAAGTTTTATCATTTTATTTTCTTTAAGGAGAATATCGCTTTTTTCGAATATAAATGATTTTCCCATGAGTCCCAATCCATTATTCACTAAATCCTTTGCAAAATTCAATTCTTTTTCATGTATTACAAAACTACATTTGAATTTTTTCTTTATTTCTTGAGCTGAATACGTATGGTCAAAATGGGAATGGGTGAATATAATATGATTAATACCTTTAATTTTTTCTTTTTCACAGAAATGTGTTAAATAATCGATGCTAACCCCAGAATCAATAAGGATTGTTTGATTTTCACTACTGATTAAATATGTGTTTGAAGAATTCACCCCATTAGAAAATTTAAAAATTTTATAATCATCCGTTTCATATATTAGTTCATCTATTTCTGCACACTTTTTAGCTTTTTGATTAACATAATCTAGTATCTCTCTTAGGTTTTCATTTTGAATAAAAGTTTCTAATACTATTTCTGGCAACTTATCCTTTATTTCATGATACATACTCACTAGGCTTAATGAATCTCCTCCAACCTCATAAATGTCTTGCTTTAAATCAATTTCATTAACGCCAAAGATTTTTGCCCATGCATCGACAATAAGTTTTTCATTTTTATTTAAAATAATGTCATCCTTTAAGATATAACTTCTTTTTTCTTCACTATACCAACATCTTGTTTTTTTAAATGGGTAAACAGGCAACGAGACAACCTGACAATCATATTGATAAATTTCATGCCAGTCGATGTTTTTACCTTTGATATACTGTATACATATATTCTGTAAATCATGATTAAGTGGATTAATCCCGCTCTCTATTTGTCCATACTTCATGTCCAAATTATTGTTTAAAAATGCATCTTGTAATTGGAAACTCTCATTCCCCTTTCCAAGTTCAGTCAGGCATTCATAGAGTTTTTTCATTAATTCTTCTTTATTGGAGGCTATAATAGCTAATCTATATTTGTTATGATCCCTTCTACAGTTTAAAGTATATGATACATCAGTTAAAATCAATTCTTGCTCGTTGTAAATAAAGTGATAAAATTCTTGTAATTTAATTTTCAAAATCTCTAGATCATTAGCAGATAATGTGAAAATCAGAGGCTTTTCTTTGGTTAAATTTCTTTCTTTCTTGTAATTAGAAATAATAATGTGACAGTTAGTTCCACTCATTCCAAAAGAACTTATACTTGCAAATAACCTTTCATTTTCATCTAAATTAACTTCTTGTTTATTTATGTATATTGGTGAGTCACTAAGGTCAATTTTTTTGTTAGGTGTTTTAAAATTTATATTAGGAGGAAATTTTTTCTCATTTATTGCCAATATAGATTTCAGTAGTCCTGCTGCTCCAGAGGCACTGAGCAGATGACCTATATTATTCTTAACAGATCCTATAGGACAATATTGTTTTTTTGCTGTTCTGTCCTTTAAAACTTGACTCATCGCTTCCAATTCTATTAAATCACCTATAGCTGTTCCAGTTCCATGACCTTCTATAAACGATAGATTATTAACATCTACATCAGATTTATTTAAATTTTCAGATATCAGATTTCTCTGGCCATCCAAACTAGGTGTAGCTATTCCAAGTGAATTTCCATGGTTTTGAATGCTGCTTGCCTCGATTACCGCATGGATATTATCTTTGTCTCTTAGGGCACTATATAAGGGTTTTAACACGAAAGAAATTATCCCCTCTCCAAAACCAGTTCCATCCGATTCATCATCATATGCTTTTGTCCTATAATTCTTTGATTCAATCCCCAACTTTACATCATGTTGAAGAGGTATAAGATTTAAGTTACATCCACCAGCAATAGCCATTTCACATTCTTTGTATAAAATAGCCTTACATGCTTCATGAACAGCTACTAGAGATGATGAGCAAGAGGTATCTATGGTCAAACTTGGTCCTTTTAGATCAAAGTAATGTGAAACTCTACTAGCTATCATTGATGGCAAATTGTTTACAATACTAATTGGATCTCTAATTGATGAATCGTAAATAATCTTATCGTAATTATATATAGCATCACTATTACTACTTCCAACATATACACCAACATTTTGCCCTTTAATATGATTTGCTGTATATCCTGCATCCAATAAAGAATTAAAACTCGTTTCCAAAAACAGTCTTTGTCTAGGATCCATTAAACATGCTTCTTGATACGGGATTTTAAAATATCTATAATCAAATTTATCTACATCACTCACAAACGCCATTTGTTGGTATTTTAAATTCTCTGAGTTCATACCTATATGGTTGAAAAAATTATTACAATCTAACTTTCTTTCATTGTCAATATAATCTACACAATCCACTTTATTCATCAAGTTTTCCCAAAATTCTTTATAGTTATTTGCCTTAGGTAACTTCGAAGAAATACCAATAACAGCAATCTTATCTTTTATTTCTTTTCTATTGAATGTTTGTTGATCATTAGTATTAATGTGTTCAAATATATTGAACATAAACTTGTTCTTCCTTCCTTTAGAGCACCTCATCAAAAGGTGCTCTATTTTTAATTCAATTTAGAAATTACATCTATAAAAGTTTTAAAAAACAATTCCATCGAATCATTTTTTAATTTATCATTCGAATACATCATTGAAAATTGTATTTTTTTGTCTGTCCTCTGAGTATATTCAAAAATAAAATCATAATACTTACTCAGATTATATTGCGGATTTTTTGAGTTCTCTCCATTCATCATTATTACATTTATAGAAGACGAATTGTTTTTTAAATTTATTTTTTTTGAATAATGGAATTTACTGAGGAAACTTTTTTTAACAGAGTTACTTTTTATAAGTTTTCTGAGCTCATCAAGACTTTGATAGTTTTTTGTTGCTACTTTTTCAAATAATATATAGCCGTTATTTTGCAAACTAGATATATAGTATTCTTCTTTTTCTACAAAGCTTGATAATAAATAAAGAAAAGTATTAACAATGTTAGACTCTGCTTCCTTATTAAAGATTAAGTTTATCTTTTTTTCTAAAATAATAATTTTCTTACCCTCATAGTTATGTTCATCATTTAAGATTTTTTGAGGAACTTCTATTGAATCTAATAGTAAATTAGACAATGAATTGGTTTGACTATTTAAATACTGAGATATTTCTTCTATACTTTGATATTTAAATAAATCCGCTATGTTTAAATCTTTATAATCACTCTGCATTTTTGAGTAAAGGAGTGATAAAGTGATTGAGTTGCCACCTAATTCAAAGAAGTTATCATCAATACTGATGTCTTCAACATCCAGAACATTTCGCCAAATTTCCACAAGTTTTTTCTCTGTTTCAGTTCTTGCTTGCTTTATAGTCTTTTGGATAACCTCGTCTTGATCTGTGATGTCTTTTTCTAATAATCTTTTTCTATCTACCTTCCCGTTACCAGTAAGAGGAATCTCCCCAATTTGCAGTATATAAGTTGGCACCATATAGCCAGGGACCTGGTTTCCAATAAATGTTTTAAGTTCATTTATGTCTAATGATTGATTTCCTACAACGTACGCACATAAAACATCTTGATTTCTCTTGTCTTTTCGATTAATGACTGTAACATTTTTCACCTTGCGGTATTCCAAGATCACACTCTCAATTTCCCCTAGTTCTACACGATATCCACGGATTTTAATTTGATAATCTTTACGTCCTTGAAACTCAATATAGCCATCTTGAGTAAAGACTCCCATATCACCTGTTTTATATAATCTCCCATAAGACGGATGTTCAATAAATGAAGCTTCTGTTTTCTCCTTAGCATTCAAATATCCCTCTGCTACCCCTTTTCCTCCTATAAATAACTCTCCTTTTACTCCTATTGGACAAAGTTCGTTATTATAATCTAAAACATAGTATGTCTGGTTAGCTAAAGGATAGCCATAAGGAATACTGGTCCATTCTTTCTTTACCTTATTAATTGGATAGTAAATAGACCATATTGAAGCCTCAGTAGCTCCTCCTAAACTAATTACTTTACTATCTACAAAGTGATCATGAATTCTTTCAGGTAAAGTAACAGGTATCCAGTCTCCGCTTAATAAAACTAGCCGTAGATCTGGAAGTGCATCATAGTCAATTGCTTCAATACTAGGTTTTTTTTCTTCCTCATCCATATAGTTTACTAGCATTTCCATAATCATGGGAACGGAGTTCCAAACTGTAATACCGTTTTCCTTTACTATATGATAAATAGTCTTAACATCTCTCTGATCTTCGATCATTACCAATGTTGCCCCAACAGAAAAGGCTCCAAAAATATCATAAATTGATAAGTCAAAAGACATTGAGGACAAGCCAATAAAACGGTCTCTGGCATTCACTTTAAATTTTGTATTAATATCAATGATTGTATTAGTTACTGCTTGATGGGTAATCACTACCCCTTTAGGTTTTCCAGTACTTCCAGAGGTATATATCGCATAAGCAATTTGATCAGGGGATACTTTACAATCACTTTTAGATTCTTCATAAGTAGATATAATACTTTTTGCAAGTTCAGATGTTAATGTGACTTTACATTCACCATCTTGCAAGATGTATGTTTGCCTTTCTTTTGGAAAGTCTGGGTTAATCGGAATATAGGCAGCTCCAATTTTCAGGATAGCCAAAATGTTAGCAACTGTTTCAATCTCACGATTGACAATGACGCCTACAAAATCATTAGACTGGACACCATTAATTTCAAGATAACGGGCTATTCGATTAGACATCACTCTTAATTGCTGATAAGTAATATCTCTGTCTTTATATTCAATTGCGATATTTTCAGGTGTTTCTACAGCCTGTCTTTCAAAAAGATGATAAAGAGTATCAGGTTGAATAACTTTTGAAGTATCATTATACTCTGAAATCACTCTCTCTAAATTAGAATGACTAGGATAAGAAAACTGATTATTAGCCAGTAAACTCTCTATTATAGCAACGTAGTCTTTAAACATGGATTCTATAACATTCTCTTCGAAAAGCTCTGACACATAATCCCAGCTAAGCATAACTCCATCGCCTAGTTGTATAACTTGGTGATCTAAGTAAACCTGAGATGTCTGACTTACAGCCATTTTCAATTCACTTAGATTTAATAAATCATTATCAAAATCAAACGTCTTTCCAAATAGCATACTTGTGAATACGACTGGCATTGTTGCACTTTTTTGATCTAATTCATTATATTTAGCATATTCTCTAATAAATTCAACACCATCATAATCCCTATGTTCTAATGCTTCCATAAACGTAAGCTGTACTTTCTTTGCTTCTTCCCAGAAGCTTTTTTCCTCTGCAAAGTTTGCTTTCAACATAATTAAAGATGTAAAGTCACCTATTATATCATTAACTTGTTGATGAAGTGGTTGTCGATTAAATACAGTTGTATTTATCGCTACATTTGATTGATTGCTCCATTTTGAAAGTACTTTAGCATAGGCCGTAAATAATACAATTGCAGGTGTAACATTGTGATTAGCTGCTTTTCTGCTAAATTCCTCCCACATTTGCATATTTATTATCTTTGATTTTCTTTTAAAAGTAGGATTACTTATTTTATTTAGTTTTTCTTTTAAAGGCACCACCGGTGCTCTTGGAAAGTCTTCTAATTGGTTTATCCAATATGCTTTATCACTCTTATACTTTTCTGTATCTTTGACTTTTTTATAAGCAAGCATGTAATCTCGATAATTAATTTTCAACTGAGATATTTCATTTTCTTTCTCACTATAAATTTGAGAAATTTCTTTAAACAATAATTGGATACTTGCGCCGTCAGCAATTAGCATATCTATCCCAAAGAAGAGTAAGTACTTACTTTCCCCTAGTTTGAGTGCTTTAAATTCGAATAACGGCCATGTATTTGGATCAAAAATATGGTGAGAAGTTTTTCTTCTAACTTCTAATATTTTATTTTCTCTCGTTTCTACACCCAATTTGCTTATATCTTCTACTTGGATTTTATAAGGAGGCACATGTTCTAATACTTTTTGTTTTCCGTTCGGCAAAATGACTGCTCGGAGCATACTTTGGCGATCTATAACTTTTTGGAGACTTTTATTAAACCTCTCAATATCTAATTGTGATTCAATTTCTAAATATGCATGGGTTGATGTACCACCTAACTCAAATTGTGTATCCCTTCCCATCAAATAAGCCATTTGCACATCAGTTAAATCGAACTCTTCATTCTCATTTTCTTTATCTACTGTAATGTTATTGTATATATTTTCTCCATTCACTGTTTTGTCGTGAACATCGATGAATGGAGCTAATTTTTCAATCGTACTATTTGAGATAAAGCTTCTAAAATCTAATTTGACATTGAAATGATCTTCAATAACTGAAATTAAATTAATAATTAATATAGAGTTTCCGCCTAATTCAAAGAAGTTATCATCAATACTGATGTCTTCAACATCCAGAACATTTCGCCAAATTTCCACAAGTTTTTTCTCTGTTTCAGTTCTTGCTTGCTTTATAGTCTTTTGGATAACCTCGTCTTGATCTGTGATGTCTTTTTCTAATAATCTTTTTCTATCTACCTTCCCGTTACCAGTAAGAGGAATCTCCCCAATTTGCAGTATATAAGTTGGCACCATATAGCCAGGGACCTGGTTTCCAATAAATGTTTTAAGTTCATTTATGTCTAATGATTGATTTCCTACAACGTACGCACATAAAACATCTTGATTTCTCTTGTCTTTTCGATTAATGACTGTAACATTTTTCACCTTGCGGTATTCCAAGATCACACTCTCAATTTCCCCTAGTTCTACACGATATCCACGGATTTTAATTTGATAATCTTTACGTCCTTGAAACTCAATATAGCCATCTTGAGTAAAGACTCCCATATCACCTGTTTTATATAATCTCCCATAAGACGGATGTTCAATAAATGAAGCTTCTGTTTTCTCCTTAGCATTCAAATATCCCTCTGCTACCCCTTTTCCTCCTATAAATAACTCTCCTTTTACTCCTATTGGACAAAGTTCGTTATTATAATCTAAAACATAGTATGTCTGGTTAGCTAAAGGATAGCCATAAGGAATACTGGTCCATTCTTTCTTTACCTTATTAATTGGATAGTAAATAGACCATATTGAAGCCTCAGTAGCTCCTCCTAAACTAATTACTTTACTATCTACAAAGTGATCATGAATTCTTTCAGGTAAAGTAACAGGTATCCAGTCTCCGCTTAATAAAACTAGCCGTAGATCTGGAAGTGCATCATAGTCAATTGCTTCAATACTAGGTTTTTTTTCTTCCTCATCCATATAGTTTACTAGCATTTCCATAATCATGGGAACGGAGTTCCAAACTGTAATACCGTTTTCCTTTACTATATGATAAATAGTCTTAACATCTCTCTGATCTTCGATCATTACCAATGTTGCCCCAACAGAAAAGGCTCCAAAAATATCATAAATTGATAAGTCAAAAGACATTGAGGACAAGCCAATAAAACGGTCTCTGGCATTCACTTTAAATTTTGTATTAATATCAATGATTGTATTAGTTACTGCTTGATGGGTAATCACTACCCCTTTAGGTTTTCCAGTACTTCCAGAGGTATATATCGCATAAGCAATTTGATCAGGGGATACTTTACAATCACTTTTAGATTCTTCATAAGTAGATATAATACTTTTTGCAAGTTCAGATGTTAATGTGACTTTACATTCACCATCTTGCAAGATGTATGTTTGCCTTTCTTTTGGAAAGTCTGGGTTAATCGGAATATAGGCAGCTCCAATTTTCAGGATAGCCAAAATGTTAGCAACTGTTTCAATCTCACGATTGACAATGACGCCTACAAAATCATTAGACTGGACACCATTAATTTCAAGATAACGGGCTATTCGATTAGACATCACTCTTAATTGCTGATAAGTAATATCTCTGTCTTTATATTCAATTGCGATATTTTCAGGTGTTTCTACAGCCTGTCTTTCAAAAAGATGATAAAGAGTATCAGGTTGAATAACTTTTGAAGTATCATTATACTCTGAAATCACTCTCTCTAAATTAGAATGACTAGGATAAGAAAACTGATTATTAGCCAGTAAACTCTCTATTATAGCAACGTAGTCTTTAAACATGGATTCTATAACATTCTCTTCGAAAAGCTCTGACACATAATCCCAGCTAAGCATAACTCCATCGCCTAGTTGTATAACTTGGTGATCTAAGTAAACCTGAGATGTCTGACTAATACTATCCTTAAACAAACCAAGTGAATTAAGATGATTCAATTCCTCATCGAATAACATACTAGTAAAAACTACAGGAAAAACTGCCTTTCCATTAGTCAAATTATTAATTTTAGAATATTCCCTTGTAAACTCTATTCCGTCAAAATCATTATGAGCTAAGGATTCAAAGAAGTTATTTTGTATTCTTTTAGCATCATCCCAAAAATTTTTATTAGAATCAAAACAAACATCAAATATCATAATTTCTGTAAAATCACCTATAATTTCATTTACCTGCTTATGTATTGCTCTTCTATTGAATAAAGTTGTGTTAATAGCCAAATCATTTTTATTACTCCACTTAGCTAATACTTTAGAATAAATAAGTAAGAACAACATACTAGGTCTAATATTATTCTCAGAGCACATTTTCAACAATTTCACCCAATTTTTTTCATCTAACACTTTCTTTAATCTTTTAAAACTGGGTTTTTTAACACTTCTTAAATCCATTTTTAAAGGTAATGAAGGAGGGTCTGGAAAATCTCCAACTTTGTTTAACCAATATCTTTTATCCTTTTGATACTTACTGGATTGTTTGATCTTTTTATAAGCTAATAAATAGTCCTTGTAACTGATTTCTAGTGGGTCTATAGAATTCTCTTCGCAATTATATATAGTTGATATTTCCTTAAATAACAGCTGAATACTTGCCCCATCTGCAATTAACATATCCATACCAAAGAACAAGCGATACTTGTTTTTATCTAACTTTAAAGCTTTAAATTCAAATAAGGGCCAAACATCGGGTTCAAACGTTTTGTGTGAAGCTTTGTTCCGTTCATCAAGTATTTTGTTTTTTTGTTCTAAGCTACTAAGTTTGCTAATATCATTAATTTCTATTTCAAATAATGGGACACTCTTAAGGATCTTTTGTTTTCCATTAGGCATTATGACAGCTCGAAGCATACCTTGACGCTCTATGACTTTGTTTAAAGAATACTGTAATTTTAAGATATCTAACTTACATTCAAGCTCAATATAAGCGTGTGTTGAAGTATTGCCTAATTCAAATTCATTTTCTCTTCCTGATAGATAAGCCATTTGTACGTTTGTCAATTCAAATTCTTCATCTTCGTTATCTTTAACTAAAAAGCAAACATCCTTTTCCTGTTCTTCATCTAGATTTTTAACCTTATGAAAGATGAGCTCACAGAAAGAAGACAAACTTTCACTTTCCACATAGTCATAAATCTCTAAGTTTATTCCATAAGCATCTTCTATTTCCCCTAAAATTCTTAATATCCCTAAAGATGAAACATGAAAATCGTAAATTCTAGAGGATAAATTAATATTTCTGTTTTTGGTCTCTTTGTTAATATTATCTAAAACAAAATTGCTTATATCTCTAAAACTTATGATGTTTGCCTTTGTCTCTATCATTTTTAATTTCCCCTTATTTTTTTATACCCACTTCGACTGTATGCAAGAAGACTTCATTTTTTTTAAGTTTAAAATATTCCTTTAATTCATCGAATTTTATTTCACCAATAGAGCATGATCCAACTTTGAAATACTCCGTTATATATGAAAGAAGAGAAGTCATCACACCCGCCTCTAGCAGCCCATAATAATAACCGTTTCCGCCGTATTTGGGTATAATCACATCATTGTCCAATGTATAAAAAACCGTGAAATTTGATTTTTCGAATATTTCGTAATTCATGAAGTAATTAAAATTAATCTCGCTAAATTCTGCTCTCTCGATTAGGTTGATTGAATTATCAGAAGGTTTATATAAATAAAGTCCTTTTTTAATATTCTCAACTCTATTTTCTTTAATATATAGATATATATTGACTGGATAAAGCCCTCCGGCGCTTGGATAAAAATACTGTGTATTTCCTTTAATATTTTTTTGTTGGAACACCCCAAGAATGTTACTAAATGTTGAAAAACTCATAGGTTTTGATGAATCGAAATTTCTTGTGCTCTTTCTCTCTTTAATAAAAGAGGGTATTTCCTCACAATCATTTAATTGAATTGTTTCTTTAAATTTCAGTGAGGCGAGCCTGTTTAATTGATTATTCCTATATTCATTAATATTTTCACTGTTCAAAAAGTAGTTCTCTTCAAAATTACTGTGAACAAATTGATTTTGAGTTTTAAATAGCTCATTAGGTGTACTAGAGCTATCTATCAAAACCCTATTACGAATTAAATCACGTACAAACATTTTCAAGATTTTAATATTAAAATCTTGAAAAATTAGAGGCAGTTCATTTAAAAAAATCCCTTTTTGAAATTCAAAATATATTTCGGGGAAGAAATCAATTACTTTACCCTTAAACTTTAATTCTCCAATTATTATCTCGTTATCCTCTTGTCTCCATTGTATGCTTGGTGCCCAAAAATATTTATTCACAAAGAGCCTCCTTACTTCAATAAAAGCTTTTCTTTTATAATTTTTATAACTTCCTTGGCGTTTTCATTTATAAAAAAATGCCCTCCATTAATTTGGAAGATATCAACTTCTTTATGTGAATACTCTTTCCATCCTAGTATCTCTTGCATGGAAATTGATTCATCATATTTACCTGAAATAACTGTCATTTTAGTTTCTATTTTATTTTTTATATTATGATTATATGTCTCTATTATTCTGTAATCATTTCTAATTACAGGAATAAACACATTAAGAAGTTCCCGGTTATTTTTCAATCTATTATGTAAACCACCTAATTCATCAATTTTCTTAATCAATTCCTCATCAGACCAATCACTTATAAATTCCTTTTTTGTTAGATTAGGCGCTCCTTTCCCTGAAACAAATAAGTGAACTAATCTATTATCATTTAGTTTGTTTAATATCTGTACTGCCTCATAAGCGATGTAAGCGCCCATACTATGTCCATAAATTGCAAATTTTTGTTCGATTTTATTATGATTCAGTATTTTAGCTACAACATCATCAACAGCTTGGTCAAAAGTCTTGTAATGTTCATCTCAAAACCTAGTTCCCCTACCTGCCAGTTCAATAGGGATTAATTCCATATTTAGTCCCACAATGGGTTTCCACTCATTGTAAATACTAGTCATTCCTCCAGCATGCGGAATACAAAACAATTTAATTAAAGTCGTCATATATTACCTCCTTCAAAGCTAAATAAATTAGAATAAAAACACTTAATAGGAATTATAATCTATTATATTCTATTTTAAGGAATTTTTTAGTGTTTGTAAAGCCTATACCATTATTAAAGAACTATTAGTAATGAATTTTAAAAAAGGAATTTTAAAACAATCCATTGACAAATATTACTGTTTTAACTTACTATGTTTTTAGATAATTGTTAAATAACACTTTAGATTATTATCAACAAGGGGATGAAATATATGAATTTTAAGAAAATTATAATTTTAGGTGCTTTACTCTTAGGTACATTTATTTCTGTAATGGATACAACAATAGTAAACATCGCACTACCTGAAATGTTAACTGATTTTTCCTGCACACTATCCCAAGTGGCCTGGGTTGCTACAGGCTATACACTAGCATTCGCTGTTATGTTAGTTGCTGCATCTAAACTAGCTGATCATTTTGGAAGAAAAAAAGCATTTATATTTGGACTAGCCCTTTTTATTTTCACATCATTTCTGGCGTGTATAAGTGGATCCATTGAAATGTTGATTGCAATTCGAGTCATTCAAGGCTTATCAGCTGCTTTTATTGTTCCAGTAACAATGCCAATTGCTCTCGAAATTGTGCCCGAAGAAAAAAAAGGAATGATTATTGGAATTTGGGGAGCTTTTTCAGGACTTGCCGCGACATTAGGCCCTGTTCTCGGTGGATTGTTAACTGAAAACTTTAATTGGCAATCTATATTTTTCATAAATATTCCTCTAGGCATTATCGCTATCTTTTTTGCTGCTATTTTCATAACTGAAAGCTATGATAACTCAGCCAATAAAAAAGTTGATTATATTGGTATGCTGATTTTATCTGGAGCTCTATTCTGTTTAACATTTGGTTTTGCTAAAGTATCAGATTTAGGGTGGACATCTTCCACATTTCTTATTTTTATGAGTATATCAATGTTATTACTTATGTTATTCCTCTATATTGAATCAAAAATAAAATACCCAATGGTCCCTTTATCAATGCTAAAGGTAAAGACATTCACTTTTAGTTCATTAACACTTTTTATGCAAGGGCTAGGACTAACGAGCGGAACTCTTATCATAACTTTACTGCTTACTAATCTAATGGGAAAAACAGAATTAGAGGCAGGTCTAATTGTATCTGTTTTAGCATTATCTTCTATGTTTACCTCTGTTCTATCTGGAAAGTTATCGGATAAACTAGGAGGCGCTCTATTTTCTAGTTTAGGTATGATGGGGTTAACAATCTCAACTTACTTATATAGTTATATAAGATATGACAGTTCTATTTCACTTGTAATAATTCTTCTTTGTATATCCGGCTTAGCTTTAGGACTTATCATTGGGCCGGCTATGGGTTCAGGAATTAGATTAATCCCCCCGGGAAAAATTGGTATTGCATCAGGGATTTTAAATATGATGAGGACTGTGGGGCAAGCAGTTGGGATTGCTATTCTTACTAGTGTCCTAACAACAAGCATCAATCATCATGTAGATTCTGCTACAAAAGAAGCTGTAAAAATTGTAGAAGATAATGCGGTATTTGATGAAATGGCAAAAACAGAAATTATAGCCCATTTGCACGAGTCAAACAGTAACACTTTTGACCAGGAAAAAACAATGAAAGAACTAAATCAAAAAGAAGAAGAACTTCTCTCTAAAACACCCAAGCCATACAAAGATAAAGTAAAAGAAAAGTTTAAAAAGCAAAGAGAGCAAGTCATAATTCTTCAGAACAAAATAGCAGAACTTTATAACGAGAAAATCAGTGACAGCTTCAACTTTACGTTTAAAATCGGAAGCATCATTCTCATACTTGGAATTATTTTTTCTCTTTTTAGTGATATATCTCCAAGAAAACTAAGAGTGAAACAAGAAAAAACTAGTTCCTTATAACATTTGCGTATGGGACAGTTTGTCCCATATCTCCTTTTTGTGCTACAATTTTAGGATGCAATCGTACGCAAGGAGGCACATGAATTGTGATGCAGAACAATCCTTTTCCTTATTCAAATACGGAAAAACGCTATCATACATTGAATTATCATCTCAGAGAACATTTCGGCCATAAGGTGTTTAAAGTGGCGCTGGACGGCGGCTTTGACTGTCCGAACCGGGACGGCACCGTTGCCCACGGCGGCTGTACATTTTGCAGTGCAGCAGGCTCCGGCGATTTTGCCGGGAACCGGGCCGATGATTTAATGACGCAGTTCCATGACATTAAAAACCGTATGCACGAAAAATGGAAGGACGGCAAATACATCGCTTATTTTCAGGCTTTTACCAACACACATGCGCCCGTTGAAGTGCTTCGTGAGAAGTTTGAATCTGTCCTCGCACTTGATGATGTGGTCGGCATTTCGATTGCCACACGTCCGGACTGTCTGCCTGATGATGTCGTTGACTATTTGGCAGAGCTGAATGAACGCACGTATTTGTGGGTGGAGCTTGGGCTTCAAACGGTTCATGAACGGACTGCTCTTCTGATCAACCGCGCACATGATTTCACCTGCTATGTGGAAGGCGTCAATAAATTAAGAAAACACGGCATACGTGTCTGCTCGCATATTATCAACGGACTGCCTTTGGAAGACCGGGACATGATGATGGAAACTGCTAAGGCTGTCGCAGATTTGGACGTCCAGGGCATTAAAATCCATCTGCTGCACCTATTGAAGGGAACACCGATGGTCAAGCAATATGAAAAAGGAAAACTCGAATTCCTTTCTCAAGACGAATATGTTCAGCTCGTCTGCGATCAGCTTGAGATCATTCCGCCGGAAATGATCGTCCACCGCATTACAGGTGACGGACCGATAGAATTGATGATTGGGCCGATGTGGAGCGTCAACAAATGGGAAGTGCTTGGCGCCATTAATAAAGAGCTTGAAAATCGCGGCAGCTATCAAGGAAAGTTCTTTCAACGGCTTGAGGAGGAATCAGCGCTATGATTTTGAAGAAAATTCTTCCCTACAGCAAAGAACTGCTGAAAATGGCCACGGGAGAAGGAGATATTGTCGTCGATGCAACGATGGGCAACGGGTATGATACACAGTTCTTAGCGGAGCTGGTCGGTGAACACGGCCATGTGTACGCATTCGACATCCAGGAATCAGCCGTCGCCAATACGAAGGAACGGCTCGGTGAGATATATCAAGCGCGAACAACGTTATTTCACAAAAGCCATGACAAAATCGCTGAATCCCTTCCGCCGGAAACACACGGCAAAGTGGCGGCTGCTGTGTTTAACCTCGGCTATTTGCCGGGCGGGGACAAATCGATTACAACGAACGGCAGTTCAACGATCAAAGCAATTGAACAGCTTCTCAGCATCATGAAAGATGAAGGCCTGATTGTTTTGGTCGTCTATCATGGTCACCCAGAAGGCAAAGCTGAAAAAAACGACGTGCTTGACTTTTGCCGGAACTTGGATCAGCAAGCAGCCCGTGTCTTAACATACGGATTTATCAATCAACAAAATGACCCGCCATTTATTGTTGCCATCGAAAAAAAAGCTCAAATCAGCAAATGATTTGAGCTTTTTTCTTTGCGTTTTTCATCCAGCCCATTTTTTGAAATTTCCGGTAGGCTCTGCCGTTGATATAAAAGAAAAAGGAGGTTTTTCCGCTTGCCTTGATCAGCTTCTTCGCGAGCCGGCCCATTTCCTTTTGGCCAGCCACTTTATCATCTGACAAATAAACGCCCAGCAAGCCGCGATTGATTAAACGATGGAAGTTTTCATGCGGAATGCCTTGTAAATGTTCGTCGGCTTTTTGGATAAAGTGTTCAAGCCGCTTCATCATTTCTTCATGCGACTCGTAATACGAGCAGAAATTCAAGTCCCCTTCCAGCAAGTCCTCCTCTTGATCAATCAAATAATCAAGCAGAATGTGAAGACCTTGTATGTAAGGAAAATAACTATTGCGGATTTTTTTAGCGGTGTTTTCTGTGAAATCAGGCTGGAACGAATACGCAACAAGACAGAATATGCCTAACGTAGAGCCTGCACAGGCTGAAAATTCATACCATTCCATCTTCTCAGGCAGCTCAGATTCATATTGAGTAAACCACTTCTCAAGCCGCGGAACACGCTCATGCTCAATGACGTGCTTATGCACCTGCAAATCGCAATAATAGCCGCACAGTTCAAGCAGATAAGGTTTAATCATGTCGTAGTGCTCAATGGAACCAAGAACACGCTGGCACGTTTTGACCAGTTCATGCAAATATCCGCTGTCATCCTGTTCTTCTCTGAATTGATAATAATTTTGCGGTTCCGCTCCCACTGTCAGTGCGTCCTGCATTGAGGTGTGGAGCTTCCGAAAATCTTGCGGGTCAAGTGAGGTGCTCCGGTCGCACAGATTGTCCAGATAATCACTGATCGTTTGATACGCAATGATAAACTCGACGCATTTCTGCTTTTGATTGCCTGACAACAAGGCCATTATGCCGCCGCCCTCACAGTGGAACGTTTTGTCTCGAATACTTGCGGTTGCCTGTGCTTTTAATTCACTGTTAGAAATTGATTCTGATTTTTGCTTCCATATGTCCAGCTCTTGATGAACGAGCGGAAATATATCTCGATATACTTTTGCCATCAGTCCAAAAGGATGTTCCGGTACTGTCAACACATGCACCCCCAACTAGTTCAAATATATTGATCAGTAAACGCTCTTGCCGCTTTAAAGACATCTTCTCTTTCGGGTTCATTAAATATTTCATGATAAAGCCCTTCCCACTCTCTGTACGCTTTATTGTGGGAAGCTACACCATTGAACCACTTGATGACCATCGTTTTGTCAACAAGCATATCGTCACCGGCCTGCATCACAAGGAGCGGCACTCTCAAAAACGCATCCGTCGGCACCATCGCTGACTCAATTGTTTTTAACAGTTCTCTGTACCATCTGACAGATACTTTCCTGACGTATAGCGAGTCATTTTGGTCGGCCTCGATGACCTCCTCATTACGCGTCGCCATATCAATTGATAATCCCGAATCAACCTTAAGCGACGGAGCGATGACATTCAGGCCTCTTGATGCAAGGTCAAGCGCTTTGTTGACTTTAATTTGCAGTCCGAGACACGGTGATGATAAAATAATTCCCGTAATACGGGGATTTCTTTGCTGTTTAAACCATTCAATCGCGACCAGGCCGCCCATGCTGTGACCGAGAAGAAAAACCGGCAGCTCAAAGGTTCGTGCTTTATCTATCCAAGTATCTACTTCATCAATGTATTCTTGAAATGAGCGAATATGACCTCTGGCTCTTGTCGTTGTCCCCTGACCCGGCAAGTCGCCCATGACAACGTGATAACCCGAAGATCTCCACATTTCAATCAGCCATTTATATCGCCCGTGATATTCACTTGCCCCGTGGATCATCACAATCACGGCAACAGGTCTATCTGCTTTCCAGGTCCACATGCTCTTCACCTCATACGAAATTTAAATAGAGAAAGAAGGATGAATACTATGATCTACCCTTATAAGGAACACATGCCAGATATCCACCCAACAGCCTTTGTAGCTGATAATGCAACAATTACCGGTGATGTCGTTATCGGAGAACAGTCCAGCATTTGGTTTTCTGCTGTCATAAGGGGAGATGTCGCGCCGACTAGAATCGGAAACAGAGTCAATATACAAGATTTAAGCTGCCTCCATCAAAGCCCGAACCGGACGCTTCTCATTGAAGATGACGCCACGATAGGCCATCAGGTTACACTTCATAGCGCTGTTATCCGCAAGAACGCCTTAATCGGCATGGGCTCAATCATCTTAGACGGAGCCGAGATTGGCGAAGGTGCCTTTATTGGTGCCGGCAGTCTTGTCCCGCCGGGAAAGATCATTCCGCCTGGCCATCTCGCTTTTGGCCGTCCTGCAAAAGTCATCCGCCCATTGACCGAAGAAGACCGACAAGATATGCATAGAATACGGTCGGAATATGTAACAAAGGGCCAATACTATAAATCACTTCAAAAAGCATAAGACCTGCTTCGTCTTACTTTACCATTTTTCAAATTATGTTTGAAAGCAATAACCATTGCTGACCCGGACGTAATGACAGTTCGGGTTTTGTTTTCTCCATAAAACGTTCACATCCGGCATCAAACGTATGACTTTTATCTTATCATAAAACATGTTCCGCAATTGTAAGCTGCCTCTGCAAAAATTATATTCCTATTCTTTCCTGTTCTCTATTTTCTATGAGCACACACAAAAAGAGCCCGCTGGGAGCTCTTTCTCTTTTGGTCAGCTGATATTTCGTTCGCTGGCATCAGCCGCGTTTTTCTTATGAAAACCCTTTCCATAATAAACAGCAAGCAAGATAAGAAACCAAATCGGTCCGACAATCACGGCTACTCTTGTATCAGGACTGTAAGCCATAAGAATCACGACAAATGCTAAAAATGCCAATGATACATAAGACGTAAACGGAAAGAAAGGCATTTTGTACTTTAAGTGTTTCTTTTCTTCTGGCCGCAAGCTTTTCCGGTATCTAATTTGAGAAAGCAAAATGATTGCCCACGTCCAAATCGCTCCGAATGTCGCAATGCTTGTGACCCAAGTAAACACCTTTGCAGGAACAACATAGTTTAACAGCACTCCGACTAATAAAGCGCCCGCTGAAGCCAGAACAGCTTTACCCGGAATACCGCCTTTCGTCAGCTGCCCGTATGCTTGCGGCGCCTCACCCTGCTCCGCTAAATTAAACAGCATCCGCCCTGTGCTGAAAATGCCGCTGTTGCATGAAGACAGCGCGGCTGTTAAGACGACAAAGTTAATGATGCCTGCTGCCGATGGAATGCCCACCTTTTCAAATGTGAGGACAAACGGGCTTCCTTGTGAGCCTATTTCCTGCCATGGGTAAATAGACATAATGACAAATAAAGCGCCTACATAAAAAATCAAAATACGCCAAAATACCGTATCAATTGCCTTGGCTAACGATTTTTGCGGATTTTTCACTTCGCCAGCTGTCACCCCGATCATTTCAATCCCTAAATAGGCGAACATCACCATTTGCAGTGACAATAAAACCCCTTTTATTCCATGTGGAAGAAATCCTCCGTTGTTCCACAAGTTGCTGATTCCAGTTGCGATGCCTCCATTGCCGACCCCTGCGATGATCATCAATAAACCGACAGCAATCATAGATAAAATCGCGACAATTTTAATCAAAGCGAACCAAAATTCAAGCTCTCCGTAAGCTTTGACAGCCAGGAAATTAACACCCGTCATAATGACCAGCGCCGATAGTGCCCAAACCCAGTTTGGCACGTCCGGAAACCAGTACCCCATATAAATTCCGACAGCAGTGATTTCAGCCATACAGGTTACAACCCATAAAAACCAGTAGTTCCACCCTGTTAAATAGCCTGCAAGCGGTCCCAAATAATCACGGGCATAGCGGCTGAAAGAGCCAGCGACTGGTTTTTGAATGGCCATTTCTCCAAGCGCTCTCATAATAAAAAACATGACCATCCCACTTATGGCATACGCTCCCAAAATACCCGGACCCGCTAATTGAATAGCTGATGCGGAGCCGAGAAACAATCCCACCCCTATGGCAGCTCCTAAAGACATTAAAGAAATATGCCTTTCTTCGAGTCCGCGGTGCAGCTCTTGTTTTTGTTTTTGCATGCTTTCTTCTCCCCTAGAAAAAAATATCAATAAATCATTTTTCTGAATTTTCCGTGTGGATTGGGTAAATCAATGATGATGAAGAAATAAAAGGATAATAACAAGGCTTTCGATTAATCGAAAGCCTTGTTGCTTGTTACACAAAGATGACTTCTTTAGGCTGATGGCTCAGCTCTTCAGGCATGTACCGTTTTTCGATATTGATGCTGTGCCAGATCATAAAGATCAGTACAGTCCAGATTTTCCGGCTGTTATCAGCCTTGTCCGCACAATGGTCTTCAAGGAGTTGAAGAACATAATCCTTGTGGATATAAGCATCCGTTTGGCTTTCCTGAATAATGTTCCGCACCCATTCGTTCATTTCGTTTTTCAGCCAATGACGGATCGGTACAGGGAAACCAAGCTTTTTGCGGTTTAATACGTGCTCAGGCACAATTCCTTCAGCGGCTTTGCGAAGAAGATACTTCGTTGTGCCATTCTTCGTTTTCAGCTCATCAGGAATTTTAGAAGCGACGTCAAATACGACTTTATCCAAGAACGGCACACGCAATTCCAAAGAATTCGCCATCGTCATTTTATCCGCTTTTAACAAAATATCGCCGCGCATCCAAGTGTGGATATCGACATACTGCATTTTGTTGATATCGCTGTATGAGCTGCTTTCTGTAAAGTAAGTCTTTGTCACATCACGATATGAAAGATTCGGATCATAATGCTTCAGCAGCTGTTTTTTGACAGATTCTTCGAAAATTTTCGCGTTACCGATATAACGATCTTGAAGCGGAGTACAGCCGCGCTCAAGCAGGCTCTTTCCTCTCATGCCTTCAGGCATAACAGCTGCAACGTGCAGCAGCATCTTTTTCAGGCCTGACGGAATGCGTTCAAACGGTTTAAGCGAAAGCGGCTCACGGTAAATGTTATATCCGCCGAAGAGCTCATCCGCACCTTCCCCTGATAAAGCAACCGTTACATGTTTTTTCGCTTCTTTTGCAACAAAATACAAAGGAATCGCTGCCGGATCTGCAAGCGGATCATCAAAATGCCATACGATCTTCGGAAGCTCGTTCATGTATTCCTCAGGCGAAATGACTTTGCTGATATTTTCAATGCCAAGTGCCGCTGCAGTTTCTTTCGCTACATCGACTTCACTAAAGCCCTGCTGTTCAAATCCGACAGAGAATGTTTTTAAGCTTGGATGAAATTCTTTTGCAACGGATACAATAAAGGAAGAATCAATTCCGCCAGACAGGAATGAACCGACAGGAACGTCACTTCTCATATGAACGTTTACAGAATCGTAGATCGCGTCTCTCACTTCTTTTACAAGCTTGTCTTCTTCAGTTTGAACTGGCTTAAAGTTTGCTTTGAAATACGTTTTAAATGTAATATCACCGTCCGGGCGGATTGTGAACTGTGAACCCGGTTCCACTTTTTTCACATCGGCATCAAGCGTGCTTGGTTCAGGAACGAATTGGAAAGACATGTATTGCTGCAATGCCTCTTTATCTATTTCAATATCATTTTGAGCGACCATTAAACTTTTTCTCTCTGAGGCAAAATAAACCTGATCATTGATCGTTGTGTAGTACAACGGTTTAATGCCGAATGGATCTCTTGCTCCATAAAGCACATGATCGTTTTTATTCCAAATCAGAAAGGCAAACATACCGCGGAGTTTGGACGCCGCTTCTTCTTTATAGTGACGGTATGTCGCAAGAAGAACCTCTGTGTCCGAATCCGTGTTGAATGTGTACCCCTTTGCTTCAAGTTCTTCTCTCAGTTCAATATAGTTATAGATTTCTCCGTTAAAGATAATCCAATATGTTTCATCTTCATATGATAAAGGCTGTCCGCCATTTTCTACATCAATAATGCTGAGCCGTCTGAATCCGAATCCAACGTGCTCATCATGGAAATATCCATCACTGTCAGGACCGCGGTGAACGATCATTTGGTTCATTTGTTTGATTAGTTCTTCTTGATCAGCGGTTTGAGCTAACGGATGCTTGTTAAAAACCCCGACAAATCCACACATAGTATTGCCTCCATAATTAAAATTGTCATCATTGAACCCCTATTTATAGACGCTGGGAATAGTATTTGGTTTCACGGTTATGTAAAAAAATAAACATGAATACAACATAAAAAAGGGAAAGCCGCTTAACCAGTAAGCGGCTATAAAATTATTCTCCTAACGCTTCTTTACGCAGCTGCTCCGCCTTGTCTGTACGTTCCCACGGAAGATCAACATCGTGGCGTCCAAAGTGGCCGTACGCAGCAGTTTGTTTGTAGATCGGACGGCGTAAATCAAGCATTTTGATAATGCCGGCAGGTCGTAAATCAAAGTTATTGCGGACAACTTCAATCAGTTTTTCCTCAGAAGCTTTTCCGGAACCGAATGTGTTGATTGAGATTGATACAGGTTGTGCAACACCAATCGCGTAAGCAAGCTGTACTTCGCAGGAATCAGCAAGCTCAGCCGCAACGATGTTTTTCGCAACGTATCTCGCTGCATAAGCTGCAGAACGGTCTACCTTCGTTGCATCCTTACCAGAGAACGCGCCTCCGCCGTGGCGTGCATAGCCGCCGTACGTATCAACAATGATTTTGCGTCCTGTAAGTCCCGCATCCCCTTGAGGGCCTCCGATAACGAAACGTCCCGTAGGGTTGATGAAATATTTTGTTTCTTCATCAATCAGCTCTTCAGGAACAACCGGATTGATCACATGTTCTTTAATGTTGCGCTGGATTTGCTCAAGCGTAATTTCAGGGTGATGCTGAGTTGAAATAACAATCGCATCAATGCGGATAGGTTTGTTATTTTCATCATACTCAACCGTTACCTGTGTTTTGCCGTCAGGACGAAGGTACGGAAGAATATCTTCTTTACGGACTTCACTCAGGCGGCGGGCCAATTTATGAGCAAGTGAAATTGGAAGAGGCATAAGCTCTTTCGTTTCGTTGCACGCGTAACCGAACATTAAACCTTGGTCACCCGCACCAATCGCTTCAATTTCTTCGTCGCTCATTGTGCCTTCACGGGCTTCAAGCGCCTGGTCTACACCCATCGCGATATCGGCAGACTGCTCGTCAATTGATGTTAAAACTGCACAAGTTTCCGCATCAAATCCGTATTTCGCACGTGTGTATCCGATTTCTTTAATGGTTTGACGAACCGTTTTCGGAATGTCAACATACGTAGATGTTGTGATCTCTCCGCTGACAAGAACCAATCCAGTTGTCACAGACGTTTCACAAGCAACACGCGCGTTAGGGTCTTTCTTTAGTATTTCATCTAAAATGCTGTCAGAAATCTGGTCACAGATTTTATCCGGATGCCCCTCCGTAACAGATTCTGATGTAAATAAACGACGATTTTCACTCATGATTTGCTTCCTCCTGCACAAGGCCTCCCGAAAGACCTTGTATATATGATACGGAACTCGCTCCCTCTTATACAATGTAACGTTATATTAGAGAATGTTAATTGGCATATTTATGAAATAAAAAAACCTTTTCCATCGAGGAAAGGGTTTGGTCTTTGTGCCTTTCACTCTTATCGCTCAAGGAATCATACAACCTTGCAACAGGTTAGCACCTTGGTTGTCTCACACAGTTCACATAATAAATAACAGAGAAACCGGTTGCTGGGCTTCATAGGGCCTGTCCCTCCGCCAGCTCGGGATAAGAGTATCCGCTCAATGAAATATCTTATCGTAAAAGGGTTTGCAATGTCAATATGATTCAGAAGAAATAGGCGCCTGTATTGAGGGAAAACATTGGAAAACGCACACACAAAAAACGTTAAATAGTATAGACTATTTGAAAATATATGTTATACTAATTCACAATTAGTAAAACACAAAAAACGGTAAAGGAAGGTTTCATATATGAACTCAGTTGATTTAACCGCTGATTTACAAGCCTTATTAACAAGCCCAAATGTGCGTCATAATTTATCAGCAGCACAGCTTACAGAAAAAGTACTCTCCCGGAACGAAGGGATGTTAACTTCTACGGGTGCTGTTCGGGCGACAACAGGCGCTTATACAGGACGCTCTCCTAAAGACAAATTTATCGTGGAGGAAGAAAGCACGAAGAATAAGATCGATTGGGGAACGGTGAATCAGCCGATTTCAGAAGAAGCGTTCGAGCGGCTGTACACGAAAGTCGTCAGCTATCTGAAACAGCGAGATGAGTTGTTTGTTTTTGAAGGATTTGCCGGCGCAGATGAAAAATACAGACTGCCGATCACCGTCGTAAATGAGTTCGCATGGCACAATTTATTTGCCAGACAGCTGTTTATCCGCCCGGAAGGCAATGATAAGAAAACAGTTGAACAGCCTTTTACCATTCTTTCTGCTCCGAAGTTCAAAGCGGATCCAAAAACAGACGGCACCCATTCCGAAACCTTTATTATTGTTTCTTTCGAAAAACGGACGATTTTAATTGGCGGAACAGAGTATGCCGGAGAAATGAAGAAGTCCATCTTCTCCATTATGAATTTCCTGCTCCCTGAAAGAGATATTTTATCTATGCATTGCTCTGCCAATGTCGGTGAAAAAGGCGATGTTGCCCTTTTCTTCGGATTGTCTGGAACAGGCAAGACCACTCTTTCAGCCGATGCTGACCGCAAACTGATCGGCGATGATGAACACGGATGGTCTGACACAGGCGTCTTTAATATTGAAGGCGGATGCTACGCCAAGTGCATTCATTTAAGCGAAGAAAAGGAGCCTCAGATCTTTAACGCGATCCGCTTTGGGGCTGTTCTCGAAAATGTTGTTGTTGATGAAGATACACGAGAAGCCAATTATGATGATTCCTTCTATACCGAAAATACGCGTGCGGCTTACCCGATTCATATGATTGACAACATCATGACACCAAGCATGGCAGGCCACCCGTCAACAATTGTATTTTTGACGGCTGATGCATTCGGAGTCCTGCCCCCGATCAGCAAACTGACGAAGGAGCAGGCGATGTATCATTTCTTGAGCGGTTATACGAGCAAGCTAGCCGGAACCGAACGCGGTGTGACATCTCCTGAGACGACGTTTTCCACATGCTTCGGCTCACCGTTCCTGCCGCTTCCTGCTCACGTCTATGCTGAAATGCTCGGCAAAAAAATCGATGAACACGGTGCAGACGTTTTCTTAGTTAATACCGGCTGGACCGGCGGCGGCTACGGTACAGGCGAACGCATGAAGCTTTCTTACACTAGAGCAATGGTCAAAGCAGCGATTGAACGCAAATTAGAGGATACAGATACGATGACTGACGATATTTTTGGCCTGCATATACCGGTCCATGTTCCTGGCGTTCCTGATCAAATCCTTCAGCCTGAAAACACGTGGAGCAACAAGAAAGAATACAGAGAAAAGGCTGTCTATCTCGCAAATGAATTCAAAGAAAATTTTAAAAAGTTCGCGCATACAGATGCCATTGCACTGGCAGGCGGCCCTCTCGTTTAAAAAGCAAAAGCCAAGAGCAATTACGCTCTTGGCTTGTTTTAATTGACAGAATGCAAAGAAGTCAGCTTGTACGTAATAATGGTCCGGCCGCCTTCCCATTGAAGTTTCTGCACTTCAGCTGTGCCTGACTTTTCGCCGAACTTTGTTTTGCGCACATCCATCGGAATCTCCATCGGATACACACGGTATCCGTCTTTCTCTAACGTGAATATATTTTCATCTATGCGAACTTCTTTTCCTTTTGTCACAATCAGTGTATTAAATTCAACAGGCATTCCCAACGTGAAATCCCCTTTCGTTCTCTTTTTGCTTTATCATAACATATTTCACCGTCAGCGGTTTTTCATCCATTGCGTGAGCTGCCGCACGATACGCCGGTTTTCTTTTGGCGGGAAATAATGTGTGAATGTACTATAGTACCATGTCTCCACTGGCTTATGCAGCTGTTTTAGCTTTTCTTCAAGCAAATAGGAATGCTGAATCGAAACGTTTTCGTCTTTTTCTCCATGGATTAATAGCACGGGTGCCTGAATTTTGTTTAGTTGGTCAAACGGTGTTCTCCATTTGTATTCCTCAGGCACCTTTTTCGGTGTTCCGCCGATGACTCTTTTCATCATTCGCCGCAAATCCTGCCGCTCCTCATATGTAAGGATCATATCGCTGACGCCTCCCCAGGAAACAAATGAAGCAGCATGCCGGCCCATTTCAATCGCAGTGAGCATTCCCATAATGCCGCCGCGGGAAAAACCGAAGATATGTATTCTGTCCTTCTTGACATTCGGATGTTGCTGAAGCAGGTGAAAAGCGGAAAAAGCATCCTCCCTGTCTTCTCCTGCAAAGTCTTCATTCCCCTCGCCCCCTTGATTTCCTCTGTAAAAAGGAGCAAACACAACAAACCCTTGGGACGCAAACTGGATGATTCGGCCCGGCCGAACCATGCCCACGTTTTTAATCCCGCCACGCAAATATAAAAATCCGTCATATTGTCCCGGTGCCGCCGGTTCAGCCAGAAGCCCCTTTACCCGTAAGCCATTCGAAAGATAGCAGATCGTATACAGACGCACATGCTGGCTTGGCGACGGAAATCTTCTTTTCTCAACAATCATAGCATCCGCCTCCTTTTATTATATGCTTTCCTTACTCCAAAATTACATCCTGAGAACCTGATTAGGCATTCACACATTTTTATACCCATCATACGATATGTAAAGCAAAAAAGGATATTAACTTGATGCTAAATAAGGAGGTTGTCTATGTGAACAAATGGTTAAGGCTGGGCTGCGCCTGTGTCGGCAGTATATTTCTGATGATCGCCCTAGCGGCTTGCAAGCAGGAGGAAACGCTCACCAAAGTCAAAGTATCCGAAGTGACCCATTCAATTTTTTACGCGCCTTTATATGTTGCTGAGTCTAAAGGATTTTTCAAGGAAGAAGGGCTTGATGTCGATGTAAATACGACCTGGGGCGGCGACAAAACCATGACATCGCTTCTTTCAAACGGCTCAGACATCGCACTTGTCGGGGCAGAAACATCTATTTATGTCGAAGCGCAAGGGGCTAAAGATCCTGTCATTAATTTCGCCCAGCTGACTCAGACAGACGGAACCTTTCTCGTCGCGAGAGAAGATGTTGAAAAGTTCGAATGGGATCAGCTAAAAGGAAAAACGTTTCTCGGCCAAAGAAAAGGCGGCATGCCGCAAATGGTCGGCGAGTTTGTTCTGAACAACCATAAGATTGACCCGCACAAGGATATTGACCTCATCCAGAACATAGATTTCGCCAATATCGCCAATGCATTTGCTTCTGGAACAGGCGAGTATGTGCAGCTCTTTGAACCTCAAGCTTCTCTCTTTGAGAAAAAAGGCATCGGCCATATCGTGGCTTCGTTCGGAGAACAATCAGGCCAGGTTCCTTACACGACTTTTATAGCAAAACAAAGCTATCTGAAAAAACATGAAGACACAGCCGTCAAGTTTACAAGAGCTATCTATAAGGCGCAGCAGTGGGTGGGAAAACACTCGGCGAAAGAAATCACAGACGCCATTAAAGATGAATTTGATGATACCGATCCAGAAGTCATTGAAACATCCATTGAACGATATAAAAAACAGCATTCGTATTCGCCAGACCCTCTTCTCAACGAAAAAGAATGGGAGCTGCTCCAAACCATTATGGATCAATCGGGAGAATTGCCGAAACATATTCCATACAATCAGCTTGTAAATAAACAAATTGCCGAAAAAGTCACCTCGGAAAAATAGGAGGCGCCATCTATGTCTTTCTTACATGTCGACCATGTAACCCATACTTATTTTTCTGTTAAAGAAAAAACGACGGCCGTACGGGATATTCATTTCAATGCCGAAAAAGGTGATTTCATCTCATTTCTCGGCCCAAGCGGCTGCGGAAAAACAACACTGCTTTCTATTATTGCCGGCCTGATTGAGCCCTCGGAAGGCAGAGTTCTGATTGAAGGCCGTGAGCCGAATCAAAAAGAACATAATATTGGCTATATGCTTCAACAGGATTACTTATTTCCCTGGAAATCTATCGAGGAAAATGTGCTTCTCGGTTTAAAAATCGCCGACACGCTGACGGAAGAAAGCAAGGCTGCTGCACTCGGTTTATTGCCGGAGTTCGGCCTCATAGATGTGGAGAAAAAATATCCGAAGGAGCTGTCGGGCGGAATGCGCCAGCGAGCCGCGCTTGCAAGAACTCTTGCGCCAAATCCAAGTCTGCTTTTGCTGGATGAGCCATTTTCCGCGCTTGATTTTCAGACAAAGCTGGCACTGGAAAATCTGGTATTCCGTACATTAAAGGAGTATCAAAAAACTGCAGTGCTTGTCACACATGATATTGGGGAAGCGATAGCGATGAGCGATACAATATTTTTATTTTCAAACCAGCCGGGCACCATCCATCAGATTTTTACCATTCCTAAAGAATTGGCCGCGATGTTGCCTTTTGACGCCCGCCAGGAGCCATCCTTCCAGACGCTGTTTCAAACGATATGGAAGGAGCTGAATTCTCTTGAGAAACAGCAAAGAAACGATTGATCTGCTTCACGAGCAATATCAATTCAAACAGAAAAAGGAAAAACGGAATGTCCATTCCTTTCAGCTTGCCATATTTATTCTCTTTTTCGCGGGTTGGGAAATCTCCAGCAGGCTCGGCTGGATTGATCCGCTGATCTTCAGCTCTCCGTCAGCTGTATGGCATTTATTGCTGGAGAAGCTCGGTGACGGGTCTTTACTGTCCCACATCGGCGTCACTTTATTTGAAACGGTGCTTGGCTTTTTGCTTGGTACGTTTATGGGCACGTGCCTCGCTGCCTTGTTATGGTGGTCCAACCGGCTTGCCAGGATTTTAGATCCGTATCTTGTTATTCTGAATGCAATGCCCAAAGTGGCTCTCGGCCCGATCCTGATTGTCGCGCTCGGTCCCAGTTTTATCAGCATTATTGCGATGGGGGCCATCATCAGCGTTATTATCACAACCATCGTCGTGTACACTGCTTTCCAGGAAGTGGACGAAAACTATATAAAAGTCATGAAAACATTCGGCGCAAAAAAATGGGTCATTTTTAAAGAAGTGATTCTGCCCGCATCCTCTCCCGCTATTATTTCAACATTAAAAGTAAATGTCGGTTTATCATGGGTTGGCGTCATTGTAGGAGAATTCCTTGTTTCTAAGGTCGGATTAGGATATATGATTATTTATGGTTTCCAAGTCTTTAATTTTACACTCGTCTTCTTAAGTCTGCTGATCATCGCCATATTCGCCACTTTAATGTATCAGGGCGTAGAGCTGCTGGAAAAGAAATGGACGAAGGGCAGGGCATAAAAAAACCGGCAAATATGCCGGTTTTTTTATTCAATCCATCCAGCTTCTTTCAGTCTTTTCAAACTGATCGGAAGAACGGAATCCTTCATAATAAAGCTGAACTTTTTATTGCGGGAAAGGTTCTCCGGAAGCTCATGAAACAAAACCGGGCCTTTCGTTTCATAGTAATCAGCTTGCTTTTCAAGCTTTTCTATAACTGCAAAATAGATATTCTTCACAATCACTTTTTCTTTACCGAGAACTTTATACTGTCCGAGGTACTTGAGGCTTTTCACTCTCGCGCCCGTCTCTTCCTTGACTTCCCGGAGCGCCGCCTCTTCTGCGCACTCCATCGGCTCTACTTTCCCGCCTGGAAACTCATAGCCTCTGTCCTCATGTTCTGTTAAAAGCCATTTGCCGCCAAAACGGCAAATCACCCAGACATGCTTCGGGCTGTCCGAGAAAGGCTGATCGTCAAAGGAAAGCTGAACAGTATTCTGATAATAATCTTTAAACTCGTACATGTTTATCCCTCAAATCCGTTCCTACTATCTTCCATACATCATACCACAGTTAGGTTTCTTCGGAAGCCTTTAATCAAAAAATAAGGGAAACCCAGCACGCCATCAAGGGCTAAAGCATGCAGACCAGCTCGTACAGTTTTTTCTGTGCTTTTTGCCAGAATGTGCGACTGACGCTCTGGGCTTTATTATGACCCGTGAACAGGTAAAAGTTACGGTTTGCGTTTGAATTTATTTCTTAACGTTTCTAAAAGATCGACAAGCATCTGAGGGACCGGTATACCGAGAGAGCTGGCTGTTACTACAATTTGCACAGATTCATAAAGGATATAAAACATAATAGCCAAGTCACGTATTGACCCCTGTGTATTCAGCAGCTGATCAAAAAAGTGGCATACAGAGATCAGAGCCAGCGTGACTAATTTTTTGACAAGCCGGGCAAATACCTTTTTAAACGCCAACCTGTTGATAATCGTTTCCTTCAAGGTCGTACTGATAAATTCAATTGCCATTAGAGAGAGCAAAATCAGAAATGAATACTGAAAACCTCCGAAGAAAAACCCCGCTGCTGAAACGCTGACTGCTATTAACGAAAAGATGCCAAAGTCTCTATCCATTTATTCCAACATCCTTTCACAGAAACGGCCTTACGATATTCTATGGAAAACAAGCCGAACGGATTGGATTTTTCAGAAAAATGGACTGGTTGTCGCCTATTTTTTTGGATGTAAAATTAAAAGCCGGACGTCTATTATAAGACATCCGGCTCTTCTTTTTTGGACCTAACCTAGGTAAGCTTTCAGCATCCAGTTGTGTTTTTCAATATTTTGATGGATCGCAAGTAGCATGTCTCCTGTTGTTTCATCACCGACTTCATCAGCTAAATCCATGCCGTTTTTCAGCTCTTCCCCTATGATTGTGAAATCATCGTATACGCTTTGAACCATTTGTTCAGCCGTTTCATTTCCTGACGCTTCCTTTACAGAAGCTGTTTCCAGGGATTCCTTCATTGTCGCAATCGGTTTTCCGTCCAGCGCCAAAAGACGTTCAGCTAAGTCGTCAATATAAGTTGCCGTTTCGTTATACAGCTCCTCAAACTTTTCATGAAGAGTGAAGAAATCTTTCCCTTTCACATACCAGTGATAATTATGTAGTTTCACATACATGACTGTCCAGTTGGCTACTTGTTTGTTCACTGCTTGAATCAATTGTTCTGACATGATTATCTTCCTCCTTTTTATATGACTATGTGTACCCTCTATATCGTACGTCAAAACCTCTTTTTTACCCTTATCTGTCACGATTTCTTTTACTTTGCTATAATTGTTAAAAGACGGGAGGTGGTGGAATGTCATGGCGCTTCTCATTACAATAAGTATCTTGATTGTGCTGGCTGTTTTGCTTGTCACCATTTGGACGACTGTCAAAGCCTATAATGTTAAACACACCATTGATCCTCCGCAAGAAACTCGTGTTGATTCAAAAAATCAATGATTATGTGAATGCGCGTCTTCAGACTGATTGCTGACAGCATCGGCGTCACCGACTTGGACTTTTAAGGTCGGCATGCTATGCTGTTTTTTTGCTGTGACATGGGATTGGACAGTGTAGACACCATCTTCCTTAAACGTTGTTTCCAATCGGTATACGCCCTTTTCTTGTTTCGCTTTAACCATTCGGCTGGCGTCTTTCTCTCCTTCTTTCCACACTTCAAACTCCACTTCATCGGCATCCGTCACCGCTTCGTTACCATATGATACCGCTGCTTCATACGCGGCGCTTTCTCCTGGATTTACTTTTTTAGGGCCAGTCAGCTTGACATCCAATACCTCAGGCGTCTCAGCTGCAGTATTTGCTTTGTTTTCACCAGTACCGCATCCATTAAGCAAAAATGCAGAAAAAAGCAGAACAACCAACATCTTTTTCATGCCATCACCCTTTCATCATTTACATAAATAGTAGCAAACGCTTACAGCAAATGGTAGCAAAAAAATGACACGACACAAAAAAGACCTTTTTGCATAAGCGCAAAAAGGTCCCTTACTGTTTAACCAAATACTTTCAGCAATTCTTCTTTATCCTGTGACAGCCAAAAACGCATTAAACGTTTAGCGCCTTCCAGATCATGAAGCTTCGCTTGGCCGCACTGCTTTTCATTCGCAGCCGGAATCTCGGTAATCTCTACCGCTTCCTTCATTGTGTCTTCAAGCAGATCAACGATTTCTTCTGATGTCGGCTCTCCGCTCACAACAAGATAATAGCCTGTTTGGCAGCCCATTGGAGAAATATCAATGATATCAAAATGATCGTATTTCTCAGCGTGAGAACGAATCGTAAACGCGAGCAAATGCTCAAGTGTGTGAATGGTGTCAGGCTTCATCGCCTGTTTATTTGGCTGGCAAAAACGAATATCAAATTTATTTACAACGCCGTCTGTTCCTACTTTATGCACGCCGCAATGTCTTACATATGGAGCAACAACCGCATTATGATCAAGCTCAAAACTTTCTACTGAAGGCATAATGGCACTCTCCTTTTAAAAAAATGTACATTCATTATAACACACCTTTCCGATAAGAATTATCAAATAACTTTTCAATCTGTGTTTTTTTTCTTATACTTGCATCAGAAAGGTTGCTGAAGACATATGAAAACCCTATTTATCGCGCTGATCAGAGGATATCAAAAATTCATTTCTCCCTTGACGCCCCCAACATGCCGCTTTTATCCGACTTGTTCTCAATACGGAATCGAAGCGATTAAAACGCACGGCGCTTTAAAAGGCGGCTGGCTGACAATCATACGGATTTTGAAATGCCATCCGTTCCATCCGGGAGGGGTCGATCCTGTTCCTGAAAAGAAACGAAAGCATTAATCGTTATAGCCGTTCACGACAACATCCAGTTTTCCTGTCTCAGGATCGATGACTAAACCATGGACAGGCACATTTTCCGGGAACAGCGGATGATGTTTAATGACGTTCACGCTGTCTTTTACGCTCGCTTCCACTGAATCGAAGCTTTTAAACCACTGATCAAAGTCAACTCCGGAGTACTTCAATGTTTCAATCCGTTCTTCCGGAATTCCTCTTTCCTTTATTTTATCAAGCATGCTTTCACTGCTGATTTTACTCATGCCGCAATCGTGATGCCCGATCACACATACCTCATCTGCGTTCAGCTCGTACACAGCAACGAGCAAACTTCTCATGATGCTTCCGAATGGGTGTGTCACAAGCGCACCGGCACTTTTAATGATTTTCACGTCACCATTTCGCATATTCATTGCATGTGGCAGCAATTCAACCAAACGAGTGTCCATGCAAGAAAGAATCGCCATTTTTTTATCAGGGAATTTTGATGTTTGATACTTTTCGTACTCCCTTTGTTCAGTAAATGTCTTGTTAAAATCAAGAATATCATTTAGAAGGCTCATAGCTAGCTGTATTCCTTTCTGGTCTTTTTACTCTCAAATATATCACAGCATTTGTCTTTTCGTCATCTTATCAAAAATTAAACTGGGCAAGAAAAAAGACAAACCCTCAGGGTCTGCCTCATTTTCCCATATTATAACGTTTTTTGAACTGCTCCACCCTTCCGCCTTTTTCATTGAATTTCTGGCGGCCTGTATAAAACGGATGCGTGTCAGAGCTGACCTCTACTTTAATGACCGGATATGTGTTGCCGTCTTCCCACTCTGCTGTTTCATGAGATGTTTTAGTAGAGGTGCTAAGAAAACGGTAGCCGCTGTTGATATCCTGAAATATGACTTTGTGGTTCTTTGGATGAATTCCTTCTTTCATATATATCTCCCTTCCTCAAATCGTAATAATTACGTTTTATTTTATATCCTCACAGACGTTTTGTCAATCTTCCTACATCCTTCCCTGCGTCTTTGCATTGTAAACCTCATCGCATTTAAGAATAGGAAGAATAATCTAGCCGAGGAAGCAAATAATAAACCCAAAATACATACAGAACGTCTTTTTAGAAAGGTGGTTTATGATTGTGGATGATTTAGTTTTGGCCAGAAGCCTTTTTGGCACGACAATGGGCTTTCATATCATTTTCGCAACGCTTGGAGTAGGTCTGCCGCTCATGATTTTAGTGGCAGAATTGATCTATCAAAAAACGAAAGATGACCATTATGCGATTATGGCAAAGAGATGGACGAAAGCACAAGCCGTTTTGCTGGGGGTCGCCATACCGACCGGGACGATTGCGGGCACTCAGCTCGCGCTTTTATGGCCCGGTTTTATGGAAGTCATCGGCCGGGTCATGTCCCTGCCGTTTCAAATTGAGATTTATGCTTTTTTTATTGAAGCCCTTTTCATGTCGATTTATGTATACGCCGCAGACCGCTTGTCACCGGCAATGAGGATTGTTGCCGTTTTCTTTGTGTTAGTTGGGGCAGCAGCATCAGCTGTTCTGATCACGAATGTCCATGCCTTTGAAGGAACGCCGGCTGGTTTTAAAATTTCAGACGGAAAAATTACAGATGTTGATCCGTGGGCTGCATTCTTCAACCCAAGCTTTTTTATCACCGCAGGACATGTCGTTTTATCCGCATTTATGACGGGCGCGTTTATCGTTGCTTCTGTTGCTGCATATAAAATGATTCGGTCGAGAAAAAAGGAAACGGTCTATCGCTTTCACCGGAAAGCCCTTTTGCTTGCACTGACGATCGGCGGCATTTTTTCACTGCTGACCGCTTTGAACGGGCACGAATCCGCACAAATGCTGTACGAATATCAGCCTGAAAAATTAGCAGGCGCCGAAGGCTTGTTTGAAACAAGATCTCACGCCCCTCTTGCTATCGGAGGTTTTACAGACCCGAAGGAAGAGAAAGTAAAATGGGCCATCGAGATTCCATGGGCGTTAAGCTTTCTGGCAGCGAACCGCTTTGATACTGTTGTAAAGGGATTAAATGCATTTCCTAGAGACGAATGGCCGCCGCTCTTCATTCACACGCTGTTTAATGCGATGGTCGGCGTAGGAATGCTGCTTATTCTTTATTCCATTATCGGTGTGGTCTGGAGAAAGGTACTCAAGAAAGACCGCTTCCCAACGTGGCTATTGGTCATTTTCATTACAGCAGGCCCTTTTAGTCTCATCGGCATTGAATTCGGCTGGATTTTCGCCTGTACGGGAAGGCAGCCTTGGGTCATCTATCATCTCCTAAAAACGTCGGATGTCGTGACAACGACTGGCTCGATCGGGGTGCTCTTTTTATTTTTCACATTTGTTTACGCCGTGTTAGGCGCAGCTGTCGTCTATGTGCTGCTGTACTATTTCCGCAAGCACCCGGTTGACGAGGATTTAAATACTGCGGAGTCGTAATGGCTCCGCAAACAGGAAACCAAATGGAAGGAAGATCGACAAATGGACATTTCAACTGACGCTCTGATCGCCATCTCAATTATCTGGGGCTTTGTGTTTGTTTACGCCGTCATGGCGACTATGGATTTTGGAGCGGGATTTTGGTCTATGATCTATTTAAACAAGGAGCACATGAAGGCCACCGATATTGCGAACCGCTTTCTGTCCCCGACTTGGGAGGTCACAAACGTTTTTATTGTGGCCATCGTCGTGGCGCTCTTCAGCTTTTTTCCTGGCGCGACATTTGTGCTCGGAACCGTTTTATTAATTCCCGGCAGCATGATTTTACTGTTTTTAGCGATTCGAAGCGGATTTCTCGTTTTTTCTAACACAGCAAAGGAGCGGAAGATACTAAGATATATTTCCGGCATCTCCGGCTTTATCATCCCTGCTATTTTAATATTGGTGCTTCCTGTGACACACGGAGGGTTTATAGAAAAAACGAACGGAATCTATAACTTGAACATGTCTAAAATCTTTTCAAGCCCCAATGCCTACTCATTTATCGGGTTTGCAATTTTAAGCACTTTGTTTTTGTCTTCGCTGCTGCTTGCTGATTTTTCAAATGTGGCGGAGGAACAGGACGCGTACCGCGCCTACAGAAAAAGCGCCTTGATTACAGGCCCAATTTCACTCCTATTTGCTGTTAGCATTATAATGACATTGCGGAATGAAGCAAACTGGCTGTACAGCGGAATGATGAATGATTTCTCTTGGATTATTGCATCGTTCATTACATTTGTCATCGCGGGAATCGCACTTTTTCTACCAAACAAGAGCTTTGGCAAAAACATCGGAAAGCCGCGGCTTGCACTTGTCGCGATTGCGATCCAGTATTTTCTGGCAAGCTACGCGTACGGACGGGCGCATCTCCCGTATATGATTTATCCCGATGTGACAATCATGTCGGGTTTCACAGAGCCAGCAACGTTCAGAGCGCTGTTTGCGACGTATATCGTTGCATTTATCATTCTCTTTCCAGGATTTTATTTTTTCTGGAAAATGTTTATGCGAGATAAACGGTATATCCGCCAAGAGGAATAGCGGACATACCCGACGGCTATACTAAGCCAGAACCTTTATAAGGAGGGGATGGCATGGAGCAGAAAATTCTATGCGAAGTCAACAACTGTTCTTATTGGGGCAAAGGAAACAAATGCACCGCTGATGCCATTTATGTTGTTAGCCATACTGGTGAAACGGCTGAAAACAGCCAGGAAACGGACTGCAAAACGTTTAAGCCGCATGATTTGTAATCATAAGAAAGAGCTGCGTCAGCCAGCTCTTTCTTTTTTCATGTTCATTGTTCTCAGCTTTTTTGTCATGATCCCGTTTGCAGGCGATAACAAAATGGCGCCGGCATAACATACACCTGTCATGGCCGCCATTGCTCCGGAAATTGAAACATTAAGCCATGTTGCGAAGAAATAGCCCATAACCGCCGACAGTCCGCCAATCAGCGCGCTGAGAATCAGCATATAAAGCAGCCGGTCCGTCAGCAAATGAGCCGCAGCAGGTGGGACAATCAGCATGGCTACAACCAAGACAGCACCAACCGAATCAAAGGAAGCAACGGTTGTTAGCGACAACATGCCCATTTGCACATAATGAATCAGCAAAACCGGTATTCCCAGAGCTAAAGCCATTTGCGGATCAAACGAAGCGATTTTGAATTCCTTATAGCACACACTGATCAACAAGACATTTAAAACTAGGACAGATGCCAGCATCCAAAACGCTTTCGGCCCGATGTCAACTCCGAATACTGAGAGCGTATTCCATGGCACAAACGTGATTTCTCCCATTAACGAGTGCTCAATATCGAGATGGACATTCGCTCCATACACAGAAAGTAAAATAACACCGACTGCAAATAAAGATGTAAACACAACTCCTATCGCGGCATCAGATTGAACCCCTTTGCTGTGAAGAAGCTGAACCAAAAATGCCGTTAACAGACCAGAAATTGCAGCGCCGATCAACATAGGAATTCCGTCAAGACTTCCTGTCACAAGAAAAGCACCGACAATGCCAAGCAACACTGTATGGCTGATCGCGTCGGCCAGCATCGCCATTCTTCTCAACACGAGAAATGTTCCGATTAATGCGCAGCTTACACCGACTAGTACACCTGTAGCTATAATCCATGCTTCAAAACTCATTTGCGATCTGTCCTTTCCCGGCATCAGGAGCCGCCTTTTGAAGCTTAGGCATCCGGCCATACAGCTTTAAGAGTGAAAGAAGCCGCTCTCTTGTTTCCCCAGGCAAACGATCCGGGTCAAAATGATCCTGATCAATTTCCAGATTCGCAAGCTCCATTTCGTGCATGAGGTACATTTCATACATCCGATGCTTCAAAGCCATGTGATAGCCTTTTTCTATCCCGGTACGTGTTATTTGCCAAATCCCATTTTCAACCCGCACGATGCACCTCTCTTTTTCTAAGCCATTCAATACCTTATGGCATAATGAAGGGGATAGGCGCCTTGTCTTTCTAACACGTTCAGCTATTACATAAAGATCGTTCTTTTCATACTGCTCATATATCGTCAGCAGCACCTGCTCCCTGCTTGTTTTGCGCCGCAGCCTGATCAGCCTTATTGCTTTTGCAGCCAATCCCCGCTTAGGCGCGCAAATCATTGAAAATAGAAAAATCACTGTTGCTGATAAGATCATTAATGGCCCTGTCGCCATCCCCTTCATCGTCGTGCTCAGCAAGGTTCCGGCCACACCGCTGACCCCGCCTGTGACCCCGGCAATGACTAACATTCCGGTAAATCTTTCGGTCCAAAACCTTGCAGCTATGGCAGGTGTAATTAGCATAGCTGCCATTAATATCACACCAACTGCCTGAAGCCCGATGACGACAGCACAGACGATAAGGCAAGCCAAAAGCCCGTTTAAATAACGCACCGGCAGTCCTAATCCCTTTGCAAACGCGAGATCGAAAGTAATCAACGTAAACTCCTTAAAGAAAACAACACAAAGGAGCAATAGAACAGCTGATATTCCCGCAATCAAAATGATATCCTGCCTGACCAATGAAGCGGCCTGGCCGAATAAAAAAGAATCAAGCCCGCTTTGGCTTCCTGTCCCTTGCTGCTGAATAAATGTCAATAGTATGATCCCGACGCCAAAAAACACTGAGAGAACAATCCCGATTGCCGAGTCCTCTTTTGTTTTTGAAAGCCGTGGAATCAGCTGAATACACCACGTTCCGAGCAGCCCGGCAAGCGCTGCCCCCAGCAAAAAGAAAGGCAGTGATTTTTGCCCGGTGAACAAAAAAGCGAGACACACTCCCGGCAGAGCTGAATGGGCCATTGCATCGCCGATTAAACTTTGCTTTCTAAGCAGCACAAAGCTGCCCAAAACACCGCTTGCCGCTCCCAGTAAAAGCGTTCCAGCCAGCACCCACTGTGTATTCGGGTGCTGGAGCTGCAGCCACAAACTTTCAAACAATACTCTCACTCCTTATGTCCTTCTGCCAGCACTTTATCTTTCAGAAATGTCAGCCTTCCTCCATACGTTTTCTGCAAGTTTTCGATTGTAAAAACGTTTTTCGCAGGTCCGAAAGCGATTTTTCTTAGATGAAGCAGTAGAATCCAATCGAAATAATCCTCGGCAGTCTGCAGATCATGGTGGACGACAAGCACTGTTTTTCCTTTTTCTTTTAGTTCTGCCAAAAGCGTCATGATTGCCCGCTCCGTCGCTGCATCAACCCCGGCAAACGGTTCATCCATAAAATAAATGTCAGCGTCTTGGCATAGTGCCCTGGCAAGAAACACCCTCTGCTGCTGGCCTCCTGACAGCTGGCTGATCTGCCTCTTTGCATAATCAAGCATCCCGACTTTTTCTAAAGCAGCCTTCGCCATATCCACGTCGGCTTTTTTGGGCCTTTTCAATAAGCCAATCCGGCCGTATCTCCCCATTAGCACGACATCGAGCGCGTTTGTGGGAAAATCCCAGTCAACCGAACCCCGCTGCGGAACGTATCCGATTCTTGTCCGCTGATCCTTATAGTCTTTGCCGTAAATAGAGATGTCTCCTGACGCCCTGGGCACAAGACCGAGAATGGTTTTGATCAAGGTTGATTTGCCCGCGCCGTTTGGACCGATAATGCCAATCAGTTTTCCTTCAGGGATCTGCAGCGAAATGTCCTGCAGAACAGCCTTTTTATGATAGGCAACCGTTACATTATCGAGCTCAACAGGGAACATGTCCCTCACCTCTTTTCTTTATTTAAGCGCATTAGTAATAGTGTTAATGTTGTGGCGGAACATTCCTTCGTATGTGCCTTCTTTTGTGCCTTTTTCACCCATGGCATCTGAATAGAGCTGACCGCCGATTGTGACTGTATGGCCTTTTTCTTTAGCCCCTTCCACGACTGCATTTATTGATTTTTCAGACACACTGCTTTCTACAAAAACAGCTTTTATTTGTTTTTCTGTTAGGAGATCGACAAGTTCTTGAACATCCTTCAATCCGTAATCCGAATCTGTGCTTAGTCCCTGCAGGCCTTTCACCTGAAAACCATACTCTTTCCCCAAATACGCAAAGGCATCGTGAGCCGAAACAAGCACACGGCTTTTCTCCGGAATGTGTGCAATCTCCTGACGTGCCCATTTATCTAAATTTTGCAAATCTTCTTCGTGCTCTTTGGCATTTTTCTTAAAATCTTCCGCGTGCTCAGGCATCGCCTTACTGAATTGCGTTTCGATTTCATCCACCGCATAGATCCATAACGGAATGCTGAACCAAACGTGGGGATCAAACGTCTTACCTGCTCCGGCAGAAATAAGCTTGCTTTTCGGTATGGCCTCAGTAATTGCCGCTGCTTGTTTTTGTTCGCCTATTTTTTGAAGAACATCCTCCATTTTCCCTTCCAAATTCAATCCGCTGTAAAGCACAACATCGGCTGACATTAATTTTTTCGTATCAGCTTGTGAGGCTTTGTAAAGATGCGGATCGACCCCTGGTCCCATTAAAGAGGTGACTTTTACATGCTTTCCTCCAATGTTTTCGGCTGCATCGGCAATTTGGGATGTTGTTGCCGTTACCTGCAATCGCTGATCGTTGCTTTTCCCGGCTGAATCGGTACCGCATCCTGTTAACGCAAAGCAAGCGGAAAGTACTGCTGCCATCAGTAACTGTTTCATCATTTCCCTCCTCCTTGCCACAATGTCCGATTGTATTATCTTATGTTTTTATTTCTTAGACATGTGACATTAAATTAGCCAAAAGCATATTTTATTTAGACAGGACAAAAAGTTTCCTTTGTGCAAAAATATCGCGTTTGTCCATTTATGTCAAGCAACAAATGCATAAAAAAACCGGCTGGGCAGCCGGTCCAAACGAGAAGGGATGTATTCATCGAACGCTTTTACTATAACAGCACACTGACACTCGCTCAAAATGGCAAAATGCTTTTTTCTCATCCATGCTGTGTGAAAACATCCATTTTGGTCACATATTTTCGCATAATGTCCTGATTCACTTCAACCCCTAAACCAGGCTGTTTTGACACAGAAATAAACCCATTATCGATACGGATATCAGGGGTCACAATATCCTCATCCCAATAGCGTGAAGATGATGAAATATCACCGGGTAATGTGAATTGCGGCAGTGAAGCTAGCGCCACGTTTTGCGCTCTGGATATGCCTGTTTCCAGCATCCCTCCGCACCAAACCTGCATATGATGCTCTCTGCACAAATCATGAATTTTTAAGGCTTCTGTTAAACCGCCGACTCGGGAAGGCTTAATATTAATGATTTTACAGCTTCCGAGCTCAATCGCCCGTCTCGCATCATCGGCTGAACAAATGCTTTCATCAAGGCAAATGGCCGTTTTCAAATGTTTCTGCAAGTGGCGGTGGTCTACGATATCGTCAGCTTGGAGCGGCTGCTCAATCATTATTAACTGATAGTCATCAAGCTCCTTTAAACGGCTGATATCCTTCAGTTCATAGGAGGAATTGGCATCGGCCATGAGCGGCATGTTTGGGAACCGGCTGCGGATGGCCTTGACCAATTCCACATCCTGTCCAGGCTGAATTTTTATTTTTATTCTTTGATACCCTTCTTTTTGATAACTCTCAATTTCCTTCAACATATCATTAAGGGGTGCCAGGCCGACAACCACCCCAGCAGGCACTTTATCTCTTGTCCCGCCCAATGCCTCAGCGAGGGATATGCCCTTCTTTTTCGCATAGATATCCCATACAGCGGATTCAAGTCCCGCTTTTGCCATCCGATTTCCTTTATAGCGCGCCAGACTGTCCGGCACGTCGGAAGGGTGATTGAATTCACGTCCCACAACATTGGGAATAAAAAAATCCTTTAACATGTGCAAACATGTTCCAATGGTTTCCTCGGTGTACCAAGGCGAAGAGAACGCAGACACTTCTCCCCAGCCAGTGACACCGGATGTATCAATAGCTTCCACGATCAGAAATTTACGCTCTTGAAGCGTTTCAATACTGTTTTTAAATGGTTTCTTTAAATTCATGCTCAAATGGTAAAGCGTAATTTTCTCTATTTCGATCATAGCAGTTCTCCTTTACGCGCATCCTTCAGCTGATTTCGCATGAGCTTATTAGACGCATTGCGCGGCAGGCTGTCCAGTTCAAAGAATTTTGCCGGAATTTTAAACTTCGCCAAGCGTTCTTTGCAGTAGGCGGTCAATTCTTCTGCGCTCACAGGCTTGTGAAGGACAAGATAGGCGTGGGGCACTTTCCCCCATTTTTTGTCCTCTGCCCCTGAAACACCGGCTTCGGCTACAGCGGGGTGTGAAAGCAGCACTGACTCCACTTCAGCCGGATAAATGTTTTCTCCGCCTGATATGATCAAATCTGAACGCCTGTCCAGTACATATAAAAAGCCTTCGCTGTCCAAATACCCAAGATCACCTGTTTTCAGCCAGCCATTTTGAAAGGAGGCTTCGTTTGCGCTCTCCCGGTTAAAATAGCTTTTCATCACATTCGGGCCTTTGACCATGATTTCACCGTGTTCAAACGGTTTACACGCCTGTCCGTCCCGCTCTATTTTGATTTCGCATGAAAACAGCGGTTTACCCGCAGATCCGAGCTTTTCCATACTGAATTCCGGCGACAGGGTAACAATTTGTGAGCATGTTTCTGTCATTCCGTATGACTGAAAGACAGGGAATCCTTTCTCGCGGCATTCCTCAAGCAAGGGCAGCGGTGCAGGGCCTCCGCCAAGCAGAATGCACCTGATGGATTCAGGGCAGCGGCTTGTTTCTTCCAAAAGACTGGCCAGCATTGTCTGCACCGCAGATATCATTGTCACTTGATGCCTGCTGATAGAATCCAGCACATCGCTTACGGAAAAACGCTGGTGAAGCACGACAGTCATTCCATAAATCACAGATTTAAATAACGCGGACAATCCGCTGATGTGAAAGAGCGGCAATGCGATAAGCCAGCGGTCTTGTTCTGTTATACCCAAATTAAGCGCGGATGACACCGCACTGAAATAATGGTTTCCGAACGTTTGCTGAACCCCCTTGGGCTTGCCTGTCGTACCCGAGGTATACATCAGCGTTGCCGTTTCATCCAATTGCATATAAGGCTGGATCTCAATTTCCTCAGCGGCTTCTTTCATCAGTTCGTCCACATCAATGGTTTGAACGGTATGCTCATAATCTTGCTGGTCAAAGTTTGAATCTGTCAGTAAAAAGCGGGCGCCGGAATCCTCCAGCTGAAACAGCCTTTCATGTGTTGACAGCTTCGTATTCAAAAGTACCGCCTTCACACCAAGCAAAAAACAAGCGTGAACGGCGTAAACCATTTCTGCACGGTTTTGGAGCAAAATAGCCGCAGTTTCTCCTTTTCGAACCGAATGAGCAGCAAGCTGCGCCGCCATTCGCTTAGACGCAGCAAACAATTCTGCAAATGTCACGGTTTGGTCTCCATAGATGAGAGCGATTCTCTCAGGTGTCAGCAGTGCCCGCTGCATGAGCCAGTTGGGCTGTTCTGTCAGCATGTCATCATCTCCGAGGTAAAATGTCTGTATTGAAAAGAAAACAGCTTGGACCGCAAAGTCTCAAGCTGTTTGTTTACTAAGTATTGCTGATCACGGGAAACGAGGGAACTGTCCGAAATCAGGTTTGCGTTTTTCCTTAAAGGAATCACGGCCTTCTTTTGCTTCATCAGTTGTGTAGTAAAGAAGGGTAGCATCCCCTGCAAACTGCTGAATTCCAGCAAGTCCGTCTGTGTCCGCGTTAAACGCAGCTTTAAGAAAACGAAGTGCGGTCGGGCTTTTTTCAAGCATTTCTTCACACCATTTAATCGTTTCTTCTTCAAGTTGTTCCAAAGGAACAACTGTGTTGACAAGACCCATGTCAAGCGCTTCCTGTGCGTTGTACTGACGGCAAAGGTACCAGATTTCACGGGCTTTTTTATGTCCTACAATTCGAGCTAAGTAGCCAGAACCGTAACCAGCATCAAAGCTTCCCACTTTAGGGCCAGTTTGTCCGAAAATCGCGTTGTCGGCAGCGATTGTCAGATCACATACGATGTGAAGCACATGGCCTCCGCCGATCGCATATCCGGACACCATCGCAACAACCGGTTTTGGAATAACGCGGATTAAACGTTGAAGATCCAGTACGTTTAGACGCGGAATCTGGTCGTCTCCTACATATCCGCCGTGGCCGCGCACTTTTTGGTCTCCGCCTGAACAAAACGCTTTGTCTCCGGCACCGGCAAGCACAATAACCCCAACGTTTTGATCATCTCTTGCGTCAGCAAACGCATCAATCATTTCAGCAACCGTTTTAGGTGTAAACGCGTTATGTACCTCAGGGCGGTTGATTGTTATTTTTGCAATACCATTATACGTTTCATACAATATTTCATCGTATGTCCGTTTTGTTTTCCATTCTGCAGCCATATGATGACCTCCTTTATTCTCTATGTGAATGAGTCAAGCTTGTCAAAAACTCACTCACTATTTTACCAAAAAATCTCGGTTGTTCCACATGGACCGTATGGCCGGCTTTTGGAACAATCTCTATTCTACTAGATGGAAGCTTCTTATGCACCTCTTGATTAATGGCGCAAAACTTTTTGTCCCACTCCCCGCAGATTAGAAGCACAGGCACGGCTATTTCTTCTACACGGCTCCACAAGGAAGGCTGTGAACCAGTGCCCATGCCCGTTAAACTATTTGCAAGCCCAATCTTATTGTTTCGCAGACGGCCGGATCGTATCATGTGCCGAATATCTTCAGCCAGCCGCTGCTGGGATGAAAACAAAGGAATGTTCTCCCAATACTGCACAAAGGCTTTGATCCCGTCACGCAAAATAAAATCGGCAAGCTTCCGGTCCCGCATGATTCTCTCACGCCGTTCCTCAAGCGTTTTGAGCCCCGGCGTTGTGCTTTCTAGCACCAGTGCCGATACCCGTTCGGGATATGCCACCGCAAATGAATAAGCAAGCCTTCCTCCCATAGAATACCCAATCAATTTCACTTTGTGAAGTTTTAATTGATCAAAAATCTCTGCAAGGTCAGAAACTTGCCGGTTTGTGCTGTATCTTCTCCCATTCAGCGGGGCATCGGTTTCGCCATGCCCTAGACAATCAATTTTGATCAAACGGGAATCAGGCAGCATCCCATCAAGGAAATTCCATGATTGTTTGCTGCCGGTAAACCCGTGCAGACAGACGACGGCCTCGGAAGCATCCGGCCGCTCATCTGTCACAGCATATCGGACACCGTCTGAAACAGTTATGTTTACAGTTCCCAATGTTTTTTCACTTCCCGCACTGCCTCGTTCAGCATATCGCGATGGAGCTGAACTCTCGATTGGCGATCCGTTTTGATTTCTATCAAATGGAGTCCGGGCTTGTCTGCCTGGGGCGCGTAAGCTGTTTCGAATTCATCCCACGAGGCCGGGCATGAATATGTTCCGCCGTATAGTGCAGCCGCATGCTTGAAATCGAGCCCTGTCGGTGTGCCGAACAAATCTTCAAAGTGTGTCTTTTCAGAAGCCTGCGGCAAAAATGAGAAAATCCCTCCGCCGTCATTATTCACGAGAATCACAGTAAGAGGAATGCCCAGCTTTTTGGCTGCCAGCAGTCCGTTTAAATCGTGATAAAAAGATAAATCTCCAATCACGAGTGTAACAGGCGCTTTTGTTCCTTCACATACCCCCATAGCAGAGGAGACGACACCGTCTATCCCGTTTGCGCCCCGGTTTGAATAAATTCGGAAAGCACGTTCTTGTTTTCCAAAAAATGTATCAACATCCCTGATCGGCATACTGTTACCGACAAACAGAGAGCTGTTTTCAGGCACAAGATGCTGAAGAATTCGATAGAGATTGCCTTCAAATGAAACCTCTTCACTGCTCATTGTTTGCAAATGCGCACGGAACCGTTCATTGACAAACTGCCACTTTTCCAGCCATTCTGATGATCTAATCCTGTCAGTATGTTCTTTTATGATGGCTTCAGAAAAAGATGATGCGTTGCAGTGAATCATATGCGCGCTTGCCTGTGTCGGGTCTCTCCACCCTCCATCTTCGTCAATCACAATTTGCTGAATTGCCGGCTCATCCCTGAGCCATAAGAAAACCGGTTTTGAGACAGGCATCGGCCCAAAACGAATGACGACATCAGGACGCAATTTCGCCTTCAGCTCATCATCTTTTAAAAATGAATCATACGCATCAATGACAGTGCTTTTATCATGAGCGCCGTTCCTCAGATTAGACAGCGGGTCCGCTAAAATCGGATACTGAAGCGCTTTTGACAGCGCAATAATGTGTTCTTTTTCCTTATCACTGTGGAGCTCTCCGCAGACGATCATTCCTTTTTCAGCCTTTGCCAGCATTACAGCTACATCAGAGAGGGTTTCGCGGTCAACAGACTGCGTACCCGTTTTTACAGACACATGACGGCCTGTTCTCATTCTTGCAAACGGCTCATCCGAAAGATCCGGCATCAGCGGTTCACGCAGCGGCACATTCACATGCACAGGTCCCATTGGGCGCTTTTGTGCTTCCCCGCCGGCGCGGCCGGCCAGTGTTCGAATATATCTCAGCATTTGCGGAGACTCTTCAGGTAGAGCAGAGTCTGTGAAAAACTTAACAAAGTTACCGAATAAGAAGTGCTGATTAATAGCCTGCGGTGCGCCTACCTCGCGCAACTCGTGAGGCCGATCAGCAGTTAACACAATAATGGGCACTCTTGAATAATGGGCTTCAATCACAGCCGGATAAAAGTTGGCCGCGGCTGTTCCTGATGTACATATCAAAAGCACGGGACGCTGCTTCGCTTTTGCCAGCCCTAAAGCAAAGAAACCGGCAGATCTTTCGTCAATTTGGACATGAATACTGATATCGGGATGCGCGGCTGCAAGAATAGCCAGCGGTGTGGATCTTGAGCCCGGGCAGACGACGGCATCCGTAATCCCGGAAAGGGCGAATTCATCAATAAAACTTCCGATGTAATGAGTAATTGGGTTGGCTGTCAACGCCTCTCACCTCCTAATGCAGAGATCATCGGCTTCAATTTAATCTGTGTTTCTTCATATTCAGACTGTGGCTCCGAATCTTCCACAATGCCGCACCCGGCAAACAGCCTTGCTGTGCTGCCTTCGATCAGTCCTGAGCGAATGGCCACTGCGAATTCTCCGTTATCCTGGCTGTCAATCCAGCCGATAGGGGCCGCATACCAGCCACGGGACATCGGTTCGATCTCTCTGATCACTTCAACGGCTTTTTTTTGAGGTGCTCCCCCAAGCGCCGGCGTAGGATGCAGTTTCTCAATTAAATCAAAAAGTGAAGCAGATTCACGAAGCTGCCCAACAATCGGCGTAAATAAGTGCTGAACACTTTTCGTTTTATACAACATAGGTCCGTCAGGCTTTTCAACCTCAGAACAGCTTGATGCAAAAGCATTATGAATCATGCCTACAACAATATCATGCTCCAGCAGATTTTTCTCATCGTTTAATAATTCTAGGCCTATCCGGCGGTCTTCTTCTTCATTCGTGCCACGTTTAATGGAGCCTGCCAGACAAGAAGACATGACAGTGCTGCCGTCTTTTTTAATCAGTCTTTCTGGAGACGCGCCGACAAAGGTTTTTCCTTCCTGCTCGATTGCAAAAACATAGCTTGTCTGCTGATCGTTCAGAAGCGTTTTAAGCACCGGTTCAATTTGGATCGGCCCTTCAAACGTGAGCAGCAGCTCTCGGGCAAGAACCACCTTATCATATTGTGCCTCTTTAATTTGGCTTGTTGCCGTTTCGATTGCTTTCAGCCAATCATCCTTATCCAGCTCTTGAGATGCTGTAATTGCAGCTTGATCTTCTTGGTGTAAAGCAGGAACCTTACATTCGGCTGCAAGAGACTTTAAGCCTTCCAAAACTGTCTCTGCGTCTTCCTCTCCGCTTACCCATCTGTTGGCTGTTAGAAACGGGCCTTCGGCAGTCATCGTCAGCATAAGCGCAGGCACAAAGAAATCCCCTTCCGAAAAATGGTCCCATTGTGTACCTCTTTCTTCGCAAGGGTCAAAGGAAAATCCTCCGAATAACACAGGTCCCACTGCAGAATGCTGCAGCTTTTCTTCTTCATAAATATGAAAAGCCGTCTTTTTAAAGCGCTCCCATTGTTCAAAAACCTCGCGATAACGCTCGCTGTTTTTTTGATTTGTCTGGAAAACCGCTTCTTTGCCAAGACCGACTATTGTCAATTCACTTTCAGGATCTGACCAAAAAAATCGATTGCCTGTATATTTTTTTGCTCCGTAATTGAAAAATGATAGAGGGTCAAGAGACTCGATTTGTCTCGAATAGCTTATTAAGACAGCATGGTTGACTTCTTTGGCTTTATGTAATGCATGTAGAACTTCCTTTCGGAACGTACGCTGCACCGTTGTCACCATGAGACATTCCTCCATAATCCTTAAAATGCTTTTAATACCATACACCTGTGTCTCCTTTGTGTCAAACACACAGATCCTGCAGTCCAAATGGCCTGCCTTACCTATTATAAACCTAATTCCAGAAATGAAAAAGAAACAAACCTTAAATTTCTTTCTCCACTGATAGCAAAGGTTGTATCCGCTTACCATATAAGGAAAATCTCCTATATTCCTCCACTCGTCATTTATGAAAGTTCTTCAGGCGATCTGTTCATACTAAAGGTATGCACCACAGAGAAACGAGGCGATCACATTGCTTACAAAAGACCAGCTTCAACACTTGAAACAGGAACTGGAACAAACAAAAGAAGAAATCTTAAACCGTTTCAAAGACAATGACCATTTCCAGCTTAACTCTGCCTTTCCTTATGATTCATGGGGTGAGCTTTCGGCTTACGACAACCACCCCGGCGATCAGGCGACAGAGCTTTACGAGCGTGAGAAAGACATTGCCCTCGACTTGCATGAGAGAGAGCACCTCCGAGACATTGAGCATTCATTGAAGGCGATAGAAAACGGTACGTACGGTATTTGTGAAGTCAGCGGAAAGGAAATCCCTTACGAACGTCTTGAAGCGTTTCCAACTGCCACAACGCTCGCAGAGTATTCGTCACAGGATGTCGTTTCCAAAGACCGTCCAATCGAAGAAGAAACACCTTTCGGGCAATTTGAATTTGACGATGATGAAGAAATCAGAGCACCTTATGACAGTGAAGATTCCTACCAGGACGTCGAAAAATACGGGAATTCGCAAACACCGCAGGATATGGAAAACCCTCCGCTCAGCTATGATGATATGACGATGAATGCCGAAGAAAATATCGGCAATACGGAGTCGTACGAAAATTTCATCGCTACAGATATTACAGGCAAAGAAATTACAGTTTATCAAAGCAGAGCTCATGAGCGTTATGAGGAAGAACTCGATGAAGAGGGAATCATGACAACATTCGGCGACCTCCACGCTGATTGAACCCCCGGTTGTCGGGGGTTCTTTTACGTATTCAGCATATCGGGACTAGCTTCTAATGTTTCCAGCTCATCAAAAGTATACGGTGTAAAAATTTAACACCCTGCTGCGGTATGTGACAGTGGGTTTTGTTTAGGCTTTTTCACATATTCTAGTCCCCTTTTATCACAACGCATTGTTCCCGCCGGCAAGTATGGCCGCTTTTTCCCCTCAGCTGCTGTGAATTACATGATATTCCAAAAGCATACCCCTATGTTTGTACATCAGATGAGGCGAAAAAACTGGGCAGAAAGCGGAATCACGAACCAGCCCTTATTTAATAGGATATTGGTATATGATCAGTAATTTTGCTTCAGCAAAAGCCGCTCACCATCTTCGGTAACGGCAGCAGTTAAAAGATTTTACCTATATCGACGACTGTGTCAAAGGCATCAACGCTGTTTTTGTGAAACCACATCTTATTGGCGAAACAGGGGAAGCGCAAAGGTGCTTTAAATCTTAAAGGTTGTCTCCCTCATTGAAGACATTTTCGGTAAAAAGCAGCACTACACTTATCGGTCAAAATAATAGGGGAACCAAGCAAAACGTGAGCAAAGATTTCAAAGATGGTTTGGCCAACGAATTCGCATATTTATCGTCGCTGTTCAGGGGGAATGAAAATGAAGCTTGCCTTTATCTGTACAGAAAAGCTGCCGGCGCCCGCGGTACGCGGCGGCGCAATTCAAATGATGATCGACGGTGTTACGCCGTATTTTAGCAAACGGTACGATCTGACCATTTTTTCAATAGAAGATCCATCACTTCCAAAAAAAGAAACAAAAGACGGCGTACAGTATATCCATCTGCCAAAAGAGCATTACCGCGAGGCGGTAACCGAGGAACTGCGAGCCTCTTCCTTTGACCTTATTCACGTGTTCAATAGGCCTTTAAATGTTGCTCTATATAAAAAAGCCTCACCAAACAGCAAGATTGTTCTGAGCCTGCATAACGAAATGTTTTCTGAAAAAAAGATGACCTTCGCGCAAGGAAAAGAAGTACTCGACAATGTCTCCATGATCACAACCGTCAGCGAATTTATTAAACAAACGGTCATTGAACGGTTCCCTGAAGCCGAGGACATTACCCAAGTCGTATACTCCGGTGTTGACATCCACTCTTATCCGCCTGTCTGGACGCTGAAAGGTTCGGCTATTAGAGAAACATACCGGAAAAAATACGGCATTGAGGATAAGAAAGTCATTTTATTTGCCGGCCGTTTAAGCCCCACAAAAGGGCCTCACCTTCTCATTCACAGCATGAAACGGATTTTACAGCAGCATCCCGACGCTGTGCTTGTTATAGCAGGCGGGAAGTGGTTCAGCGATGACGGTGAAAACCACTATGTAACCTATCTGCGCAAGCTGGCGCTGCCATACAGGGGCCACATAATATTCACGAAATTCATCCCTGCAGACGACATACCAAACCTCTTTCTGATGTCAGATGTATTTGTGTGTAGCTCTCAGTGGGATGAACCCCTCGCCCGTGTGAATTATGAAGCAATGGCGGCCGGAACTCCCTTAATTACCACAAACCGGGGCGGAAACGGAGAAGTTGTAAAACACGAAGTCAATGGTCTTGTCATCGACAGCTACAACAAACCCTCTTCATTTGCGAAAGCAATAGACAGAGCCTTTTCAGACCAAGAATTAATAAACAAAATCACAAAAAACGGCCGGCACAATGTAGAATCTTTATTTACCTTTACCCATGTAACCAAAAGGCTCAATGCCGTTTACCAATCCGTTCTGACACCGGAAAACAAACCATTACCGCTGCCTTTTCTAACAAAACCTTGATTTATCATCTTTCAACCAGCTTTTATGAAAGCAAAATCATAAAACCTACAGCTCGGGCTGAAATACGGGCTGTTTTTTACTGCAAGAGGTAGATTTGAATAACGCCTCCTCGAGCCGAGGGGACAGGAAGCTCTCTGTGGCGATCAGTGTTATTTTCAACATAGCTCCATTCCTGCAAGTTAAATAACGGTTGATTGAAAAACCAATTTGTGCGGAATGGAATTGCCCCAAAAACAAAACGGGTAAAAAACCAGATTCTTTTAATAGTCAAGTTATAAGGTAGAAGTAAAACAGTTAAAAAATGTGACCTTTAATGGCAGAATCATCGACATAAATACCGTATCTTTTGATCTTCCTATACGAGGTTACAAAAAATGATTATTCCGCTTTTAGATACGTTTGGGGTGTAGAAACATTTCATGTGATACTGAACGGATATGAAGCCAGATGCCGACGAACAAAAACTGATATGCTGTTTCCTTATGAACTTTATGAACTTTACGATGTCATTCGCGAAAAATACGCCCGCAAATCTGCTTTACCGCAGGAAGACTTAGAGTCAGGCAGTTGAATATGAACGCGTTGCAGGGATTTAAGACCATTATTTACCCCGCATATCGGGGGTTTGATCTTTATAAAATAAAGGGTAAGAATGAATGTAAAATAAATACATACGGAGGTTCAAATATGAAGAAGATTGTCGGCGCAATCGCGGTTTTTGTGATTACATATGCGTTGTTTTCAGCCGCAGACTACCTGTTTCCAATTGACCAAGAATGGTACAATTCACTGAAAAAACCGAACTGGACACCACCCGGATCTGCGATCGGCATCGTTTGGGCCATCCTTTTTGCCCTGATCTCCCTTTCAGCTGCCATTGTGTATGCCGCGTTTTCATTTAAAAATGCGAAAAGCTTTTGGCTTACGCTTTTGATTAATTATGTGCTTAATCAGGCATTCAGCTATTTTCAATTTACCCAAAAGAATCTGCTTGCTGCATCAATTGACTCCCTGCTTGTCGCCATCACTGCACTCTTTTTAATGATCATAGCGAGAAAATACAGCAGAGCCGCAAGCTATCTTCTTTTGCCTTATGTTTTATGGAGTGCATTTGCGACATTTTTATCCTTCACAATCTATTCCATGAATCTGTGAAAAGCCGCTTAAGCGGCTTTTCATAATGCGGAAGCAGCGAGTCATAGATCGATTCAAATTCATCTGCTTCCCCTTCAAAGAAACCGTTGATCAGTTGATCCGCTACCTGCCTGATTCTGCGGTCATGCTGATAATATTCCCTCGATCTATAGCCACCGTTTTCCTGATACGATAGAACTTCATCCGCCTTTAAGCCGAATGTGTAAATACAATCAGGCCCCACCTGCTCAAGTATCTCAATATTTGCGCCATCATGCGTGCCAATAGTCAAGGCGCCGTTCATCATGAACTTCATATTTCCTTTACCAGACGCTTCCTTGCTTGCAGTTGAAATTTGTTCACTAACATCTGATGCCGGAAAAATCCGCTCAGCCATAGAAACTCTGTAATTTTCCAAAAAAACGATCTTGATCAGCTGTTTGACTGCCGGATCATAGTTGACCTTTTCTGCGACAGAATGGATCAGCTTAATGATTTTCTTGGCATAATAACAGCTTGGTGAAGCCTTTGCCCCGAAAATAAAGGTTTGCGGATAGATTGAAAATCCCGAGTCCTCTTTGAGCCGATTATACAAATACATAATATGAAGAACATTCAGCTTCGTTCGCTTTGTGCATCAAATGCTGTTCTCCTCTGACATCATAGTTTTCATTTATAGTATTTATCCGAAGAAATAAAAAAGCCCTCTCATTAAAACGCTTATACTTATATACTTATTGACAATTAACTTTATTTTCCGAAGAAAAACAAAATATATGAAGATTTTTGTTGCCTGTTTATAGAATATAGAATGATATCTAAGCCATATCAGCATTTATAAAAAATAAAAAACCTTGCAGGATATGCAAGGTTTTTGGATGACCCGTACGGGATTCGAACCCGTGTTACCGCCGTGAAAGGGCGGTGTCTTAACCGCTTGACCAACGGGCCGATGGTTGAGAACTTATATCTGTAATCTTATGGCGGAGAAGGAGGGATTTGAACCCTCGCGCCGCTTACACGACCTACACCCTTAGCAGGGGCGCCTCTTCAGCCACTTGAGTACTTCTCCATTTGGCTCCACAGGCAGGATTCGAACCTGCGACCGATCGGTTAACAGCCGATAGCTCTACCACTGAGCTACTGTGGAATATAAGCCATGGTGGGCCTGAATGGACTCGAACCATCGACCTCACGCTTATCAGGCGTGCGCTCTAACCAGCTGAGCTACAGGCCCATGACAGTTTAGAATTGGAGCGGGTGATGGGAATCGAACCCACGACATCAGCTTGGAAGGCTGAGGTTTTACCACTAAACTACACCCGCAATTTTATTTGGGGCGATTGATGGGAATCGAACCCACGAATGCCAGAGCCACAATCTGGTGCGTTAACCACTTCGCCACAACCGCCAAAATATATATTGATAAATGGTGGCTCGGGACGGAATCGAACCGCCGACACACGGATTTTCAGTCCGTTGCTCTACCAACTGAGCTACCGAGCCTAAGTATTTAAATGGCGGTCCGGACGGGACTCGAACCCGCGACCTCCTGCGTGACAGGCAGGCATTCTAACCAACTGAACTACCGGACCATATGTATAAAGTGAATTATTGGTGTTGTACCCTTCAGGCACTCCTTGTTTCATTCACATATTTTGGTTGCGGGGGCAGGATTTGAACCTGCGACCTTCGGGTTATGAGCCCGACGAGCTACCGAACTGCTCCACCCCGCGATGATTAAGAATATATATGGCGGAGGAAGAGGGATTCGAACCCCCGCGGGCTTTGACACCCCTGTCGGTTTTCAAGACCGATCCCTTCAGCCAGACTTGGGTATTCCTCCATATAGTGGTGGACCTTGTAGGACTCGAACCTACGACCGGACGGTTATGAGCCGTCTGCTCTAACCAACTGAGCTAAAGGTCCATTGGTAGCGGCGGAGGGGATCGAACCCCCGACCTCACGGGTATGAACCGTACGCTCTAGCCAGCTGAGCTACACCGCCAAATAAATATTTATTGAAACCAAGTGGAGCCTAGCGGGATCGAACCGCTGACCTCCTGCGTGCAAAGCAGGCGCTCTCCCAGCTGAGCTAAGGCCCCAAGAATGGTCGGGAAGACAGGATTCGAACCTGCGACCCCATGGTCCCAAACCATGTGCTCTACCAAGCTGAGCTACTTCCCGATTTCCTAACTATTCTATAAGAATAATGGCGCGCCCGAGAGGAGTCGAACCCCTAACCTTTTGATCCGTAGTCAAACGCTCTATCCAATTGAGCTACGGGCGCAAAACTTAATGCCGAGGGCCGGACTTGAACCGGCACGGTAGTCACCTACCGCAGGATTTTAAGTCCTGTGTGTCTGCCAATTCCACCACCCCGGCGTGGATGGTATAGTTGGAGCGGAAGACGGGATTCGAACCCGCGACCCCCACCTTGGCAAGGTGGTGTTCTACCACTGAACTACTTCCGCAGAAATGGTGCGGATGAAGGGACTTGAACCCCCACGTCTGTAAAGACACTAGAGCCTGATTCTAGCGCGTCTGCCAATTCCGCCACATCCGCAACAAATAAATGGTGAGCCATGAAGGACTCGAACCTTCGACCCTCTGATTAAAAGTCAGATGCTCTACCAACTGAGCTAATGGCTCTTCTTACAAGAGACTTGAATATTATATCATATAAAAGTGGTGCCGGCAAGAGGACTTGAACCCCCAACCTACTGATTACAAGTCAGTTGCTCTACCAATTGAGCTACACCGGCATATATGTACAACCGATATGTATAATGAAAAATGGTGGAGGATGACGGGCTCGAACCGCCGACCCTCTGCTTGTAAGGCAGATGCTCTCCCAGCTGAGCTAATCCTCCATAATTACACTAACGTGCAATTGCTTGGCGGCGTCCTACTCTCACAGGGGGAAACCCCCGACTACCATCGGCGCTGAAGAGCTTAACTTCCGTGTTCGGCATGGGAACGGGTGTGACCTCTTCGCTATCGCCACCAAACAAATGCCTTCAGGATGAAGGTACTGGGCGTTTCTCACAGGATGTGAGAGCCCTTAGCGGAGTTTCTTTGCTTTTCCGCCTTTTAGAGAGGTGTTCTCTCAAAACTAGATAACAGGTGTGACATTATTCAAAATGTGGTTAAGTCCTCGATCGATTAGTATCTGTCAGCTCCATGTGTCGCCACACTTCCACCTCAGACCTATCAACCTGATCATCT